>NZ_JBWKDW010000007.1:0-280989 GCF_056435735.1 Streptomyces sp. NPDC043878
CCCCCCCCCCCCCCCCCCCCCCCCCCCCCCCCCCCCCCCCCCCCCCCCCCCCCCCCCCCCCCCCCCCCCCCCCCCCCCCCCCCCCCCCCCCCCCGAACCCGGCCGGGGCCGCGGCGTGCGCGGCCTGCGCGGGCCACACCGTGCCGCCGGACTCCGCGGTGACCGGCTGCGCCGGCTCGTGGGCGGGCGGCGGCGGCCACTCGGGGTCGACGGGGGAAGAGACATGCTGCTGCCGGGGGTACGCGGTCTGGTCGCCGTGACCCTGGGGGTTCTCGTACTCGCCGCTGCGGCGGAAGCTCTCGGTCATGCAACAGAGCTTGTCCGCCGACCATGAGAGCTTGCTGAGTGCTGCCTGAGAAGCCCGGCAGAACCTCGTATGCCCGATGTAAAGGTGGTTCTCGCAGCTTGGCGGGCCCTCTCAGACAACCCTCAGGAACGGGTGCGGAGTCTCACACACAGCCGCAGGAGCTGCGCGGCACCAGACGCGAGGGGAACACCTTCAGCCGTTCGCGGCGGGAGCCCGGGACCCGCACCCCGTCGTCGAGGACGAGGTCGACCGCCGCCCGCGCCATCGCCGAGCGGTCCGACGCGATCGTGGTCAGCGGCGGGTCCGCCAGGGCGGCTTCCTTGATGTCGTCGAAGCCGGCGACCGCCAGCTCCGCCGGCACCTCGATCCGCAGTTCGCGGGCCGCGCGCAGCACGCCGATCGCCTGGTCGTCGGTGGAGCAGAAGACCGCCGGCGGCCGGTCGGGCCGGGCGAGGAACTCCAGGGCGACCTGGTAGGCGTCGTAGCGGTTGTAGGGGGCCTCGATGAGCCGGCCCTCGGTGGCGAGCCCGGCCTCCTTCATCGCGCGCCGCCAGCCCTCGACGTGGTCGGACACCGGGTCGCCGACCGCCGGGGTCTCCGCGGTGCCGCCCATACAGGCGACGTACTCGTAGCCGTGTTCCAGGAGGTGGCGGACGGCGAGCTGGGCGCCGCCCAGGTCGTCGGTGACGACGGCGACGTCGTCGATGGCCTCGGGCCGCTCGTGCAGGAGGACCAGCCTGGCGTCCCAGGCGTCGATCTCCGCGGCCGCCAGGTCGTTCAGCGCGTGGCTGACGAGGATGAGCCCGGACACCCGCATGCCGAGGAAGGCGCGCAGGTAGTGGACCTCGCGCTCAGCGACGTAGTCGGAGTTGCCGACGAGGACCATCTTTCCGCGCTCGGACGCCGCCTGCTCCACCGCGTGCGCCATCTCACCGAAGAAGGGCTGGCGCGCGTCCGGCACGATCAGGCCTATGAGGTCGGTGCGCCGCGAGGCCATCGCCTGCGCCACCCGGTCCGGCCGGTAGGCCAGTTCCTTGATCGCGGCGAGTACACGCTCGCGCGTGGCCGGTGCGACCGGCCGGGGTCCGTTGTTGATGACATAGCTGACAACGGCAGTGGATGTCCCTGCCAGCCGCGCTACGTCATCCCGAGTCACCTTGGCCACCCGCGGAGTCTACGCGGATGGACCCGCTCTGGGCAGGGCGTAAAGCGGACGGACCGCTCGGGGCGGCCCCGTGGGACCCTCCCCGCGGCTTCCGGTGCGAAAGCCGTGCGAGCCCGGCCCGACCCGAACCGGAGGCCCTGGGGTCCTCCGTCCGGATCCGGCCGGATCAGGCCGGATCCAGCCGAGAGGACCTAGGCCTCGGCGGCCACCTCGGCGGCGTCCAGGGCGGCCGTCTCGTCCGCGTTCTCCGGCTTCGTCCCGGTGGAGGCGGAGGTCTGTCCGGCCGCCGCCTTGGCCTTGGCGTCGTCGCCGCCGCGGTCGCCCTTCTCGGGCGTGACGAAGCGGTACCCGACGTTGCGGACGGTACCGATCAGCGACTCGTGTTCCACGCCGAGCTTGGCGCGCAGCCGCCGTACGTGGACGTCGACGGTCCGGGTGCCGCCGAAGTAGTCGTAGCCCCAGACCTCCTGGAGCAGCTGGGCCCGCGTGAAGACACGGCCGGGGTGCTGCGCGAGGTACTTCAGGAGCTCGAACTCCTTGAAGGTGAGGTCGAGGACCCGGCCCTTGAGCTTGGCCGAGTACGTCGCCTCGTCCACCGACAGGTCACCGTTGCGGATCTCCATCGGGGAGTCGTCGTTGACGATCTGCTGCCGGCCCATGGCCAGACGCAGCCGCGCCTCGACCTCGGCCGGTCCCGCGGTGTCGAGAAGGACGTCGTCGATGCCCCAGTCGGCGGTGACGGCGGCGAGGCCGCCCTCGGTGACGACGAGGATGAGTGGGCAGCCGGGTCCGGTGGAACGCAGCAGCTGACACAGGCTGCGGACCTGTGGGAGGTCACGGCGGCCGTCGATCAGGATGACGTCGGCACCAGGGGTGTCGACGAGTGCGGGTCCCTCGGCAGGCGCCACGCGCACGTTGTGCAGCAGGAGTCCGAGAGCGGGGAGCACCTCCGTCGAGGGCTGGAGGGCGTTCGTCAGGAGCAGCAGAGAACTCATCGCGCCCCACCTGCCTGGCTCGTCATACGTACGTACACGGTTCGCTCGCCCATAACGTCTGGTTCCTCCTCGGTCCCTGCGAGGACGTTTGCGGCACTGCTTCGCAGCCGTCGTACTGGTGCGGCTCCCGCGCCCCGGGGGCCCGCCGTGCTCTCCGCGGGCCCTGTACACCTGCGGTTTCCCGCTTCGTATACAACGCTTTCCGAAAGCACAAAAGGACCCGGGGGCTACGCTGCCCGAGTCCTCTGCCGAGCAGAATAGCCCACATGAGCACTGGTTCGGCAGGTCATGCGGCACGTTCCACGGATCGTCCGCATGCCGAGACAAGCAGACATACCCGTTTCCGGACGTTTCTGCACACGGTCGACGGGGTGACGATCGATTCCGTATACGACCCGGTCGGGGACGTATACGACGCCTCCGCGCCACCTGCCCGTGACCTGGTGTTCGTCGTCGCGCACGGATTCACCGGCGACGTGGACCGGCCGCACGTTCGCCGGGTGGCGGAGGCGTTCGCGCGGTACGGCGCCGTCGTCACGTTCTCCTTCCGGGGGCACGGGGCGTCCGGCGGGCGGTCGACCGTCGGCGACCGGGAGGTGCTGGACCTCGCGGCCGCGGTGGCCTGGGCACGTGAGCTCGGCCACGCCCGCGTGGTCACCGTCGGCTTCTCGATGGGCGGCTCCGTGGTGCTGCGGCACGCGGCGATGTACCGGCCGGACGGCACGGGAACCGGCGACGCGTACGGCGACGTGCGGGACGCGCACGCGGACGCGGTGGTCTCCGTGAGCGCACCCGCCCGCTGGTACTACCGGGGCACGGCCCCCATGCGCCGGCTGCACTGGCTGGTGACCCGCCCCGCGGGCCGCGTGGTGACCCGCTACGGGCTCCGCACACGGATCCACCACCGGGAATGGGACCCGGTCCCGCTGTCCCCGGTGGAGGCGGTCCCGGGGATCGCCCCCACGCCGTTGCTGATCGTGCACGGCGACAGCGACGGCTACTTCCCGGTGGACCACCCCCGCATGCTGGCGGAGGCCGCCGGTGACCACGGCGAACTCTGGCTGGAACCCGGCATGGGGCACGCCGAACACGCGGCCGCGGACGAACTGCTGGCCCGGATCGGGGACTGGGCCACCGCACAGGCGGGCTAGCCTGATCCTGTCGACTGCCGATGTCGACCGCCGAATCACAGAGGAACGACATGCCAAAGGTCACGGTGCGCTACTGGGCCGCCGCGAAGGCCGCGGCCGGGACCGCCGAGGAGCCGCACGACGCGGCCACGCTCGCCGAGGCGCTCGACGCCGCCCGCGAGCGGCACCCCGGTGAACTCGTGCGGGTCCTGCGGCGCTGCTCGTTCCTCGTCGACGGCGACCCCGTGGGCACCCGCGGACATGAGACGGTACGGCTGACCGACGGCGGCACGGTCGAGGTGCTCCCGCCGTTCGCAGGAGGGTGAGATGACCGACCAGCCGTACGAGGGCGGTGCTCCGTACCAGGGGCACGAGCAGCAGGGACGCCGGCAGCAGGGGCACCGGCCGTACCAGGGGTACGAGGGACAGGAAGGGTACGGCGGGCAGGAGGGGTACGGCGGGCAGGACGGGTACGAGGGCCACGACCCCTACCGGCAGCCGCAGCCGTACCCACAGCAGCCGCAGCCGTGGGGACACCAGCAGGCGGGGCAGCAGGCGTGGCCGGGGCAGCAGCAGCCGCAGGAGGACCCGCAGGCCGCCCAGCAGTACACACAGCAGTGGCAGGGGCAGACCTGGGAGACCCAGATGCACGCGCCGGTCTCCGCGGCCGAGACCTCCTACCTCCCGCCGCAGTCCTACGACCCCGGACCCGTCCCGGCGGCCGACCAGGGCCACCGGTCCGCTCCACCCGCTCCGACCGCTCCCGCCGCGCCGTTCGCGCAACCGGTCGCGCAGTCCTTCCCGCCCGAGGCACCGGCGGCTCCCGGGGCCGCCGGCTACGGTCCCGCCACCGTCGCCGGCAACGCCCGGGTCACCGACGCCCAGCGGGCCCGGCTGGAGGGCCGGTCGCCGGTCATCGAACCCGGCATGCAGCCCGCCGCGCTCACCGCGCTGCTCGGGCTCCTGCTGTCCGGCACGGCCGCCGTCGGCTCGTACGCCCTGCTCGTCCCGCTCGTCCTCCTCCAGGCCCTGACCGCCGCGGGCTGGTTCCGGCTGAACGGCATGTGGCCCGCCCGGCAGGGCATCGCGCTGGCCTTCGCCGGCGCGCTCACCGCCGACGTGGCGCTGCTGGCGGCGGGGCGCGAGAACGGGCCCGCCGCGATCCTCGGCACCCTCGGCGTCTGGGTCCTGCTGACCCTCGTCCTCCAGCTCCGCTCGCACGCCGAGCCCGACGAGCGGATGTACGGCCTGATGGCGACGGTCGTCTCGGCGGCGCTGTCCGTCGTGGCCACCGGGTACCTCGCGGCCGGGCCGGACGCGGTCACGGTCGGCGCGGCCGCGGTGGCGGTCGCCGTCCTGGCCCGCGCCCTGCCGCTGCCCACGCCGGCGTCCGTCGTCGTCGCGGTGCTCGCCGCCGCGGGAGCCGGCATCGCGGCCGGCGGGATGACCGGGCTCGGCGCGAAGGGCGCGGTGCTCGGCGCGGGAGCGGCGGTGTGCGCGCTCATCGGGCACCGGGTGGCGAGCTACGACTACCCCTCGCGGTTCGTGCACTTCACGGCCGGCGTGGCCCTGCCCCTCGCGGCCGCGGCGCCCGCGGTGTGGGTGCTGGGGCGGGCGCTGGGATAGGCGGCACGACGGGGCGGCCGGACCGGATCCACCGGGGCGCCCCGCGCGGCCGGGGCCGCCCGGGAGGTCTGCCGGAAGGCGTCCGGGCGGTGTCCCGGCCCGCGGACCCCCTGTCACAGGTGATCGACAATCTCCCGTTCTCCGTCCACGGCGGGACTAGTCTCGCGCTGGGCGGCCACCCGGTCGTCACGGGCCGACCCGGTGGGGGAAACAGCGCATGCGCGCACTGCGAATACTTCTGATCGTCGTCGTGATCCTGGGCGGCCTCTTCGTGATCGCCGACCGGGTGGCGGTCAACTTCGCGGAGGACAAGGCGGCCGACAGACTCCGGACCACGGAGAACCTGGCCACCACCCCGGACGTCTCCATCAAGGGGTTCCCCTTCCTCACCCAGGCCGCCGACGGCAGGCTGGACGACGTCGAGGTCGGCATCAGGGACTACGAGGCGTCCACCGGCAACGGCGGGGACGACACCATCCGCATCGACGGCCTCAAGGCCGAGATGAGGGGCGTGACGTTCTCCGGCGACTACGGCTCCGCCACCGCGGCCACCGCCACCGGCACCGCGACCCTCGGCTACGCCACGCTGCTCAAGGCGGCGGCCAAGGCCGAGCCCGGTCAGGTGGCGCCCGGCGTCACCGCGCAGATCGTGGGCCTGTCGGACGGCGGGAACGGCAAGATCAAGGTCGAGCTCGACGCGACCGTCCTCGGCGCGAAGCTGCCCCGCACGGTCTCCGTCCTCAGCTCGGTCACGGTCGTCGACGGCGACACCGTGAAGGTGCACGCCGACTCGCTGCCGGACCTCGGCATCGACCTCGCCGAGACCCGGATCCGCTCGGTCACCGACTTCCGGCAGACCATCGACGGGCTGCCCGGCGGAATCCGCCTCGACCAGGTGCGGGCCGCGCCGGAGGGTGTGAAGATCTCGGTGAAGGGTTCGAACGTCCGGCTGGCCGGGTAGGACGACGGTCGGCGTGACCGACGTGTCCGACCTGTGAGACGACGTCGTCCGCACCGCAGATGTGCCACCCCCGACACCCGCCCGCAGACCCCGCGCACCCAGCCCGATCCCCACAGTCGTCTCACATCCCGGACGATCGCATCTCAAAATACGACACGGCGGTGACATGTCCCGCTGTCCGTCCCTACGATCGACGCATGAAGCGACAGGCGGATCTCACGAAGCGGCGGGCAGTAGACCTGTGCCGCGTCGCCGCCATGCTCTGTCGCGCCTTCTGAGCGGAGGCGTTCGCCTTCCGCGTTCCCCGCGCCCTCTGACGGGCGCCGTGCGCTGCCCTCGCGCCGCGAGCGCGCGCACCTCTCTCACCGCACGCCCCGCCGTAACTGCCCCGGAGGAGAAAGAGCATGAGCCGCAGCGACGTCCTGGTGGATGCCGACTGGGTCCAGGACCACCTGGACGACCCGAGCATCGCCATCGTCGAGGTGGACGAGGACACGTCCGCCTACGAGAAGAACCACATCAGGAACGCGATCCGGATCGACTGGACGCAGGACCTCCAGGACCCGGTCCGCCGTGACTTCGTCGACCAGGCAGGCTTCGAGAAGCTCCTGTCCGCCAAGGGCATCGCCAACGACACGCTGGTGATCCTCTACGGCGGCAACAACAACTGGTTCGCGTCCTACGCCTACTGGTACTTCAAGCTCTACGGCCACGACAACGTCAAGCTCCTCGACGGCGGCCGCAAGAAGTGGGAGCTCGACGCCCGCGAACTGGTCGAGGACGTACCCGAGCGTGCCACGACCGACTACACGGCGAAGCCGCAGAACAAGGCCATCCGCGCCTTCCGCGACGACGTCATCGCCGCGATCGGCGAGCAGAACCTGGTCGACGTCCGTTCGCCCGACGAGTTCTCCGGCAAGCTGCTCGCCCCCGCCCACCTGCCGCAGGAGCAGTCGCAGCGTCCGGGCCACGTCCCGTCCGCGCGCAACATCCCGTGGTCGAAGAACGCCAACGACGACGGCACCTTCAAGTCGGACGACGAGCTCAAGGAGCTCTACGCCGACGAGCGGGTCGACCTGGCGAAGGACACCATCGCCTACTGCCGCATCGGTGAGCGCTCCGCGCTGACCTGGTTCGTGCTCCACGAGCTGCTCGGCGTGCCGAACGTCAAGAACTACGACGGCTCCTGGACCGAGTACGGCTCCCTCGTCGGCGTGCCGATCGAGCTCGGCGCCAACAAGTAAGTCACCCGACCGACCTTTCAAGACCTCTACAGGAGTACGACATGTGCGGAGCGAAGGCCGGCGGCCCGGACGCCTCGACGATCAAGCCCGGTGAGACCACCATCCAGGGTCAGGTGACCCGCGACGGCGAGCCGGTGACCGGTTACGTCCGGCTGCTGGACTCGACCGGCGAGTTCACCGCGGAGGTCCCGACCTCCGCGACGGGCCAGTTCCGCTTCTACGCGGCCGAGGGCACCTGGACCGTGCGCGCCCTCGTCCCCGGCGGCACCGCCGACCGCACCGTCGTCGCCCAGCAGGGCGGCCTCGCGGAGGTCGCGATCGCGGTCTGATCCACACCAGGCGACCGAAGGGCCGCACCCCGGTCTCCGTACACCGGGGTGCGGCCTTCGCACGCCCCCGAACCCGTGCCGGTCCTACCCTGGAGTCATGTACGCCCGACGACGGCACGCCTACTTCGTGATGATGGGCATCTGCATCGCGCTGTTCGTGTCGGCCTGGGGGATCGTGCGCATCTGGTCGGTCCCGGCGGCCGTCGGGATGTGCCTGGTCGCCATGGTGATCCCCCCGGTCGCCGCGATGGTCGCCAACCGGCGCGGCCCCGAGGACCGCTGGTGGGACGCCCCCTCCGGCGACCCCGGGTCCGACGACTGGTGGGACGAACTGGACGGGAGGAAACGGCGGCGGTGACACCGCCCCACCCGCCGCCCGCTCAGTACACCAGCGCCTGCGTCCCGTCCTCCGTCGCCTCCTGCACGAAGACCTGCGCGCCCGCGATCCGGACGCCCTCGATGACGTCCTGCTCCGTGATGTCGCGGCGGGCCGCGCACTGGGTGCACAACGTGATCCGGCCGGCCGCCAGCACCGAGTCGAGCAGGTCGGGCAGCGGCGCGGCGTGCGGCAGCTCGAACTCCGCGGCCCTCCCCGGCAGCGCGAACCACGCGGACTCGCCGGTCAGCCACAGCGAGACGTCCACCCCACTGGCCACGGCCACCGCCGCCACCGTGAACGCCTGAGAACAGCGCTCGGGGGCGTCGGCCCCCGCGGTCACCTTGATCACGAGCTTCTTCGCCATGACCGAATCGTAGTCACCGCCCTCACGACTCCGGTCTTCACCATGAGCGGCCCGAGCCCACCGCGGGGGTCGCGGCGCCGCATCCGCACCTCGCAGAGAGCGCCGGGTCCCACCCGACTAGAGTGGGGTCCGGCTCTTGTACCGCCCACCCCGCTCACCAAGGAGCACCCGTGCTTGAGGCTTTCTACGAAGTCCTGCTGGTTCTGGTCTGCGTCGGCGTCCTCGCCTTCGCCGGACTGACCGTGAAGAAGCTGTACCAGGGCCAGCGCTGACCTCCGTCTAGGAACTGCCGATCATGATCGAGATCCCGTCCGACCTCCACCGGGACCTGGTCCCGCTCGCCTTCCTGCTCGGAACCTGGGCCGGCGCCGGCGTGCACGACTTCCCCGGCTCCGAGAAGTGCAACTTCGGGCAGGAGGTCGAATTCGCGCACGACGGCCGGGACTTCCTGGAGTACCGCTCCCACGCATGGGTGCTGGACAACGACGGGAACAAGGTCCGGCCGCTGGAGTCCGAGTCCGGCTTCTGGCGCATCGACGCCGACCGCAAGGTCGAGGTCACGATGACCCGCGACGACGGCGTCGTCGAGATCTGGTACGGCGAGCTGGCACACCAGAAGCCGCAGATCGACCTGGTCACGGACGCCGTCGCGCGTACCGCCGCCTCGGGCCCGTACACCGGCGGCAAGCGCCTGTACGGCTACGTCAAGAGCGACCTCATGTGGGTCGGCGAGAAGCAGACCCCCGACGTCGAGCTGCGCCCCTACATGTCCGCCCACCTGAAGAAGGTCGTCACCCCCGACGACGTCGAACGCTGGGCGAAGGCCCTCCCGGACGACATGCCGGACGACGGGATCGCTTTCTTCAAGTAGTCCTAGACTCTCTGGTGTGGTGAGCACCGACTGGAAGAGTGACCTCAGGCAGCGCGGCTACCGGCTGACGCCGCAGCGGCAGCTCGTGCTGGAAGCCGTGGACACCCTCGAGCACGCGACCCCCGACGACATCCTCGTGGAAGTACGGAAGACGGCGTCGGGGGTCAACATCTCCACGGTGTACCGGACCCTGGAGCTCCTGGAGGAGCTCGGGCTGGTCAGCCACGCGCATCTGGGCCACGGCGCGCCGACGTACCACCTGGCCGACCGGCACCACCACATCCACCTGGTCTGCCGGGACTGCACGAACGTGATCGAGGCCGACATCGCGGTGGCCGCCGGCTTCACGGCCACCCTGCGGGAGACCTTCGGCTTCGAGACGGACATGAAGCACTTCGCGATCTTCGGCCGCTGCCGGGAATGCCAGCTCAAAAGTTCAACTTCCAAGAGTTCAAGTACCGGGTCGTAGGCTTGGTCGTATGAAGAGCCCTCTGCTGTCCCTGCCCGGCGCCGTTCCCGCCGAGGGCGTGGACGAAGACGTCGCCGCCCACTACGGCGACCTGTTCCGCGAGCAGCGCGCCCTCGCCGAAGGCGCCGGCTTCGTCGACCTCTCGCACCGCGGAGTCGTCGCCGTCACCGGTGACGACCGGCTGAGCTGGCTGCACCTGCTGCTCACCCAGCACGTGAGCGAACTGCCCACCGGCGAGGCCACCGAGGCGCTGATCCTCTCCGCGAACGGCCACATCGAGCACGCGCTGTACCTCGTCGACGACGGCGACACCGTCTGGGCGCACGTCGAGCCCGGCACCCAGGACGCGCTGATCGCGTACCTGGAGTCGATGAAGTTCTTCTACCGCGTCGAAGTCGCCGACCGCACCGCCGAGTTCGCCGTCGTGCACCTGCCGGCCGGTTCGATCGCGGAGGTGCCCGAGGACGCCGTCGTCCGCGAGACGCCCTACGGCCGTGACCTCTTCCTGCCGCGCTCCGGCCTGGAGGCGTTCGCCGCGCAGGCCGGTCCGCCGGCCGGGATCCTGGCGTACGAGGCGTTCCGCGTCGAGCAGCACCGCCCCCGCCTCGGCTTCGAGACCGACCACCGCACCATCCCGCACGAGCTGGGCTGGATCGCCACGGCGGTCCATCTCCAGAAGGGCTGCTACCGGGGGCAGGAGACGGTCGCCCGCGTCCAGAACCTGGGCAAGCCCCCGCGCCGGCTCGTCTTCCTCCACCTGGACGGCAGCGAGGTCCACCTGCCGGCGGCGGGCACGGAACTGCGGCGCGCGGACGAGGGCCCCGACGGCCGCAAGGTCGGCTTCATCACGACGTCCGCCCGGCACCACGAGCTCGGTCCGGTCGCCCTCGCGCTGGTCAAGCGGAACGTCCCGGTGGACGCGCCGCTCGTCGCGGACAGCACGGCCGCCGCCCAGGAAGTCGTCGTGGAGCCGTAGGGGCAGGCGGCCGCGCCCAGGAAACGCGGAAGCCGTCCGGCCCCCGGCGTCCATGCGCGCCCCCGGCGGTCACATCTCGATCAGGACGGTGAACGGGCCGTCGTTCGTCAGCGAGACCCTCATCCGCGCGCCGAACCGGCCCGTCGCCACCGTCGCGCCCAGTGCGCGGAGCTGCGCGACGACCTCGTCGACCAGCGGCTCGGCGACCTCGCCCGGCGCCGCCGCGTTCCAGGTGGGGCGGCGGCCCTTGCGGGCGTCGCCGTACAGCGTGAACTGGCTGACGACCAGCAGCGGGGCGTCGATGTCGGAGCACGACCTCTCCTCTGCCAGCATCCGGACGGACCAGAGTTTGCGGGCCAGTTGGGCCGCCTTTTCCTTGGTGTCCTCGTGGGTCACCCCGACCAGGACGCACAGCCCCTCGCCCTCGATCGACCCGACCGTCTCGCCGTCCACGACGACGCTCGCGCCATCCACCCTCTGCACCACCGCACGCATGGCGACCATCATGCCGTGCTGCCCCCCACGGCTCGTACGGGGGCTTCTTTACCACTCGTACCCGTCCATCTGGGGCCGATCGGGGGCACTCGGTCACATAGCGGCCACCTGGGGTGGCACGATGCTTCCACACTCCGGTCGAGGGGACGGTTGAGGCACATGAGCACACCGAGTACCGGGCGGCCGCCTGGGGCTGTCTCGTTGACCCGCGCGGGAGAGGTTCGCGCGGGAGAGGTCGTCGGCGACCTCCAGACGCTCCGGCCGCCCGTCCAGCGCACCGACAGCGCGCTGCCGACGGCTGATTCCGACGAGCACGACCTGACCCCGCTCAGCCTGCCCGAACTGCGCACCCTGCGCCGGGAGGCCCAGCGGGACGAGGCCGACCTCAGCTACGTACGACGGCTGCTCCAGGGCCGTATCGACATCCTGCGGGCCGAACTCACCCGGCGCGGACCCGCCTCCGTCCCGGACACCGAGGAGGGCTCCCTGATGGAGCGGCTCCCGCAGATCCTGACCGACGCCCCGGCCCGGCACCGCTCCTCCGCCCGCCATGTGACGCTGGGCACCCCGTACAGCGAGGAGTACCGGCTGCTCGCCGCCGAGACGCTCGCCGAGGTCGAGCTCTCCGACCTGGCCGCCCGCACCGACCTGGAGCTGCACACGGCGATGGGCCGGCTCGTGCGGTACGAGCAGCAGGCGTCCCGGCGCCGGCAGCGGTTGCAGCGTACGGCCGACGACTGCGGGGCGGAGATCACCCGCAGGTACCGTGAAGGGGAAGCACAAGTCGACGACCTGCTCGTGTGAGGCGACGGCCCGGCGATCCCGGGCCCCTTCCGGGGCGGGTCCCGCGTACCGGCCCGGTCCACGGGGCGGGTCCCGCAGGCCGGCCCCTTCCCGGTGGCGGCGGGAACCGGCCCCTTCCGGGTCGGGCGCCGAGCACCGGAAGGTCACCGCCGATGTCCGTCCCCGCCCCCTCGACCCCGTCCGCCCTCGTCCCCGACTTCGCGCCCGTCCTCGCCGAGGTCGTGCGCTCCGGGTTCGTCGAGGGGCGGCATCGCGGCAGCCTCGTCGTGCTGGACGCGGACGGAGCCGTCGAGCTGGCGCTCGGTGACGTGACCTCGCCGGTCTTCCCCCGCTCCTCCAACAAGCCGATGCAGGCGGCGGGCGTGCTGCGGGCCGGCCTGGAGCTGACCGGCGAACGGCTGGCGCTGGCCGCCGCGAGCCACTCCGGCGAGCTCTTCCACCGCGACCTCGTCCAGAAGATGCTGGCCGAACACGGCCTGACCGCCGACCGGTTGCGGTGCCCGCCCGACCTCCCCCTGGACGAGGTGGAACGCGAGACCTACCTGGCGTCGGGCGCCGTCCGCGACCGGGTGACGATGAACTGCTCGGGCAAGCACACCGCGATGCTGGCCGCCTGCGCGCTGCGCGGCTGGCCGCTCGACTCCTACCTCGACCCGGCGCACCCGCTCCAGCGGATCGTTCACGACGTGGTGGAGGAAGCGGCGGGCGAACCGGTCGCGGCCGTCGGCACGGACGGGTGCGGCGCGCCCCTGATGGCGATCGGCCTGACCGGCCTGGCCCGCGCCTTCCGCGCCTTCGTCCTCGCCGTCCCCGGCACCGCCGAACGCCGGGTCGCCGACGCCATGCGCGCCCACCCCGAGTACGTCGCCGGCACCCGCCGCCCCGACACCTGGCTGATGCGCGAGCTCCCCGGCGCGCTGTCCAAGATGGGCGCGGAGGCGGTCCAGGCGGTCGCCCTGCCGGACGGCCGGGCACTCGCCTTCAAGATCGAGGACGGCGCCGGCCGGGCGCTGGGCCCGGTCCTCGCCCGCACCCTGACCCTCATGGGCGTGGACAGCCCGGTGCTGGCCCGCATCGGCCGGGCACCGCTGACGGGCGGGGAGCGGGAGGTGGGGGAGATCAGGGCGGTGTTCTGAGCGGCGGTCACTCGGCGAGGGTCGTGCGGCGGGGTCACCCGGCAAGGGGCGGCGGGATCGGCGGGTTCGGGGTGGATCAGGGCGCCGTATGCGGGTGGCGCACTCGGTGAGCGTTCCCGCCGGGGGCGCGGGGTTGGGCGGTCGCGGGCCGCTTCCGGAGCGGCCCGGCGAGGTCCCCGCCCCCGCGCGGGGGGGCGGCGAAATCCCCGCGACACCCATCCCCCGTCCACCTACCGTGACCTCATGAGCAGCCGCCGCCCCGACATCGACGTACGTCCGATCACCGAGAACGAGTTCCCCGACTGGCTCCGCGCGGTGAACACCGGGTTCCTCCGCCCGCCGACCCCGTCCGGCACCGAGCTGGCGGCCCGCCGGGCCCAGTTCACCCCGGGCCGCTACCTGGGCGCCTTCGACGGCGACCGCTGTGTGGCGACCTTCAAGTCCTTCGCGCAGGAACTCACGGCGGTGGGCGGCGCCCCGGTCCCGGCCGACGCCGTCACGGGTGTCACGGTCACCGCCACACACCGCCGCCGCGGCCTGCTCACCCGCATGATGGCGCAGGACCTGGCGGCCGCGAAGGAGCGTGGGGACGTCGTGGCGACCCTGATCGCCGCGGAGTACCCGATCTACGGCCGCTACGGCTTCGGCCCCGCCACCTCGATGAGCGAGTGGACCGTCGACGTGCCGCGTACCGGCCTGGACCGCCACCGTCCGGTCCCGGAGGACGGCGGCCGTATCGATCTCGTCGAGGCGGAGGACGTCCGCAAGCTCGGCCCCGACCTGCACGAGCGGCTGCGCCGGACGCAGCCGGGCGCGGTCAGCCGCGACGAGGTGTGGTGGCGGGTCAACACCGGCGCCCTGCGCTACGGCTCCTCGTGGACCGAGCCCTTCTACGCCGTGTACCGCTCGGCGTCCGGCGAGGTCGAGGGGCTGGTCTCGTACGAGTCGGACGACAACTGGCACGACAAGCGGCCGCACAACACGGCTGAGGTGAACTGGCTGATCGCCTCGACGCCGGCCGGTGAACGCGCGCTGTGGCACCACCTGTGCTCGATCGACTGGATCACGCAGGTCAAGAGCGGCTGGCGCGGCCCCGACGACCTCCTCCCGCTGTACCTGCCGGACCCGAGGGCGGCCAGGATCACCACGCTGTCGGACTGGCTGTGGGTGCGGATTCTCGACGTCGTACGGGCCCTGGAGGCGCGGACCTACGACCGCGCGGGCTCCCTGGTGCTGGAGGTCGCCGACCGGGCCGGGCTGGCCGGCGGCCGCTTCCTGCTGGAGGCGTCGGCGCGGGGCGCGAGCTGCACGCCCACCACGCGGGACGCGGAACTGGCCCTCGACGTGGCCGACCTGGCGTCCCTGTGGCTGGGTGACGAGTCGACGCTGCGGCTGGCGGCGCTGGGCCGGGTCCGGGAAGAACGAGCGGGCGCCGCCCGTGAGGCCGACGCCCTGCTGCGGACGTCCGGGCGACCGTGGTGCCCGGACATGTTCTGAACGCTCCTCGGTGTCGGCGACGGGGTGGTGCTGATCCGATCGGTTGATCCATCCGTAGCTGTGCTGCTGTGCTGCCGTTCTGGTACTGCCGATGGTGTTGTTCGGTTGTGGCTGTTCGGTTGTGGCTGTTCCCGCGCACGCTCCGCGTGCGCGCTGTATGGAGTTGTGGCTGGTCCTCGGTGTTCAGTTGTGGCTGGGCGGTGTCGCGGACCGGTCGGACTCCCGGCTCCCCTCCGGAAGGGAGAACGATCGGCCAACCTTGGGAACATGTGACCATGTTGCTCAAGTTGGCGACCAACTCAACTGTACTTATCTCCGCTTGGACGCGTCTCATAACCACCTTCCGCTGAACTGCCTGAAGATGGCGAGAAGTTGTACTGTTTGGGCGTGGACCCGAAACACGCCTCCGTCAAGGGAGGGTCGAGGTCGCAGCGGCCACAGAGAACACCCCACGAGGTGGCCGACGAGCTGCGCGCCCGGATCAGGTCCGGTGCGCTGCGGCCGGGCGAGCGCATGCCCACGCAGGCCAGGCTGGCCGACGAGTTCGGCGTGGAGCGCGGCGCCGTACGCGAGGCGCTGCGCATTCTGCAGGCGGAGCGCCTGCTGACCAACGTGTCCAAGGGCAGCCCGGCCACGGTCGCGCCCGATCTGGGCCTGGACAGACTCCGGACCGGCCCGGCAGCTCCGCCGCTGCCCACCACCGTGGCCCTCGCGCCCCGCATAGCGACCGCCTTCGCGTCCCCGCACGTCGAGATCGACGCCCTGTGTCTGACCTCGGTGTCCCTCACGCTCGCGATCGGCGAACCGTTGCGCCGCATCCACGCCGGAGAGCTGAATCCGGCCAAGATCGACGTGCGACTCCTGCTGCCGAGCCGGGACATCGAGCTCGCCTTCCCGACCCCGGTGGACGCCTCGGCCGACGGCCGGCTGCAACGGCGCTGGCTGGCCCAGCGCAACGCCCAGGGGCAGGTGCTCCGGCACAACCTGCTGGCGCTGCGGGCCACGCACGGCATCGACGTGCGCGTGACCTTCCGCGCCCTGCCCTTCACCCCGCCGGTGAAGCTGTACCTGCTCAACGGCTCCGAGGCGCTCTTCGCGTACTACACGCTCTCGCGGCGCGCGGAGGAGATCGACCACGAGCACCTGGAGCTGTACGACGCCGAGGGCACCCAGTCGATGCTGTTCGCGTTCGAGCAGGGCGCCGGGCTGCGCGACACGACGTTCGTGGAACAGTCGCACCTGTGGTTCAACGCACTGTGGGAGACGATCAGTTCGGAGCTCGTGCTCACGAACTGACCGCCTCCCACGAAGGCTGACCAGGTGACTTCTGCCTCACAGGGCGGGCCCCGCGAGGAGGAGGGCGAGCACCACGGCCCCGGCGGAGCTGACGGCCGGGCTGTTGGCCTTGATGCCGACGGTGAGCAGCAGCAGGCCGACGGCGCCGGTGACTCCGTACTTCACCTGGACGGTCTGCTCGATGCCGACGACGAGGACGGCGGAGAGAAGGGCGAGGACAGGCATGAGGGGGTTCCTCCTTCGGGCTTCCGGTGCGGGCGGTCGTGGGGGGGCGGGTGTGGGGGTGTGCGGGCGGTGGGGCGATGAGGAGGTAAACCTTCCGCCAACTCGGCTAAGTTGGTAACCAACTCTGCTGTAGTTGTCCCCACTTGGTACCTACTCATAAACAACTTTCAAACAACTCCACACAGATGGATCTAAGTTGTAGCGTTTGGTCGTGACCCAGGAGAACGTGGCAGTGAACGGCAGCAGAAAGCTCTCGCCGCAGGAAATCGCCGACAGCCTGCGGGAACGCATCCGTGCCGGGGACCTGAAGGCCGGAGACCGTCTGCCCACCCAGGCCGAACTCGCCGAGGAGTTCGGCGTGGAGCGGGGCACGGTCCGCCAGGCACTCCGGGCACTCCAGGAGGACGGCCTGCTCAGCAACGTGAGCAAGGGCAGCCCGCCGCGCATCGCCGAGCCGGCCCCGGGCCGGGCCGAACCGCAGCCGACGATGGTCGCACTGGCGCCGCGGCTGACTGAGGCGTTCTCCGCACCCCGCGTACGCGTGGACGTCGTCTGCCACACGTCCGAGACCCTCATGATGGCGCTGAGTGAACCCGTCCGCCGGATCCATCAGGGCGGCAGCCCACCCGAGTCGATCCACCTCCGCATCCTGTTGCCGTCTCGCGACATCACCCTTGCCTTCCCGGTCCTGGTCGAGAGCCGAGGAGATGACGATCCCGTCCATCAACGCTGGCTGAGGATGCGGAACGCCCAGGCCCAGGTACTACGCCACAACCTGCAAGCTCTCCGTTCCACCCACGGCGTCGATGTACAGGTCACCTTCCGGGCGCTGCCCTTCACACCGCCGGTGAAGCTGTACGTGCTCAACGGGCAGGAGGTGTTGTTGGGGTACTACATGCTCGAGAAGCGACGGGAGGAGTACGAGAGCCAGACCCTGGAGATGTACGACGCCCTCGGCTCCCGGTCTCTCCTCTTCTCCTTCGAAGAGCGCACAGGCCAGCGGGACGCGGCGTTCGTGGAGGAATCCCGGAAGTGGTTCGACGCCCTCTGGGAAACCATCACGACTGACCTGACACTCTCTTAGTGACCTCTGATACGAAGCAGACTGAACCGGTGGCGGCACGGACGGTGGACCAGGAGTCCCTGAGGGACCTCCTCCTCGGCGCCCGCGTGGTGCTGTGGGACTTCGACGGGCCGATCTGCCGGCTGTTCGCCGGGCACTCGGCGCATCGAGTGGCGGACGGGCTGGTGGCCTGGCTCGAAGCGCGAGGGTTGAGCGGACTGCTGGACGAGAGCGAACGGGACACGCGGGACCCCCACGCGGTACTTCGAGCCGTCGATCGACGGCACCCCGACAGCGACCTGGTCACGGAGCTGGAGGAACGTCTTACCGATGAGGAGCTGCGCGCTGTCCCCTCCGCGATGCCGACCGCCTTCGCGGATCCGCTGATTCACACCTGGCGGGCGGTGGGGGCGCGGCTGGCCATAGCCACGAACAACTCGCCCAGGGTCGTCCGTGCATACCTGGCCGAACGCAGGCTGCTCGACTGCTTCCAGCCGCACGTCTACGGGCGTACGCAGGACCTGCGGTACCTGAAGCCACACCCCCACTACCTCAACCGCGCTCTCCATGCGATGGGGGCCGCGCCGTCCGGTGCCCTGTTCATCGGCGACACCCCCACGGACTGCCAGGCCGCAGCCGGGGCCGGAGTTCCCTTTCTCGGTTACGCGCGCAACGAGCACAAGAGCAAGCTGCTGAGGGATGCGGGGGCTACGAGCGTCGTCGGCTCACTGGAGCCTTTGCTGATGATTCTGCGGGAGTGAACATGAAGGCAAGGGATCACCGGCGGCGGACCGTTCGGTGTGCCGCCACCGGTGTCCGCTCCTGGCGGGGGCCCGAACGGGTTGTGTCGTAGACGCGGTCCCGCACGCCGGACAGGATGGGTGTAACGGCGTCCACTACGCGGACATGCGTGAACGCCCGCGGGTAACGCGAAACAGCTGACGGAAAGTTATGCGCGTGTTGACATGACGCGGGTGGAGGACGGCTATTCTCGGCCATCATGCCCCCTCAGTCACACCGGGCGCGATGGGCGCTCGTGCACCGCCTCCTGGAGTCCCGCAGACTCCGGGGCGGGGGGCGTGTGCTCACCGGCCATCACAACACCAACCATGTCCTGCGGGCAGGGCTCTTGCTCGCTGTGTTGACCGGCGTCACGCCCTTCGCCCGGTTCAAGTACCGGGTGCCCCTGCAGGGGATCGAGGTCGTACCGCGCATCTGGCCGTGCGAGGCCGACGTACTCAGGGTCGTGTGCCGGTACCTGAGTGAAGTGCCCCGCTGTGTCGCCGTGCTGGGTGAGCTGGGGGACCGTTCTCTGCACAGGTACCGCCGGGGCGAAGCGCTGAGTGACGGTAATCCCGACGGCGCCATCGGTGAGTGGCTGATGAGGGAGTTCGCAGCGTTCTTCGTCAGGACCGCCCAGGTGCCGGTCGGTGAGCTCCCGGCTCGCCCTGCGGACTGGCCGGCCGATGGCGACAGTGACGGATTCCTGCACTGGCTTGCCGACTTCACCGAGAAACGCGTGCACCAGCCCAACCGGGACAGCTTCGGCGATCTCTTCCAGGCCCTGGGGATCCCCGAGGACGCGATGGCCAGGTTCAAGAGCAGTCACCAAGGTCTGACGCCCCGACCGTTCAGGCTTCTGCACACCGATGTCCATCGCGCGAACGTCCTGGTGCACCGTCAGCGGATCTCCGTGATCGACTGGGAGTTGGCCATTTGTGGGGATCCCCTGCATGATCTGGCGACTCATATCGTACGTATGGGGTACGACGTGGCA
This sequence comes from Streptomyces sp. NPDC043878, assembly GCF_056435735.1. Classification (NCBI taxonomy): domain Bacteria; kingdom Bacillati; phylum Actinomycetota; class Actinomycetes; order Kitasatosporales; family Streptomycetaceae; genus Streptomyces; species Streptomyces sp. NPDC043878. The sequence goes on from NZ_JBWKDW010000007.1 coordinate 19,110, forward strand.
GAGCGGCAGCTCATGACTGAGCTGTGGACCGAAGCCATGGACGAGGCGGGTCTGAAGGAGCTGACCGCCGGCGTGGACAGGGACCTCGACTCCTATATGGCCTTCGAGTACGCCCAATCGGTGTTCCCGGACGTCATGCGCGCTGCGCTCGGCCTTCCCGGTGACGCTGAGGAGGGGCATTTCCACGCGGCTGGACGAGGGGTGGGCCGCGCCATGAATCGGGCCCGCCAGTCGCTGGAGATGACGGACGTTCCGGGCCTGGAGGAGATCGTGGAAGCCCTGAAGAAATGGCACAGCGTGTCCGCGCACTCTGCCACCGGTTGAAGCCCCGGCCGGACTGCCTGCGCCGGGCGTCGCACGCGCTGGGCGCCGAGGCGGACGGCGCCCTGATGACCGGGGACACGGCGACCGACCCGGCTGCGGGGGAGGCGGCCGGCATGGTCTTCGCGGGGGTGTGTCCGTGATGAGGATGAGGCGAAGGCGTTGTGGGAGGCGGGAGCGCCGTATGTGCTCTCTCGCTTCGCCCGCTTCCCGGCCATGGTTCCGTGCTGATTCCGGCGTCCCCTTCCTGACGGACCGTCCGGCGGGGCACCATGAGCGGACTCGAGTCGAATCGGGGTCCCGCGGGGGGGAATGGTGTCGGACACAAGGCCGTCGTGGTCCAGCAGACTGACCACCGCATGGGGCCGGGCGGAGTCCACGGTCACGAAGCTGTTCCTGTTCGCGGTGTTCGTGGTCGGACTGGTGGCCCAGTTCGTGAAACCCGTCGGTGACGCTCTGCAGGACAAGGTTTACCTGGGCGGGGCTCTGCTCACGGTGGTGGGCTACGTTCTCTACACCGAGGTACAGCGCCTGAACGCGGGACAGTCCGCGCAGCGAGAGGCCGAGACGGAACTGCAGGGGGTGGCGCGGCGGCTCGAAGACGAGGTGCGGCGCCTGAACGAAGCGCTCCGTCCCCGTGACGTCACGCCGAGGCAGCTCGAAGCGCAGTTCAGGGAAGTGCTCAGCAGCAGCGGAGACAGTCGTATCTCCGTGATGGGATTCACCGGAGAGACCTTCGCCGAACCCCTGGTGCACATACTGCAGGGTCTGAGCCAGCATGTCGCGCGCACCATCGAACTGCGTGTACTGGTACCGGACTTCACCAAGGAGATCGGGGTACCCGGGCTGGTCGACGCGGACGGCGTGGCTGGTGACGCACCCTCGTTCCGGGAGAGCCTGCTGGCTCAGATCGCCGGCTACGAGAGGCGGCTGACGGAGATGATCGGGCGGATGGTGGACGAGCACAGAGGAACGCTGTCGGTCGAGTTCCGCGTACTGCACATGTCCCCGTCGCTGAAGCTGTACTTCATCAACGAGGACGTGGTCTACGAAGGAATCTACGACAAGATCGTGCTCCGGCGCCCATCGCGCGACTCGGGCGGCCTCACCGCGCCCGATTCCGGCGTGGTGAATCACCGGTTCCTGGACCTCCTGGGCTACGACTCCATGCTGACCCGGTGGCACTGGGACGGCGGCGAGCAGGCACAGCAGATCATCAGGCGGCGCCGCGAACTCTTCGACACCCTCTGGACTGCCTCACGCAGGTTCTCCACGGAGGTGACGACCGGTACGCCGCCGGTCCGGCCGGGGGGTCTTCGACCTCGACCCGCCTTGCGGTCAGGCGGTGGCCCGGCGCCCGGTGCGTAGGCTCACCGGCATGAGTGAGGGCGGCCTTCGTGAGCGCAAGAAGCGGCGGATGTACGAGAGCGTGTCCGACATCGCCGTCGGGCTCTTCCTGGAGCGCGGCTTCGACGCCGTGTCGGTCGCGGAGGTCGCCGCCGCGGCCGAGATCTCCAAGCCGACGCTCTTCCGGTACTTCCCGGCCAAGGAGGACCTCGTCCTGTACCGCATCGCCGATCACGAGGGCGAGGCCGCGCGGGTGGTGGCCGGCCGGGCGCGGCCGGTCGACGCGCTGCGGCTGCACTTCCTCGACGGCCTCGAGCGGTACGACCCGATCACCGGGCTCAACGACGACCCGCGCGTGCGCGCCTTCTACGCCCTCCTCTACGGCACCCCGTCCCTGGTCGCCCGCATGTACGCCCACCTGGAACGCTCGGAGGCCGCGCTCGCCGAGGCGCTCGGTGACGACCTGGACGCGCGGCTGGCGGCCGGCCAGATCATCGCCGTACGACGGGTCCTCGCACAGGAGAACTGGCGGCGGATCGTGGCGGGGGAGCGGGCGGCGGAGGTGCGTGCGGACGCGGTGGCGGCGGCGGAGCGGGCGTTCGGGCTGCTGGCGGCCGGGCTGCCGCGGTTCGCCTGAGGGTTGTGTCCGGCGGGGCTGCCGCGGTTCGCCTGCGGGTCGTGTCCGGCGGGGCGCGGCGCGGGCCGGCCCCGGCGTAGAGACGCGGTTAAAAATGTTACTCGGTTGCGTTATTTCGGTAGGGTGCCCTCATGACGTCGACCGACCGCGACCTCGAAGGCCCGCTCCGGGACTCCCTCCGCCGCGAGCGCGCCCACCACGACCGCTGCCGCGCCGCCCTCGCCGCCATGATCGACGGAGCCCAGGAGCAGGTCGTCACCGGTGAGGACGTCTCCGCCTCCGGCGCCGACGCCGAAGTCCTCGGGTACCGCCTGCGCAGCCAGGCCAAGGAACTGCGGGAACTGCCCGAAGGTCCGTTGTTCTTCGGCCGGTTGGACTTCGGCCGCAACGCCGGCGCCGGCGACCACGCCGGCCAGCGCTACCGCATCGGACGGCTGCGGATCACCGAGCACCCCGCCGCCCCGCCCCTCGTCGTCGACTGGCGCGCCCCCGTCTCCCGCGCCTTCTACCAGGCGAGCGCCCGCGACCCGCAGGGCGTCGCCGTACGGCGACGGTTCGGCTGGGCCCCCGGCAGCCGCGGCGACTCCGCCGACCTCACCGGGCTGGAGGACGAACACCTCGACGCGCCGGAGAGCGGGGACGGTTCCGGGGCGGGCGTCCGCCCGAGTGGCATCGTCGCCCGCGAGATCGAGCGGCCGCGCGTCGGACCCATGCGGGACATCGCCGCGACCATCCAGCCCGACCAGGACCACCTCGTCCGCGGGGACCTCGCCCTCTCCGTCTGCGTGCAGGGCGCCCCCGGCACCGGCAAGACCGCCGTCGGCCTGCACCGGGCCGCGTACCTGCTCTACACGCACCCGCAGCGCATCCGGCGCGGCGGACTGCTGATCCTCGGGCCCAACCGGACCTTCCTCTCCTACATCTCGGAGGTTCTGCCCGCCCTCGGCGAGACGGGAGTACGGCAGTCCACCGTCCAGGACGAGATCGCCCGGCGGCCGGTCACCGGAGCCGACGAGGAGCGGACCGCCGTCGTCAAGCACGACGCCCGGATGGCGGAGGTGCTGCGCAGGGCGCTGTACGCGCGGGTGTCGGCCGGCGCCGTCGCCCCGCTCGTGGTGGCCGACGGCACCTACCGCTGGCGGGTCGGGACCGGAGAGCTGGCGGGGATCGTCACCGCCGTACGGGCCGAGGAGCCGCCGTACGGCGTGGGGCGGGAGCGGGTCCGCAGCCGGGTCGTGCGCTGCCTCCAGGCGCAGGCCGAGCGGCGTGCCGGGCCGCAGACCGGCGCCTGGGTGCGGACGGTCTCGCGGGCGCGAGCGGTGACGGCGTACGTCGACACCGTCTGGCCGCGCGTGACGCCCGAGGAGGTCGTCGCCGAACTCCTCGCCGACGAAAAGGCGTTGGCGCGCGCCGCCGACGGACTGCTGGACGCCGGCGAGCAGCGGGCCCTGCTGTGGGCGCGGCCGCCCCGGTCGTGGAAGTCGGCCCGCTGGTCGGCCGCCGATCTCGTCCTCCTCGACGAGGTGGCCGGGCTCGTCGAGCATCCGGAGGGCTACGGCCATCTCGTCGTCGACGAGGCCCAGGACCTCTCCCCGATGGAGTGCCGGGCCATCGCCCGCCGCGCCGCCTTCGGCTCGCTGACCGTCCTCGGCGACCTGGCCCAGGGCACCACACCGTGGGCCGCCCGGTCATGGCCGACGACCCTGCGCCACCTAGGCAAGCCGGACGCGGCCGTGATCCCCCTGACCACCGGGTTCCGGGTCCCCGAGGCCGTCGTCACCCTCGCCAACCGCCTGCTGGAACGCCTCGACGTGGATGTCCCGGCGGGCCGGTCCCTGCGCCGGGACGGGGAGCTGAGACTGACGCGGGCGGCGGCGGACGCCGTACCGGACGCGGTCGTCGCGGCCGTACGGGACGCCCTGGCCGGGGAGGGATCCGTCGGGATCGTCGCGGCCGACGCGGAGGCCGGCCGGCTCCGCGAGGTGCTCGACGCGGCCGGCATCGACGCGGCGGGCCCGGACCGACTCGGCGCCCGGGTGGCCGTGGTGCCGGCGAGCCTCGTCAAGGGCCTCGAGTACGACCATGTCGTCGCCGTCGAACCGGCGGCGATCGCGGAGGCGGAACCGCGGGGCCTGCACCGGCTGTACGTCGTGCTCACCCGTGCGGTGTCCCGGCTGGAGGTGGTCCACGCGCGGCCACTGCCGTTCTGATCACCGGAGGCACCGGCGCTCGACACGGCGGTTTCCCGGGCCGCGCGCTTCACCGCGTGTCCGTTGTGGGCGATGCTGTTGCTCGATGCTCCTCTTCCTCGACGTCGACGGGACGCTGATCCCCTTCGGGGCGGCCCGGCCGTACCCGCGGTACACGGCGCCCGCCCCCACCTCCGCACAATCCGTCGCGCACCCGCTGCTGACCCGGGTCGACCCACGGCTCGGCCCGCGGCTGACGGCGCTGGGCTGCGAGCTGATGTGGGCCACGACCTGGCTGGAGGAGGCCAACACCGTGGTCGCGCCCTGGCTCGGGCTGCCCCCGCTGCCCCTGGTGGACTGGCCCGACGAGGACGAACCGCCGGGCGCGCTGCACTGGAAGACGCGCCCCCTCGTCGCCTGGGCGGCCGGCCGCCCGTTCATCTGGGTCGACGACGAGATCACCCCCGCCGACCGCAGCTGGACGGCCGCCCACCATCCCGGCCGGGCCCTCCTGCACCGTGTGGACCACCGGTACGGACTCACCGACCGGGACTTCGCGATCCTGGAGGAGTGGCTCGGCGACCCGCGGTGACGCGCCTCGGCACCGCCGGCCCACCGGGACCTCCGGTGCCGCTCACGAGAAGTCGTACACGGTCCAGTCGGCGAGCGTGCGATAACCGAGGCGCTGGTAGAGGGCGTTGCTGGTGGGGTTGCCCAGGTCCGCGAACAGGACGACGTCCTGCGCGCCCGCGGCCAGCGCCGCCCGGCTCACCTCCGCCACCACGGCGCCCGCGTACCCGCGACCACGCAGGTGGGCCGGGGTGTGGACGACGTCCACCTGGACCTGGCCGCCGATCATCGGGTTCAGGCCCGCGACGGAGACGGGGGTGCCTTCCGGGGTCTCCCACAGCGTGTAGGTCTTGTCGGCGAAGCGGGTGCCGGCCCAGGTGGAGGCGTCGAGGGAGACGTCTTCCCCGACGGCCTCGGCGAACTCGCCGCACCAGAACATGGCCTGCTCCAGATCCCGCTCGCCCAGGACGCGCCCCCGGCCCGGCGGCAGCGGCTCCGGTGGGGTCAGCGTGCCGAGGCCGTACAGACGGAGCCGCGTGTCGCGGAGTTTCGGCGTCGCCCCGGTGTGCGTCTGCCACGCCTCGGCGAAGGCGGCGGCGGTGCCGCGGTCCGCGCTGACGCGGGAGAGGGAGTGTCCGAGAGCGGCCAGGCGGGCGGCGAGGGAGTCGGCCTGACCGGGCGTGAGCGGAGAGAGGCCGAGACCGCGGGGCGGGAGGCGGTAGAAGGTGGCGTGGACCGCGCCCGCCCGCTCCAGCACACCGAAGACGGGCGCTTCGGGGCCGAACGCCTTGGCCCCGCGCGTGCGCACCCTCTCGGCCCAGGTCAGCTGCATGACGTGCGGGCCGGGCCGGGAGCGCAGGAAGTCTCCGGCCCGGGCGAGAAAGTCGCCGACGTCTTCGGTCAGGTACCAGTCATCCGGTCGCATGCCTCATGATTCCCCGCGCGGCGGACGCGCCCGACGGGTTTCCGCCAGGCTTCCGCCAGGCTTCCGCCAGGCTTCCGCCAGGCGGGGAAGTACCGTCGGGCCTCACGGGCCCCATGCCCCGGGGAACGGGGAACGGGGAACGGGGAAACGGGGAACGGGAACGGCAACGGGGACCTGGGACGGCGATGAGCGCGCCGCCCATGGGTACACGCCGTCCCGTGTGCGCGCGGCCCATGGGCACCGGGACCGAACGGGTTGTCCCGGGCCGCCGTGCGAGTGGCGTGGCGCACTATTGCAAGCAGATGCTTGCAATAGTTAGCGGCGATGCGGCAGGGTGGAGGCATGGCATCGCTCAACGTCGGCAATCTCGGTGAGTACCTGCGCGAGCAGCGGCGCACGGCGCAGCTGTCGCTGCGGCAGCTCGCCGACGCCGCCGGGGTGTCCAATCCCTATCTGAGCCAGATCGAGCGCGGGCTGCGCAAGCCGAGCGCGGAGGTGCTGCAGCAGGTCGCGAAGGCGCTGCGGATCTCCGCCGAGACGCTGTACGTGCGGGCCGGCATCCTCGACGCCGAGCGGGACCGGGACGAGGTGGAGACGCGTGCGGTCATCCTCGCCGATCCCACGCTGAACGAGCGGCAGAAGCAGGTGCTGCTCCAGATCTACGAGTCCTTCCGCAAGGAGAACGGATTCGAGATCCCCCTGGGAGACGCGGGGCAGGACATACCGCAGGACACCGCGGAGAGCGAGCACGCGCAGAGCGACACCGTCGTACGGCCCGCTCGCACGGTCGACGACGGCACCGGCACGGCGAGACGTACCAGCGGTACCGGCACCACCGACATCGATCCGCAGCAGACGGCCAGTTGAGCCGGACCAGGGCACCGGCCGCCTGACCGCGGACCTTCATCAACCCTCAGCCGAAAGAAACACGGGAGGACCCTCACCATGGCCATCACCGACGACCTGCGCAAGACCCTCAGCGACCCGACCCCGTTCTACTTCGCCGCCGGCACCGCCGACCTGGCCCTGAAGCAGGCCAGGAAGGTGCCCGGTCTGGTGGAGCAGCTGCGGGCGGAGGCGCCGGCCCGTATCGACGCCGTCCGCGGCACCGACCCGAAGGCCGTGCAGGAGAAGGCCGCCGCCCGCGCCAAGGAGGCGAGCGCCAAGGCCAAGGAGGCCCAGGAGAGCCTCCAGGCCAAGGTCGGCGAGTTCTTCGGCGCCCTCGACGGCGACCTGAAGAAGCTGGGCAGCACGCTCGACGCGGACCTCAAGAAGCTCGGCGAGTCGGCCCAGGACATCGCGCTGCGGAGTGTCGGCGTCGCCGCCGAGTACGCCGTGAAGGCCCGGGAGACCTACGAGAAGGTCGCCGAGCACGGCGAGCAGGCCGTGCGGACCTGGCGCGGCGAGGCCGCCGAGGAGATCGAGGAGCTCGCCATCGCCGTCGAGCCGAACGACGCGCCGGCCCCCGTCAAGGTGGAGACGCCCGTCGCGAAGCCCGTCGCGGTCAAGCCCGAGCCCGCCGCGGCCAAGAAGCCCGCCGCGAAGAAGACCCCGGCCCCGGCTCCGGCCCCGGTGCGCAAGCCCACCGCCAAGAAGACCACGCCGCCCGCCAAGTAGGGACGGGGCGGCGACGGGCCGGGCACTCCAGGAGTGCCCGGCCCGTTCACCGGGTAACGGGCTTCCGGGACCGGGTACGGTGACCGCGTGAAGACAAGCCGAATCGGGTGGTGGACGTTGTGCTGATGCAGGGTTTCGCAGGGTTCATGTGGCTGCTGAGTGTCGCCATGATCCTGTTCAGCGGCTTCGCACTGCTCGACGCGGCGGTGCGCCGCGAGGACGGTTACCGCGCCGCCGACAAGCAGACCAAGCCGTTCTGGCTGATCATCCTGGCGATCGCGTTCGTGGTGAGCCTGATCTTCCCGATCCTGTCGTTCCTGCCGATCATCGGCCTCGTCGCGTCCATCGTGTACATGGTCGACGTGCGCCCCGCCCTGCGCGGTCTGCCGGGGGGCGGCCGCAGCCGCCGCGGCGGCTCCAGCAGCGACGGACCGTACGGGCCGTACAACGGCGGACGGTAACCCGGGGCCGCACGGGTTGCACGTCGCCGCAGGTCCGCAGGTCGGGTCCGTGGGGCCGGCGGGCTTTCGCGTGCGGCGGGCCGGCCCGCGCTCTCAACCGGCGCCCGTGTTCCGGCCGGTGGGTCAGGGGGTGCGGTCCAGGAGCACTACCGCCACGTCGTCCGTCAGCTCGCCGCCGTTCAGGTCGCGGACCTCGTTGACGGCGGCCCGCAGCAACTCCTCGCCGCGCAGTCCCTCGGCGAGCTGGCGGCGGACCATCTCCACCATGCCGTCCTGGCCGAGCCGCTCCCGGCCGCGGCCGACGTGACCCTCGATCAGACCGTCGGTGTAGAGCATCAGGCTCCACTCGGCCCCCAGCTCCACCTGCGTACGCGGCCAGCGGGCACCGGGCAGCAGACCGAGTGCGGGGCCGTTGTTGTCGTACGGCAGCAGCTTGGCCGGCCGGCCCGGGCGGGCTATCAGCGGCGAGGGGTGACCCGCCAGGCACAGGCCCGCGCGACGGCCGTCCGGCGCGATGTCGACCGTGCACAGCGTCGCGAAGATCTCGTCGTCCGAGCGCTCGTGTTCCAGGACCTGCTGCAGGGTCCCCAGCAGCTGGTCCCCGCACAGGCCCGCCAGGGTCAGCGCCCGCCAGGCGATGCGCAGCTCCACTCCCAGCGCCGCCTCGTCCGGCCCGTGGCCGCAGACGTCGCCGATCATCGCGTGCACCGTGCCGTCCGGGGTGCGGACGGTGTCGTAGAAGTCGCCGCCGAGCAGGGCGCGCGAACGCCCCGGACGGTAGCGGGCCGCGAAGCGCAGCGAGGAACCCTCCAGGAGGGGCGTGGGCAGCAGGCCCCGCTCCAGCCGCCGGTTCTCCTGGGCGCGCACCCGGCCCTCGGCGAGCCGCCGCTCGGCCGTGTCGGAACGCTTGCGCTCGACGGCGTAGCGGATGGCCCGGCTCAGCAGCCGTGCGTCCAGCTCGTCCCGGAACAGGTAGTCCTGGGCGCCCACCCGCACCGCCTCCGTGCCGCGTTCGGCGTCGCCGGACGCGGTCAGCGCGAGGACGGCGTGCCGGGGCGCGAGCCGCAGCACGTGCCTGAGTACGGCCAGTTCCTCGTCGTCACCGGGCAGGCCGGGGACGGTCAGCGCGAGGTCCAGCAGGATGCAGTGGACGTCGTCGGTGAGCAGCCGCTCGGCCTCGGTGAGGTTGCGCGCGGTACGGATGCGGAACGGCCGGCCGGCCGCGTCCCGGAGTTCGGGCACGGCCGCGGAACCGCCCGGGTCGTCCTCGATCAGGAGCAGCGTCAGGTGGGGCTGAGCGGCGCCCTGGGTGGGGCCGGCCGTCTTCCCGGCCGGCTCCTTGGCCGGGGTGGCTTCGCTGTGCGGAGTGGCTTCGGTGCGCGGGGCCTCTTCCCTGAAGCGGCCGCTCGGTGACGCGGCCGGCGCCTGACCACTCTCCACGGCCGGGATCGCTCTCTGCCGCGGTACGGGTGCGGGCATCGTCTTGGGTTCCTTCCCTCCCCCCGAGGGCATGGCGGGGCGAGGGACCTCGACCCACCGACGGGGACCATAGCGGTAGTCGGCGCCGCAGCGGAATGGTGTGAGACGGGCCGCACGGGCGTCCGCCACTGTCATATGCCGCGATCGGTAACGCAGTTGGACAGGTCAGGGGTGTCGCCGCAATGACGAACGTCACGTCGGCGGCAGGCCGGGCGTGGGACAGATCACGTGGCGGGGCTCACCGTGACGAGGAGCCCGGTTCACCTGGTCCGTATGCCCGTTCAGCCATCCGGCATGCGGTGGGCGGCCGTGCCGGGGGCGGAGCGAGCGGGTGCGGCGGGTCGGGCGGTCAGGCGTGGCGGGGCCCCACAGGGCGCGCCTCCGTCGCCGGCCCTCACGCGTCCGGCCGTACGACCCCGAGTATCGGCATGGAACCGGCCCCCGCGACGGTCACCGTGCGGCCGGGCCGCGGGGCGTGCACGATCGCGCCGTTGCCCACGTACAGGGCGACATGGCTGGCGTCGGCGAAGTAGATGACCAGGTCACCGGGGCGCATGTCCTCCACGGCGACGTGCGGCAACTGCTTCCACTGCTCCTGCGAGGTGCGGGGGACGGGGTGCCCGGCGTGCGCCCACGCCTGTGAGGTCAGGCCGGAGCAGTCGTACGTCTTCGGGCCCTCGGCGCCCCACTCGTAGGGCTTGCCCAGTTGCGCGGTGGCGAACTCGACCGCCTTCTTGCCCGGCTCGCTGGCGCTGCCGTGACTCCCGTCGAGGACTCCGGAGTCGAGCCAGGTGGTCTGCGCCTGGTGGGCGGCCGCCTCCTCCAACTCGGCGAGGCGTTCCTTCTCCTTCTTCTCCAGCCGCGATTCCAGCTCCTCGGCCGCGGCGATCCGCTGCTTGACCCTCTTGGTGGCCGCGGCCTTGGCCTTGCGGCCCGCCTCCAGTTCCTTCCACTGGGCGGAGGCGTCCTTCGCGTACAGCTCCAAGTCCTGCTGGGTGCGGGTCATCTCGACGAGGAGTCCCTTGGCCGCGCGCTGGCCCTGGAGCACCCGGCCCGCGCCGTCGAGGAACTCCTGCGGGTTGTCGCTGAGCAGCAGATGGGCCTCGTCCGGCAGCCCGCCGCCGCGGTACTGGGCGCGGGCCGCGGCGCCCGCGCGGTCCTTCAACCCGGCCAGTTTCTCCTGGCCCTTGACGATCTTCTTCGCCAGCTCGACCAGCTCGGCGGACTGCCGCTGAGCCTTCTCCTCGGCCGCGTTGTGCGCGTCGGTGGCGACGGCGGCCTCGTGGTACAGCCTCTCCAGCCGCTCGCGGACGGCCTCCAGGTCCTTGTTCGCGGGGAGCGCCGGGGCGGTGGGCGAACCGGCCGCCGGTGTCGGTGTGGGGTCCGGGGCGGCGAACGCCGTGCCCGGTGCCGCGAGGACGGTGACCGCGCACACCACCGCCACGGCCGCGGTGATCAGCCCGCGCCTGCCCGCTCCCATATCCCTGCCCCCGCATCCCTTGACGCGACCTGATTTACCGTCAGTAACTTACGGACGCCTGGGGATCGTGCCATGTCGTCGCGCAAAGCGACAGAGGTACGCGAGGCCGCGCTCGGCGGATCCCTTCCCCTCCCTCCCGGCGGCGCAACGATCTCCCCGCCTGTGTGACGAACGACTCAGGGAGATCGTTCCCCGCAGGTCGGGCGGGTCCGGGGGGTCAGCCGCGCGGGGCCAACGCCTCCCATCGCAGGGTCACTTCGCCCTGCCGCCACCGCGCCGGCCCGTCCGTCACCGGCCAGTCGGCGGCCACCTCACGCACCGCCCGGATCCAGCGCTGCCGGGCGCCGTAGGAGGCGTAGGGCGCCGCGGACGCCCAGGCGCGGTCGAAGTCGCGCAGGAACGCGTGCACGGGCTCGCCGGGAACGTTGCGGTGGATGAGCGCCTTCGGCAGGCGCTCGGCCAGGTCCGAGGGGCGCTCCAGCGAGCCGAGCCGGGTCGCGAAGGTGACCGTGCGCGGCCCCTCCGGGCCGAGCGCCACCCACACATGCCGGCGCCCGATCTCGTCACAGGTCCCCTCGACCAGCAGCCCGCCCCGGGAGCCGGCCGCCGGATCGGCCGGCGCGAGCCGCCCGCACAGCCGTTCCCAGACCGCGGCGACCTCCGCCTCGCCGTACTGGCGCAGGACGTTCGCCGCCCGGATCAGCAGCGGCCGCCGGGGGAGGGGGATCTCGAAGCCGCCGTGCCGGAAGGCGAGTCCGTCGCGCTCGTAGGGCTTCGCCGCGGCGACCCGCGCGGGCTCGATCTCGACGCCGACCACGCGGGCGCGGGGGGCGGCCTCCCGCAGTCGCGCGAGCAGTTCGACAGCCGTCCAGGGGGCCGCACCGTAGCCGAGATCGACGGCGACCGGATCGGCGGCGCGGCGCAGTTCGGCGCCGTGGGTGGCGGCGATCCAGCGGTCCATGCGGCGCAGCCGGTTGGGGTTGGTCGTCCCGCGCGTCACCGTTCCCACGATGGGGGTTCCCCTGCTCGAGCGAAGCCGAGGGTGGGGGAGGGTCGCTGCGCGGGCTGTCATGCGTACGAGGGTATGCGGGCACCAGGAGCGGGTCGTACGCCGTGGGGCGCGGGCGGCCGGTGAGCCCCGTGGGGCCGCTCGGGGCCCCACGGGGCTCACCGGCGGGGCCGCTCGGGGCCCCGCGGTCCCGGAGTGGGCAGGACGTGCCGCGGCCCCTCCGTGCGGGGCGCGGGCGGGCCGTGGGTCACAGGCCCCGGGGCGCGCAGGACGTGCCGCGACCCCTCCTCGGCTTCGGCCGGACGGGCAGGTTCGAGAGGCGGAACCACGCACAGAACCCTCGAACGGTTGAGCGAGACTCGGTAATGATTCGGCAAATACGGAGCGGCGCGGGAAATGGAGCGGCGACGTCCGGTGTTGCAAGCCCGTGGAGGGTCCCCCACACCCTCCGACAGGCATGTCCGCAGCAAGGAGGAACGCCACGTGAGCCAGTATGTCAGCAGGCTCGGGCGGCGCACCCCGGCGGCACCCTCCCGGCTCAGGCTGCACCGCCGCCCCCGCCGCGTGGCCATGCTCTCCGTGCACACCTCACCGCTCCACCAGCCGGGCACCGGAGACGCCGGCGGCATGAACGTCTACATCGTGGAGCTCGCGCAGCGCCTCGCCGCGATCAACATCGAGGTCGAGATCTTCACCCGAGCGACCACCGGCGGCCTCGCGCCGACCGTCGACCTCGCCCCCGGCGTCCTGGTCCGCCACATCGACGCGGGCCCCTACGAGGGGCTGGCCAAGGAGGACCTCCCGGCCCAGCTGTGCGCCTTCACGCACGGGGTGATGCAGGCATGGGCCGGTCACCGCCCCGGCTACTACGACCTGGTGCACTCCCACTACTGGCTGTCCGGGCACGTCGGCTGGCTGGCCGCCCAGCGCTGGGGTGTCCCCCTCGTGCACGCCATGCACACCATGGCGAAGGTCAAGAACGCCAACCTGGCCGACGGCGACACGCCCGAGCCGCCCGCCCGCGTCATCGGCGAGACGCAGATCGTCGCCGCCGCGGACCGCCTCATCGCCAACACGGCCGAAGAGGCCGGCGAACTGGTCCGGCACTACGCCGCCGACCACGGCAAGGTCGCCGTCGTCCACCCGGGTGTGAACCTGGAACGCTTCCGCCCCGCCGACGGCCGCGCCGCCGCCCGCGCCCGCCTCGGCCTGCCCCAGGACGCGCTGATCCCGCTCTTCGCGGGCCGCATCCAGCCCCTCAAGGCCCCCGACGTCCTGCTGCGGGCGGTGGCCGTCCTCCTCGACGAGCGCCCCGACCTGCGCCCGAACCTCGTCGTCCCGGTGGTCGGCGGCCTCAGCGGCAGCGGCCTCGCCAAGCCCGAGGGTCTGCAGAAGCTCGCCTCGCGCCTGGGCGTCGCCGACGTCGTACGGTTCTGTCCGCCCGTCGGCCAGGAGCAGCTCGCGGACTGGTTCCGGGCGGCCTCCGTTCTGGTGATGCCCTCCTACAGCGAGTCCTTCGGCCTGGTCGCCATAGAGGCCCAGGCCGCCGGTACGCCGGTGCTGGCGGCCTCGGTCGGCGGCCTGCCGGTGGCCGTACGCGACGGGCAGACCGGCTTCCTGGTCCAGGGGCACCGTCCGGCCGACTACGCGCGCGTGCTGCGCGACTTCGCCGACGACCCCGCGCTGTCGCCCCGGATGGGCGCGGCCGCCGCACGGCACGCCCAGTCGTTCGGCTGGGACACCGCCGCCGCGGCCACGGCCGACGTCTACAGCGCCGCGACCCAGTCCCACCGGCGTCGCGTACGCTCCCACCATGGCTGATGCGAAGACGGCGGCCCAGGTGATCGAGGGCTTCCTGAAGGACGCCGAACTCGACTGGGAGAGTCCCGCTCCCGGCAACTACGTCGTGAAACTCCCCGGCACCCGCAAGCTGTCCACGACCGTCTCCCTCCTGGTCGGCAGACACTCGCTCTCCCTCAACGCCTTCGTGGTCCGCCACCCCGACGAGAACGAGTCGGGCGTCCACCGCTGGCTCCTGGAGCGCAACCTCAAGCTGTACGGCGTGAGTTACGCCGTCGATCCCCTCGGCGACGTCTACGTCACCGGCAAGCTGCCGCTGGCCTCGGTCACCGCCGACGAGATCGACCGGCTCTTCGGCCAGGTGCTGGAAGCGGCCGACGGAAGCTTCAACACCCTTCTGGAGCTCGGTTTCGCCTCCGCGATCCGCAAGGAGTACGCGTGGCGCGTCTCGCGCGGCGAGCCGACCCGCAACCTGGAGGCGTTCGCCCACCTCACCCGGCGCCCGGCCGACTGATCACCGCGGCTCCGTCGCCCGTCACGCCCGGTCACGCCGTCCCGTCAGCCCGTACCGTCCCGGCGTCACCCCCACCAACTTCCTGAAGTGCCGGGTGAGATGGGACTGGTCGAAGAAGCCGGTCGCCGTGGCCACCTCGCCCGGCGGGCGGCCGTCGAGCAGCAGGCGTCGGGCCCGGTCGACCCGGCGGGAGGTCAGGTACTGGTGCGGGGCGATGCCGTAGGCGCCGCTGAACGCCCGTACGAGATGCGCGGGATGGGCGTGCACGAGTCCCGCGGCCTCCTCCAGGCCGATGCCGTCGACGACGTGCTCGTCGAGCAGTTCCCGCAGCCGGCGGGCGAGCACCGGGTCGGGGCGCGGCGTGCCCGACCCCGTGGCCGGCCGCAGCACGGCGCGCAGCCGCTCGGCGATGAGCGTCAGCCGGCTCTCCGCCTCCAGCTCGTCACCGGGGTGTTCCATCGCGGTGTGCAGCCGGCCGACGCGCCGGCGCAGCACGGGGTCCCGCAGGTCGGGCGCGTCCACGGCGGCCCCGATGAGGTCGGTGCCGAGCCGGCTGTCGTCGAGGTACAGCACCCGCTTGCGGAAGCCGTGCGGGGTGGCGGGGGAGCCGTTGTGCGGGACGTGCGGCGGCAACAGGGACACGGTGTCGTGCGGGGTGCCGTGCTCGTGCCGGTCGAGGTCGTACCGTACGGCGCCGTCGTCCACGATGAGCAGCGTCCACGCGTCGTGGACGTGCATCGGGTAGGCGTACTCGGTGAAATGGGCGTGGAACACCTCGACGACACCCGGGATGCGGGGGCGCCACGCGGTGACCTCACGCCGAGCGGCCATGCAAAGAACGTACAAGACGGTGCCGTACACCGGTCGGCAGTCTCAAGGCATGAACGCAGGAACGAACCCTGAACCCGTGATCCGCTTCGACACCAAGATCGCCGTCCTGCTGCGGGAGGACCTGGAGACCTGGCAGCGCCTGAACGTCACCGCGTTCCTGGTGAGCGGCCTCGGCACGGAGGTCCCGGAGGTGATCGGGGAGCCGTACGAGGACGCCGGCGGAGTGCTGTACCTGCCCATGTTCCGCCAGCCGGTTGTGGTCTTCGAGGGCACCAAGGAGACGCTGAGGGCCGCGCACACGCGCGCGCTGTCCCGCGCGCTGCCCCGGGCCCTGTTCACGTCCGACCTCTTCGCCACGGGCAACGACCGCGACAACCGGGCGGCGGTACGGGCCGTGGGCACGGCGGACCTGGACCTGGTGGGGCTCGCGGTGCACGGCCCGAAGAACGCGGTGGACAAGGTGCTCAAGGGGGCGCGGATGCATCCGTGAGCGGACGGGGAGGCCGGCCCGCCGCGCTGAGGGGACGGGGGGTCCGCCCCCGCCGCGCTCAGAGAGCGGCGGGGGCGGACCCCCCGTCGGCCGGGGCCGGAACGGGGATTGCCGCCGGTACCGATGCCGGCAGCGGTACCGGTGCGGTCGCGGTCGTCCCCACCGTCGCCGCCGCGGGCCCCCCGTCCGGCAGCCGGCGCATCAGCAGGCCGTATCCGATGGCCGCCGCGGTGCCGACCAGCGCGCACAGCCCCCACAGCCAGTCCGCGCCGAACCGGTCGATGACGAACCCGGACATGAGGGGGGCCACCAGAGCCGCGACGGACCAGGACAGGGTGTACACGCCCTGGTAGCGGCCGCGCCCGTGAACGGGGGAGAGGCGGACGACGAGACCGGTCTGCGTGGGCGCGTTCACGATCTCGGCCAGCGTCCACACGCACACCGTGAGGGCGAAGACGCCGACGGACCCGGCGAGCGCGGTGAGCCCGAAGCCGTAGCCCGCGAGCAGGGACGAGACGACCAACAGCCGCCTGGGGTCCCGGTGTTCGATGAGACGGGTGACCGGGATCTGGAGCACGACGATCAGGACACCGTTGACGCCGATCGCCATGCCGTAGTCGGCGGGGGTGAAGCCGGCCTCGCCCATGGCCACCGGCAGCCCGACGGCGCCCTGCTGGAAGACCAGGGCGACGAGGAAGCACAGCCCGACGACACTCATGAAACGTCCGTCGCGCAGCACGGTGCCGAGGCCGACGCCGGCCGCCGCCTGCTTGCCTGCCGGTACGGCGGGCCTCGACTCCGGCAGCTTCAGGAAGACCACGACCGCGCAGAGCGCCGTCATCCCGGCCTCGATGAGGAACCCGGCGCGATAGCTGTACTCGGCGATGAAGCCCGCGCCCATGGAGGAGACGGCGAACCCGAGGTTGATGGCCCAGTAGTTCAACGAGAAGGCGCGGACGCGGTCCTCGGGCCGCACGATGTCGGCCATCATCGCCTGCACGGCCGGCCGCGAGGCGTTGGAGGTCATGCCGACGAGGAAGGCGACGCCGGCGATGGCGACCGGGTCGTGCGCGAAGCCGAGCAGAGCCACGGACACGGCCGTCGACGCCTGGGCGACGAGCAGGGTGGGCCGCCGCCCGAGCCGGTCCGCCAGCACGCCGGCGACCAGCGAGGAGACGACCCCGCCGAGCCCGTGCAGCGAGGCGACGAGACCGGCGTACGAGGCGGAGTAGCCGCGGTCGAGGGTCAGATACAGCGCCATGAAGGTGGCGACGAACGCGCCGAGCCGGTTGACGAGGGTGCTGATCCACAGCCACCAGAACGCCCGGGGAAGACCGGAGACGCTCTCGCGGGCGGCACGTCTCAGGGCGGCGACGGACATGGCGGATCCCCCACGGATGTAAGCGGCTCAGGCGGTAGGCACACATTACGAGGGGGCGATCGGGGCAGGCCACTCGATTAACAGATCCCGTCAACCGTCCGTCCTTCGAGCGGACACGCAGGCGGTCGAAGCCTTCCATTACGCTCATACGCATGGCCGACGCACCGTACAAGCTGATCCTCCTCCGCCACGGCGAGAGCGAATGGAACGCGAAGAACCTGTTCACCGGCTGGGTGGACGTCAACCTCAACGAGAAGGGCGAGAAGGAGGCAGTCCGCGGCGGTGAGCTGCTCAAGGACGCCGGCCTGCTCCCCGACGTGGTCCACACCTCGCTCCAGAAGCGCGCCATCCGCACCGCGCAGCTCTCCCTGGAGTCCGCCGACCGCCACTGGATCCCGGTCCACCGCAGCTGGCGCCTGAACGAACGCCACTACGGCGCCCTCCAGGGCAAGGACAAGGCGCAGACCCTCGCGGAGTTCGGCGAGGAGCAGTTCATGCTCTGGCGCCGCTCCTACGACACCCCGCCGCCGCCCATCGAGGACGGCTCGGAGTTCTCCCAGTCGGACGACCCGCGCTACGCGACCATCCCCCCGGAGCTCCGCCCCCGCACGGAGTGCCTGAAGGACGTCGTCATCCGGATGCTCCCGTACTGGTACGACGGCATCGTCCCCGACCTCCTCACCGGCCGCACGGTCCTGGTCGCGGCCCACGGCAACAGCCTCCGCGCCCTCGTCAAGCACCTCGACGGCATCTCCGACGCCGACATCGCGGGCCTGAACATCCCCACCGGCATCCCCCTCGCCTACGAACTGGACGCCGACTTCAAGCCCCTCACCCCGGGCGGCACCTACCTCGACCCGGACGCGGCAGCGGCGGCGATCGAGGCGGTCAAGAACCAGGGCAAGAAGAAGTAACGCGACGCTCCGAGCCCCCTGCCCGCGGCCTCCCCGCGAGCAGGGGGCTTGTTGCTGCGCTGGGCCGTGTCGGGCCCTGAGCGGTTGGGTCGGTCCGACGGGAGTCAGGAGCCGAGGAGGCCGGGTTCCGGTTGCTCCCTCACTTCTCTCGTCTCCCGCGCCGACCGGTTGCGCCGGTCCGTTGGACCCGCACTCCCGGGGCAGGGGCTGTCCGGAGGTGGAAGGCGAGAGGCGCCACGTGCCGAGTCCCCGCAGTTCCCCGATCGGGTGGGCGCCCTCGCCCCGAAGGCGCCCGCACGGTGGGCGGGGCCGTCAGGCTTTCGCCCCCGTCGTCGGGTTCGCCACGGGCGCGTTCTGGGTGATCCGGCGGCGGGCGGTCGGGAGGCCGAGGGTGGGGTTGGTGACGCCCCAGGCCGCGCCCTTGCAGATCAGTTCCTTGTAGAGGGCGGCGAGTCGGCCGGTCAGGGCCGCGCGGACGGGGCGGTCGTCGGCGGTGACGTACTGGATCAGGCCCTCCTTGCGGCCGAGCGAGATGCACTGGTTGTAGTAGCGGAGGGTCACGTTCGGGAGCTTTCCGCCCGTCAGACGGGCCGCGATCGCGTCGGCGGCCTGCCATGCCGAGGGGGTGCCCGAGGCGCAGGACATCCGCAGCGGTTCGCCGGTGGAGCCCATGGCCAGGGCCGCGTCGCCGATGGCGTACACCCGCGGGTGCGAGACCGAGCGCATGGTCCCGTCGACCACGATCTGTCCGGTGCCGCTGACCTCCAGGGTGCTGGCCGCGGCGATCGGGTGCACGGCGAAGCCCGCGGTCCACACGGTGACCGCGGCGGGGACTGACCCGCCGTCCGCGAGGGTGACCCGGTCGGCCTCCACGCCGGTGACGGCGGCGTGCTCGTGCACGGTGATGCCGAGCCGGTCGACGACCTTCCGCAGGTGTCCCCGGCCCTTGGGCGACAGCCCGTCGCCGAGTCCGCCGCGAGCGGCGAGCGTGACCGCGAGGTCCGGACGTGCCTCGGCGATCTCGGTCGCGGCCTCCAGCCCGGTGAGGCCGCCGCCGACCACGACCACGGCCTCCTGGGCGTCCAGGCCGGCCAGGCGCTCGCGCAGCCGGAGTGCTCCGGGGCGGGAGGCGATCTCGTGGGCGTGCTCGGTGGTGCCGGGGACGCCCTGGCTGTGCCAGCCGCTGCCGAGGGCGTAGACGAGGGTGTCGTACCCCAGTTCCTCCGCGCCGTTCGCTCCGCTGATCGCGACGGTCCCGCGGTCGACGTCGACGCCGGTGACCTCGGCGACCGTCACGTCGACGCCGGTGCCCGCGAACATCTCGGCCAGCGGCCGGGGCGGGAGGTACTGGCCGGTCGCCAGCTGGTGCATCCGGACGCGCTCGACGAAGTCGGGTTCGGCGTTGACGAGGGTGATGGCGACGTCCTCGGGGCGCAGCCGCCTGGCGAGGCGTCCGGCGGCGATGGCTCCGGCGTATCCGGCTCCGAGGACGACGATGCGGTGCTGCATGTTCCTGCTCCTGTCGTGGGCGGATGTGCCCCTTGAACCGGGCGGCCCCCCGTTTCCTGACAGGACGCGGTGTGAAGCACCTCACACCGGCGCCGTAGGGGGTCAGAAGACGGTGAGCAGCGGTTCGCCGTGCTCGGTGGCCGCCCAGTGGCGGGTCGCCCGTTCGAGCTTGTCGGGGTTGACCTGGCTGCGGAACGCGGCGATGCCCTCGGCGGTGACCTCCACGCAGGTGACGCCGATGACCCGGCCGTCGATGACCGCCACGAGGGCGGGGCCGCCGTTGGCGGTCGTGGCGTACATCGCGGGCGAGCCGCCGACCAGCGCCCGCTTGGCCTTGCCCGGCTTGAACAGACCCCGCATGAAGGTCGCGACCGCGAGGGCGCCCTCGAACGCCTTCGCGCGCGCCGGGACCTTCCCGCCGCCGTCGCCGACCGCGACGGCGTCCTGCGTGAGCAGCCGGACCAGCGGCTCGGTCCTCCCGCTGGCCGCGGCCGCGAGGAACTCGTCGATGATCCGGCGGGCCGCGGCCGCGTCGACCTCGCTGCGCGCCCTGCCGTCCGCGACGTGCTTCCTGGCACGGTGCAGGATCTGCTGGCCGGCGGCCTCGGTGATGCCGAGGATCTCGGCGATCTCCCGGTGGGTGCAGCCGAACGCCTCCCGCAGCACGTACACCGCGCGCTCGTTGGGGGAGAGCCGCTCCAGCAGGGCGAGGACGGCGTACGAGACGGATTCGCGCTGTTCGGCGGTGTCGGCCGGCCCGAGCATGGGGTCCCCGGCGAGCAGTGGCTCGGGGAGCCAGTGCCCCACATAGGTCTCGCGCCGCGCGCGGGCCGAGGTGAGCTGGTTGAGGCACAGGTTGGTGAGGACCTTCGTCAGCCACGCCTCGGGGACCTGGATGTGGTCGATGTCGGCGGCCTGCCAGCGCAGGAACGTCTCCTGTACGGCGTCCTCGGCCTCGCTCGCCGAGCCGAGAAGGCGGTAGGCGATGGCCTCCAGGCGGCGCCGAGACGCCTCGAACCGGTCCACATCGTCCACGGTCAGCGCCATGGCCCGGATCCTAACTCCCGCACCCCGCCCCGGCCCACGCCGCCCACCGCGCCGGGCTTCGGCCCGCACCAGTCCGCGTCCCGCCCGGCTCACGCCGTACACCGGCTCACGCCGTACACCGGCTCACGCCGTACACCGGCTCACGCCGTACACCGGCTCACGCCGTACACCGGCTCACGCCGCGTCCCGGCTCACGCCGCGTCCCGGCTCACGCCGCGTCCCGGCTCACGCCGCGTCCCGGCTCACGCCGCGTCCCGGCTCACGCCGCACACCGTCCCGGGCTTCGGCCCAGACCAGTTCGCGCCCCGCCCGGCCCACACCAGTCCACGCCCCGCCCGGCTCACGCCGCACCAGGCTCCGGCCGCCCCCACCCGTCGGGGACCACCTCACACCGGCCCCCGCCACGCGCCGATCCCCACCTCACACCGGCCCACACCGACCGGCAGCACGAAGGGCCCCGGCGCCTTCCCGCACCGGAGCCCTTCGACGACGTAGCAGATCCCCGTGCGCACCGACGGCGGTGATGTCCGGCGCCGTCCTCGACGCCTTACGTCCGCCACGGCCTCGCGGATCTCCTCAGCCGCGCCGGCCGGGTTGCCGATGGCAGCCTCAGCCGCGCCGGCCGGGTTGCCGGATGGCAGCCTCAGCCGCACTGACAGCTCAGCCGCACTGACAGGGGTTGCCGGACTGGCAGCCGCAGCCGCAGCCCGAGCCGCAGCCGCACGCGCCGAAGAGCGGGAGGCTGGTGATCTCGGCGGGCTGATCGGTCCGGCGTTCCTGCGTGGGGTCGGGCGCGGGGGTGCTGGGGGATTCGGCCATGGGTCCCTCCCTGGAGGCTGGTGCCTGCGCCCATTGGACGCCCGCCCGGCCGGGCGCATCAACGGCGCACGGTGGCTCGCGCGTGGGCGGAGCGGGTCCGTGTCACCCCGCTCCGCCACTCCCGCCTCACCCGGCTCGGGCGGCGCGTGGGATCGCCCCGGGAGGGTCAGGCCCCCTCGACCCCGGCGACGGACTGGATGTCCTGCTGGACGGCGTCCGCGTGCTCGCCCGTCACCAGGAACACCACGCGCTTGGCCACCGAGACCGCGTGGTCGGCGAAGCGCTCGTAGTAGCGGCCGAGCAGGGTCACGTCGACGGCCGTCTCGATGCCGTGCTTCCACTTGTCGTCCAGCAGGTGCTGGAACAGCGTGCGGTGCAGCAGGTCCATCTCGTCGTCGTCCTGCTCCAGCTGGAGGGCCAGGTCGACGTCCTTGGTGATGATGACCTCGGCGGCCTTCGCCATCAGGCGCTGGGCGAGCTGGCCCATCTCCAGGATGGTCGCGTGCAGGTCGTGCGGGATGGCCCGCTCGGGGAAGCGCAGCCTGGCCAGCTTGGCCACGTGCTGGGCCAGGTCGCCCGAGCGCTCCAGGTCGGCCGACATGCGCAGTGACGTGACGACGATCCTCAGGTCCGTCGCCACCGGCTGCTGGCGCGCCAGCAGGGCTATCGCCCGGGCCTCCAGGTCGTGCTGAAGCTCGTCGACCTTCTTGTCGGCCTCGATGACGCTTTCGGCCAGCTTCAGGTCGGAGTCGAGGATGGCCGTCGTGGCGCGCCCGATCGCCGAGCCGACCAGCCGGGCCATGTCCACCAGTCCGTCGCCGATCGAATCCAGTTCCTCGTGGTACGCGTCCCGCATCTGGGTTCCCTCTCCTACGTGATCTTCGGGGGCTCCGGGGGCCGGGGTTCCGGCTGAAAACCGGCGGTGCGATCCCCACGTTCCCACGTTCGGGCCTGTACGCGTCGGTTTCCGTCACCCCAAATGAACCAACACTGGCTCCTAGGTGAACTCTGGGCGACGAGTGTTCGAGGTCGCACTCGGATGGCTGTGGCCGGGACGGATCCCATGCCTAACCTGGGCCCATGGACGTGAACGCGGCGGTCGCCGCAGCGGCGGCGATCGCCGGGGTGCTCACCGGTGTCATCGCCGTGCTGGCGTTCCGCTGGAGCGAACGCGACCAGAAGCGACCGACCAGGACATCGCTGCACACGGACCCGGTCCTTCCGCCGGGCGTGGACACGGTCCTGTCCGTGCTCCGCTCCTCGGCCGTCGTCCTCGACGAGGCGGACGCCGTGGTCAAGGCCAGCTCCGCGGCGTATGCCCTCGGGCTGGTCCGCGGCGGCAAGCTCTCCGTGGAGCCCATGCTGCTGATGGCCAGGGACACCCGGCGGGACGGGGAGATACGCCAGGTCGAACTGGACCTGCCGCGGCGGGGCACCGGCCGCGGTGAGGCACTCGCCGTGTCCGCCAGAGTCGCCCCGCTCGGTTCCCGGCTCGTTCTGCTGCTTGTCGAGGACCTCACCGAGGCCCGGCGGATAGAGGCGGTACGGCGCGATTTCGTCGCCAACGTCAGCCATGAGCTCAAGACGCCCGTCGGGGCGCTGTCCCTGCTGTCCGAGGCCGTCATGGACGCGGCCGACGAACCCGACGCGGTGCAGCGCTTCGCCGGACGCATGCAGATCGAGGCGACCCGGCTCACCAACCTGGTGCAGGAGCTGATCGATCTCTCGCGGGTCCAGAACGACGACCCGCTGGAGGACGCCGAACCCGTCCGCGTGGACGAACTGGTCGCCGAGGCCATCGACCGCTGCCGGCACCAGGCCGGCGCCAAGCAGATCACCATGGCCGCCGGCGGCACCGCCGACCTGCACGTCTGGGGGAACCGGGGGCAGCTCGCCGCCGCCCTCGGCAACCTGGTGGAGAACGCCGTTAACTACTCGCCCGCGCGGACGAGGGTCGGCATAGCCGCCCGCAGGCTCACCGCGCAGGGTGGTGACATGATCGAGGTCGCCGTGACCGACCAGGGCATCGGCATCACCGAGAAGGACAAGGAGCGCATCTTCGAGCGCTTCTACCGCGTCGACCCCGCCCGCTCCCGTGCCACGGGTGGTACGGGCCTCGGGCTGGCGATCGTCAAGCACGTGGCCGCCTCGCACGGCGGGGAGGTCACGGTGTGGAGTTCTGAGGGTCAGGGCTCCACGTTCACCCTGCGGCTGCCGGAGGCGGGTGCGGCCCGAGACCGCGCCCAGCAGCACCCCGCCCACGACGGACTCGACGACGAGCCCGGGCGGTCCTCTTCCGCACACCCCCACACGCCCCCGTACGAACCGCTTCCCGCCCCGGAGGTCCTTCCGTGACCCGAGTGCTTGTCGTCGAGGACGAGGAGTCCTTCTCCGACGCCCTGTCGTACATGCTCCGCAAGGAGGGCTTCGAGGTCGCCGTGGCGACCACCGGGCCCGACGGACTGGACGAGTTCGAGCGCAACGGCGCCGACCTCGTCCTCCTCGACCTGATGCTGCCCGGTCTGCCGGGCACAGAGGTGTGCCGCCAGCTGCGCGGCCGCTCCAACGTGCCGGTGATCATGGTCACCGCCAAGGACAGTGAGATCGACAAGGTCGTCGGTCTGGAAATAGGAGCCGACGACTACGTCACCAAGCCGTTCTCCTCACGCGAGCTGGTCGCCCGAATCCGGGCCGTCCTGCGCCGTCGCGGCGAGCCGGAGGAGGTCACGCCGGCCGCGCTGGAGGCCGGCCCGGTCCGGATGGACGTCGACCGCCATGTCGTCACGGTCTCCGGCTCCAAGGTCGACCTGCCGCTCAAGGAGTTCGACCTCCTGGAGATGCTGCTCCGCAACGCCGGCCGGGTACTGACCCGCATGCAGCTCATCGACCGGGTCTGGGGCGCCGACTACGTCGGTGACACCAAGACCCTCGACGTCCACGTCAAGCGGCTGCGCGCCAAGATCGAGCCGGACCCGGGCGCCCCGCGGTACCTCGTGACGGTCCGCGGCCTCGGCTACAAGTTCGAGCCGTAGGCCGGCCCGTCCCCGTGGCCTGACGGCGAAGGGACGTGACGACGCCTACGACGGAAGGGCGGGACCTCGTGAGGAGGTCCCGCCCTTCCGTCGTACCCGTGTCTGCCGGGCGGCTCTGTTCTACGACCGCTCAGTTGCCGGTGGCCGACGCGCTCGCGGAGGCCGAGTCCGACGGGGTGGGCGACCCGGAGGCGGAGGCGTCACCCGACGGCTTGCCGGAGGCGCTCGCCTTCGGCGAGGAACTGTCCGCCGCCGAGGGGACGGTCGTCGGACCCCAGGTGGAGAAGTAGGAGTCGGCGGGCACCACGAAGGCACGCAGGCTCACGTCACCGGTCTTGCTGAAGGTGAAGGTGATCTTCTGCGCGTTGCCGTCCCGGACGCCCTCACCGGGGTCGGTGAGCGCGGCGGAGGCGTTGCCCGAGCCACCGAGGATGACGTGACCGCCGGCCGGGATGGTCAGCTTGCCCTTGCCCTTGGCGGGCATGAGCTTCGCGCTGCCGTCGCCGGCCACGCTGACCTCGTCCAGGGTCTGGTCGGTGGAGCCGTTGTTGTAGAGGGTGGCGGAGACCACGGCCGGACCCGGGGACTGGGCGACGGGCTGGGTGATGACAAGAGCGTTCTGGATCTTGATGTCACCGACCGTCGTCTCCGCGTTGTCCGGCTTGACCTCCAGGGTCTGCGCGTCGGTGCCGGCCCCGCACGCGGAGAGCGCGGCGATCGAGAACGCGGTGGCGGCGGCGGCGAGGGCGCCGCGTCGAAGGCTGCTGCTCACGGCGGCGGCAACTCCTTGACTTGAGCGGGGCGGCCGTAAAGCCGCGCTAAGTGACTGTCAGCGGCCTCAGGTTACCGAGCCGTTCCCGCCGGGCCGCACCCGACCCTCCCCACGGGCCCGTCTTTCCGGCCGGCCGGGGCGCGCGGGGTGCGGCGCACGTGCTCACAAGCGCTCCGGAGGCGCATTGACCGGGCACTCGTCCGCCATTCACATAAGAGCTCAGGCATACCGCGCGCACCGGACCGCGGATTTTCCGCGGAGGAATGCGCGGCCGTACCGGGAATTGATCAACGACTGCCGGGCCGGACGTTCCGGGGCGCGTTCCGCCGGGCGTTCCCGGTACCTTCCGACGCGTGTTCAACCGTGCGTTCTGCCGGACCTTCCGCGACGCATCCGCCGGGCCTTCCCCGGGTGTTCCGCCGGCCGACGTGATCAATTCCGGATTCGTCCCGTACCCGCCGCGCACACCGAACGGAGTAGCGGAAGTCGCACGCTTGCAACCGGACATTTGGGGATGTTCGCCTCCTGGGAGGGGTCTCCCGGCGTGTGTGACGTACGGGTTTCGCCTCCCCCGGACAGTGGCTCCGACCTGCGAATACCTTCCTCCGCTCGGCCCGCGCAGCACGTTCCTGTTGCTGTTGTCAAGCCCCGAGATATGCCCTGACCTGCGAAAACGCCATTCAGAACCCGCCGTTTCCGTGTTACTCTGGATAGCCACGGAAGGGGTACCTGTCACATGACGTTCAAGGTTGGCGACACCGTGGTCTATCCCCATCACGGGGCCGCGCTGATCGAGGCTATCGAAACTCGCCAGATCAAAGGCGTGGACAAGACCTACTTGGTGCTGAAGGTCGCCCAGGGTGACCTGACGGTGCGTGTGCCAGCGGACAATGCGGAGTTCGTGGGCGTGCGTGATGTGGTCGGTCAGGACGGACTGGACCGGGTCTTCGAGGTGCTGCGCGCGCCGTACGCCGAGGAGCCCACGAACTGGTCGCGTCGCTACAAGGCAAACCTGGAGAAGCTCGCCTCCGGCGATGTCATCAAGGTCGCGGAAGTCGTGCGTGACCTGTGGCGTCGTGAGCGCGAGCGCGGACTCTCCGCAGGTGAGAAGCGCATGCTCGCCAAGGCCCGCCAGATTCTGGTGAGTGAGCTCGCTCTCGCGGAGAACACGAACGAGGACAAGGCGGAGGCCCTGCTCGACGAGGTTCTCGCGTCCTGAACTGACGCCGGCAGCCAGCCTGCTCAGCCCAGCGCACAGTGAAATGCCGCGGTGCCCGATGACGTAGTCCTGTCGCCGGGCGCTGCGGCATGTTCATGCCCGGATGCCGACTGTGGACGGCGGGAGAGGCGAGCCGTCCCTGACGAGCCACCGTGGTCCCGGACGCCGTACCCGAAGTCCGTACGCACGGGATGGGGGCCCCGATACTTGGTGTGCCGGGGCCGGGCTGCCGCCTGGACCGGGGTCACGGAAGGGTCCGGTCAGGCGTCGCGCCCGGCACTCCTCCTGGCCATACCCACGTAGGTTCGGCACACAAACCTGACAGGAACCGATGTCTGACGTACCGCGCCCTTCACCCGCCGGGGCCCGTACCGCCGCCGTGATTCCGGCCGCCGGCCGGGGCGTACGCCTTGGTCCGGGTGCCCCCAAAGCGCTCCGCGCGCTGAACGGGACGCCCATGCTCATCCACGCGGTGCGCGCCATGGCCGCCTCCCGTGCCGTCTCCCTGGTCGTCGTCGTGGCCCCGCCCGACGGAGCCGCCGAGGTCAGGTCCCTGCTGGACACGCACGCCCTGCCCGACCGGACCGACTTCCTGGTCGTCCCCGGCGGTGACACCCGCCAGGAGTCCGTGAAGCTCGGCCTGGACGCCCTGCCGCCCGGCCACGACATCGTGCTCGTGCACGACGCGGCCCGGCCGCTGGTGCCGGTGGACACGGTGGACGCCGTGATCGAGGCCGTACGCGACGGCGCCCCCGCCGTGGTGCCGGCGCTGCCCCTCGCGGACACCGTCAAGCAGGTCGAACCGGCGGCGGTGCCGGGCGAGCCGGAGCCCGTCGTCGCGACGCCGGAGCGGGCACGGCTGCGGGCGGTGCAGACCCCGCAGGGCTTCGACCGGGCGACGCTGGTCCGGGCGCACGAGACGGTCGGCGACGACGTCACCGACGACGCCAGCATGGTCGAGCAGCTGGGGCTGAAGGTCGTGGTGGTGCCCGGGCACGAGGAGGCCTTCAAGGTCACCCGCCCGCTGGACCTGCTGCTCGCGGAGGCGGTCCTGGCGCGCCGGAGGCTCAACGATGGCTTCTGACGACTTCCCGCCGCTGCCCCAGGTCGGCATCGGCACCGACATCCACGCCTTCGAGGAGGGTCGCGAACTGTGGTGCGCCGGCCTCAGGTGGGAGGGCGAGGGCACCGGGCTCGCCGGCCACTCCGACGCGGACGTCGTCGCGCACGCCGCCTGCAACGCGCTGTTCTCGGCGGCCGGGCTGGGTGACCTGGGACAGCACTTCGGCACCGGACGGCCCGAGTGGTCCGGCGCGTCCGGCGTCACGCTGCTGACGGAGGCGGCCCGGATCGTGCGGGCGGCCGGGTTCCGGATCGGCAACGTCGCGGTGCAGGTCGTCGGCCCCCGGCCGAAGATCGGCAAGCGCCGGGAGGAGGCCCAGAGGATCCTCTCGGCGGCGGCGGGCGCGCCTGTCTCGGTGTCGGGCGCGACGACCGACGGGCTCGGCTTCCCCGGCCGCGGCGAGGGACTGATGGCCGTGGCCACGGCACTGGTGGTGCGCACGGGCTGACGGGCCCGCGGGCCGCCGGTCCCCTCGGGCGCGCGGGTCGGCGGGCGTACGGCGTGAGGGCCGGCGGGCGTACGGCGTGACAGGTGGCGGGCGTACGGCGTGACAGGTCATCGGGCCCCACGGCCTGACGGGCCGGCGGGCCGAAGGGCCGGGCAGGCGGGTGTGTGGTCCGTGGTGAGGGCGCGCCCCCCTGACACCCGTGCCCGACTTCACCCCAACCGTCTGAGGCATGCCCCCGCGCCCACTACCCTGGAGGGGTGACTATTCGCCTGTACGACACCAGTGCCCGGCAGATTCGTGACTTCGCCCCGCTCAAGCCGGGTTGTGTCTCGATCTACCTGTGTGGCGCCACCGTGCAGGCGGCACCGCACATCGGGCACATCCGGTCGGGGCTGAACTTCGACATCATGCGCCGCTGGTTCGAGTACCGCGGCTACGACGT
Organism: Streptomyces sp. NPDC043878; assembly: GCF_056435735.1. Taxonomy (NCBI): domain Bacteria; kingdom Bacillati; phylum Actinomycetota; class Actinomycetes; order Kitasatosporales; family Streptomycetaceae; genus Streptomyces; species Streptomyces sp. NPDC043878. The sequence continues at coordinate 47,486 of NZ_JBWKDW010000007.1, forward strand.
CACCTTCATCCGCAACGTCACGGACATCGACGACAAGATCATCACGAAGGCCGCCGAGCAGGGCCGGCCCTGGTGGTCGATCGGGTACGAGAACGAGCGCGCCTTCAACGACGGGTACGCGGCCCTCGGGTGCCTCCCGCCGGCGTACGAGCCACGCGCCACCGGCCACGTGCCCGAGATGATCGAGATGATGCAGGGCCTCATCGAGCGCGGTCACGCCTACGCGGTCGACGGCAACGTCTACTTCGACGTGCGCTCCTTCCCCGGCTACCTCCAGCTGTCCCGGCAGGAGCTGGACAACCTGCTCCAGCCGTCGGGTGACGGGGAGACCGGCAAGCGCGACTCGCGCGACTTCGCCCTGTGGAAGTCCGCCAAGCCGGGGGAGCCCACCTGGGCCACCCCGTGGGGCCGCGGGCGGCCGGGCTGGCACCTGGAGTGCTCCGCGATGGCGCACAAGTACCTGGGCACCGCCTTCGACATCCACGGCGGCGGACTCGACCTGATCTTCCCGCACCACGAGAACGAGATCGCCCAGGCCAAGGCGTTCGGCGACGACTTCGCCCAGTACTGGGTGCACAACGCCTGGGTCACCATGGCCGGCGACAAGATGTCCAAGTCGCTGGGCAACTCGGTCCTGGTGAGCGAGATGGTCACCCGCTGGCGGCCCATCGTGCTGCGCTACTACCTCGGCACCCCGCACTACCGCTCGATGATCGAGTACAGCGAGGAGTCGCTGCGCGAGGCCGAGTCGGCGTTCGCGCGCATCGAGGGCTTCGTGCAGCGGGTGGTGGAGAAGGCGGGGGGCGCCGTCGAACCCGCCGCCGAGGTGCCGCCCGCGTTCGCCGAGGCGATGGACGACGACCTGGGCGTGCCGCAGGCGCTGGCCATCGTGCACACCGCCGTCCGGCAGGGCAACAGCGCGCTGGCCGCCGACGACAAGGAGGCCGCCGTCGCCCGCCTCGCCGAGGTCCGGGCCATGCTCGGCGTCCTCGGTCTCGACCCGCTCGACCCGCAGTGGGCCGGCGGAACCGACCGCGGGGACGATCTGCACGGCGTCGTCGACAGCCTCGTACGGCTCGTGCTGGACCAGCGTGAGGCGGCCCGCACCCGCAAGGACTGGGGCACCGCGGACGCCATCCGCGACCAGCTCACCCAGTCGGGGCTCGCCATCGAGGACGGTCCGCAGGGGGCGCGCTGGAGCCTCGGCCCGCGCTGAGTCCGCAGGGGCTCAGGTGATCGATTGTGCCGTCCGGGCCTCCGGGCGGCACACTTCATAGACGTACGCAATCAGTGCGGCCTCCACGGAGGTGTCCGCACGCCACACACAGACAGGTAGGTCATGGCCGCTAACAACCGCCGCATGTCCGGCAAGAAGGGCGCGCAGGTCGGCAGTGGCGGCCAGCGGCGCCGGGGCCTTGAGGGCAAGGGCCCCACCCCGCCGGCCGAGGCGCGCAAGGGGCACAAGAAGAACCGTGTCGCCAACGCCAAGGCGAAGCAGACCGTGCGCCGTCCCGCGCCGCGCGGCCGCGGCGGCAAGGGCACGTCGGAGATGGTCGTCGGCCGCAACTCCGTCGTCGAGGCGCTGCGTGAGGGCGTGCCCGCCTCCATGCTGTACGTCCAGCAGTTCGTCGACAACGACGAGCGGGTGCGCGAGGCGCTCCAGCTCGCCGCCGAGCGCGGCGGCATCCACCTCATGGAGGCGCCGCGCCCCGAGCTGGACCGGATGACCAACGGGCTCAACCACCAGGGGCTCGTGCTCCAGGTCCCGCCGTACGAGTACGCGCACCCCGAGGACCTCGCCAACGCCGCCTACGACCACGGCCAGGACCCGCTCATCGTCGCCCTCGACGGGGTCACCGACCCGCGCAACCTGGGTGCCGTCGTGCGGTCCGTCGCGGCCTTCGGCGGCCACGGTGTCGTCGTGCCCGAGCGGCGCGCGGCCGGGATGACCGCCGGTGCGTGGAAGACGTCCGCCGGCGCCGCCGCCCGTACGCCCGTCGCCCGCGCCACCAACCTGACGCGCGCCCTGGAGGCGTACAAGAAGGCGGGCATCGTGGTCGTCGGTCTCGCCGCGGACGGCGAGACGGAGGTCGGTGAGCTGGCGGCCCTGGACGGGCCGGTCGTCATCGTCGTCGGCAGCGAGGGCAAGGGCCTGTCCCGGCTGGTCGGGGAGACCTGCGACCACCGGGTGCGGATCCCCATGCCGGGAGGTGCCGAGTCGCTGAACGCGGGTGTGGCGGCGGGTGTCGTGCTGTACGAGGCGGCGCGCCGGCGGGCCTGAACACACGTTCAGGGCCCTACCCGTACGGGTCGATCCGGGCGTTCAGGACGAGCTTGACGCGGTCCGGACACATCCGGCGAGTCAAAGCAGTGTCCTAACCACACGTCACTCGGTTAGATGAGTGTGGACACCAGAACACCCCGCACACCCACGGGGGACGGCCCGTCGGGATTCGACGACGCTCCCGCGCTGAGCATGGTGAAGGTGCCGAGCGATCCGGCGCAGATCATCGTCAATCACGCGAGTTTCCGCGTGCAGTTGGGCGCGTCGACGTGGCGCGCCCCATCCTCGCGGATCGCACGGCACTTGAGCGCCACCGACGATCCGTCCCGGATGCCCGCGGCCGCCCGCCGCCGGCCCGTCGTCTGGAGCGGCAGGTCCGCCCCCGACGACACCGGCGCCCACCGGCTGCTCCAGGCGGTGCGGGGCGGCAGCGTCCGCCACGGCGAGCCCGCCGCCGACGCCGGGGCGACCCAGGTCATCCCGCGCGTCGATCCCGGCGGCGGGTACCCCGGCTACGACTCCCTGGACCAGACCGTCGAGACCCCCGTGGTCGGCGCCCAGCGCACCCCGGAGGCGAGCGGTACCCGACTGCTGCCGCACATGCGCACCGTCGGCTCCGCCTACGACGAACAGGCCTACGGCGAGACCGGGTACGACCGGGCCGGCCGGCCCGCCCACGACGAGAACGCCTACCGGGACGAGGAGTTCGCGGAGTCCGGCGGGGCGGCGCGCGAGGGCCGGCGCGGCCGGCGCCACAGCGACGACCCGGCCCGGCACGCCTACTACCCGGGCCGCCGGATGAACCTCGGCGTGGTCCTGCTCCCGCTGCGCATCTTCCTCGGCTTCATCTCCATCTACGCCGGCATGGGCAAGCTCTGCGACCCCGTCTACTTCGACGGCGGCAAGCGCGGCTCCATGGTCAAGTGGCTCAACACCCTGCATCCGTGGGAAGTCGCCGAGCCGCTGCGCCAGTTCGCCCTCCAGCACCCGGTCGGCTCCGGACTCGTCATCGCCTTCGCCCAGGTCGTCGTGGGCGTGCTCACGGTCCTCGGCTGCTGGCAGCGGGTCGCCGCGGTCTTCGGCGCGCTGCTGTCGGCCGCGCTCATCGTCACCGTCAGCTGGAAGACCGTCCCGGTCTACGACGCCCCCGACATCATCTATCTCGCCGCCTGGTCCCCGCTGATCATCGCCGGCGCCCCCGTCTACTCCGTCGACGGACGGCTCGCGGGCAGCGCCTGGCGCCGGCTCGGCCCCCGCTCCGACATCTGGGAGCTGCGCCAGTACGTCCTGCGCCGCGGTGCCCTCGTCACGGCGGTCACCGTCGGACTCACCCTGCTCGTCGGCTCGTTGCTCGGCGGCGCCGTCCGGGACTCCGACCGTGTGGTCGTCCCCGGCCCCGGCGAGGCCCCGCGCAACGAACTGCCCGGCTCCCCGCTCCCGGAGGAGCCCGGCAAGCCGCACCGGGCGACTCCGTCGGCCCCGAGCTCGCCCAGCCGCAGCGCCGCGTCACACCAGGCCGACCCGTCGTCCGCCGCGACGACCCCGGGCGCCACCCGTGAGACGGGTGCGGCCGGCGGCGGTGCGCCGAGCCAGACCCAGGGCACCGCGGGCCAGCCGGCCCCACCACAGCCGTCCTCCCCGGCCCAGCGGGCGCCGAGCACCAGCTCGGGTCCGACCTCCGGGGGCGGCACCACCGGCGGGGGCGGCACCACCGGCGGCGGCACGAGTGGCGGCTCCGGCGCCGGAGGCTCGTCCTCCGGCCAGCCGGGCCTGGTGGGCGGCCTGTTGGGGTAGCCGGGCCGGTGGGCGGCGTCCTGGCCACGCCCGCCGGCTGAACCACTCTCCGGCCCGTACGACGAAGGGGTCCCGCACGGAAGACGTGCGGGACCCCTTCGTCGTACGCGAACGCCGTGGTGGGCGGTGGTGCTCGGGCCGGCGCGGGAGGGGCGTCCGTGCCCGGGTAGGGGGCCCGCCCCGCTGGGACGCTCGGGGTGTCCGGGAGGGGCGCTCAGCGTCCCAGGGCGGCCAGTTCCTTCGCCGCCTCCGTGAGGTCCTTGGCGGTGTCGATGGCACGCCAGTAGGCGCCCTGCGGGATCGGGAAGCCGGCCAGGCTGCGCCGGCGGGCCAGGTGCGGGAACGTGGTGCGCTCGTGGTCCCCGCGCTCGGGCAGCAGGTCGGCGAAGGCCGGGGAGAAGACGTACACGCCGGCGTTGATCTCGTACGTCGTCGGCGGGGCCTCGATGAAGTCGGTGATGTGACCGAAGCCGTCCGTCTGCACGGCGCCCCACGGGATGCGCGGGCGGGCCAGCGCGAGGGTGGCGACCGCGTCGCGCTCGGTGTGGAAGTCCGCCATGTCGCGCAGCGAGAAACGGGTCCAGATGTCGCCGTTGGTGGCGTACCAGGGCCGGTCCGGGTGCGGGAGGTGCGCGGCGGCGTACTTCAGCCCGCCACCGCGGCCGAGGGGTTCGGTCTCGACGACGGTCCGGACGTTCACCGGCAGGTCGGCCGTCTTCAGCCAGTTCTGCAGGACGTCGGCGAGGTGGCCGCAGCTGATCACCACGTCCGTCACGCCCTCCTCGGCGAGCCAGACGAGCTGGTGGCCGATGATCGGCGTCCCCGTGCCGGGGATCTCGACCATCGGCTTGGGCCGGTCGTCAGTGTAGGGACGCAGCCGGGAGCCCTGGCCGCCGGCCAGGATCACGGCTTGAACGGGGCGCGACGCGGCGTTCGGATCGGTCATGACCGAACTGTACGTCGCGCCCCGCGGGCGGCTTCGGGCCGGTGACCGTTCGTTGATCAGGCGTTCCCTTTCCGGGTGCGCGGGGGGTCGGGGTCAGTTGTGCGCGGCCGCGACACCGGTGGCGAAGGAGGTGTCGCAGACGGGACGGGCGTAGGACTGGGCGCGGGAGGGCCCGTACACACGGACCGCGGCGCGGCCCAGGGCGCGGGCGATGGACCCGCAGTGCTCGGCCAGGGACGGACGGCCGTTGACGGCCTGCTGGAGGTGCGTCAGCGCGACGCCCGGGTTCTTGTCCTGGAGCTCGGTCAGGAGCTGGTCGCGCAGGACGTCCTGCGGGGCGCGGGCGGCCGACCGTGAGGAGGCCCCGATCACCGAGGCGTCCGAGGCGGTGAGGACCGAACCGGCCGGGCTGCCGGACCAGTTGACCCGGGTGACCGCCAGGGTGCCGGACAGCACCATGACGACGGGCAGGACGAGGGCGAGCGTACGGCCGATCCGGTGGGCGGGGCCCCGGCCGCGTCGCGTCTGCTGGTTAGTGGAGTGCTTCACGCGTGTGAGGGTAGCGCGGGGTAATGATTTGGCGACATTTAGTCACCGGTTCGGGGGATGAACTGGCGACCCCGGTTGGGTAGGGCGTTGACGCACACTGCTCGAAATGACCGGTCTGCCGGGGTATTTGTCGACAGCGAAGAGGGCCCCGCGGCGTGCTGCGGGGCCCTCTTCGTCAATGCGGGTGAAAGTCCGGGTCGAACTCCCGGTCTCAGTCGGAGAGGCGCTCGCCCGTGGAGGTCGAGAAGACGTGGAGCTCGCCCGGCCGCGGCACGACGTGCAGCTGCGAGCCCTTCTCCGGCACCTGGCGGCCGTTGACGCGGACCACGAGGTCCTTGACGTCGCCGTCGACGTCGGCGGTGCCGTAGACGTAGCCGTCGGCGCCGAGCTCCTCGACGACGTTCACGGAGACCGCGAGACCGGCCGGCGCGTCCTCGGTGTCCTTCGTCAGGGCGGTGGCGGCGGCGCCGTTGTGCTCCACCACGTCGAAGTGCTCGGGGCGGACGCCGACGGTGACCGTGCGGTCACCCTTGTCGGAGGCGGCCTTGAGAGCGTCACGGTTGACCGGCACCACGCTGTTGCCGAACTTCACACCGCCGTCGGTGATCGGCACCTCGACCAGGTTCATCGCGGGGGAGCCGATGAAGCCGGCGACGAAGAGGTTCACCGGGCGGTCGTACATGTTGCGCGGGGAGTCGACCTGCTGGAGCAGACCGTCCTTCAGTACGGCCACACGGTCGCCCATCGTCATGGCCTCGACCTGGTCGTGGGTGACGTAGACGGTGGTGATGCCGAGGCGGCGCTGGAGCGAGGCGATCTGCGTACGCGTGGACACGCGGAGCTTGGCGTCCAGGTTCGACAGCGGCTCGTCCATGAGGAAGACCTGCGGCTCACGCACGATGGCGCGGCCCATGGCCACACGCTGGCGCTGACCGCCGGAGAGCGCCTTCGGCTTGCGGTCCAGGTACTCGGTCAGGTCGAGGATCTTCGCGGCCTCCTCGACCTTCTGCCGGATCTCCGCCTTGTTGATGCCGGCGATCTTGAGCGCGAAGCCCATGTTGTCGGCGACCGACATGTGCGGGTAGAGCGCGTAGTTCTGGAACACCATGGCGATGTCCCGGTCCTTCGGCGGCAGGTGCGTGACGTCACGGTCGCCGATGCGGATGGCACCGCCGTTCACGTCCTCGAGCCCCGCGAGCATGCGGAGCGAGGTGGACTTGCCGCAGCCGGACGGACCGACCAGGACGAGGAACTCGCCGTCCTCGATGTGGATGTCGAGACCGTCGACGGCGGGCTTGGTGGAACCCGGGTAGATCCGGGTCGCCTTGTCGAACGAGACAGTGGCCATGGTGAAGGGCCCCCTTCTACCGGCAGGAACGTGCCGGACGATCCGTTGTGGAAGGTGGTGTGCCACCACGACGGGTGCTACCGGCGTGGTGTAGTCCACACGAGTGAACTGGCTCTGGACGGTACCCGGCGTTCACCTCGTCTGTCAGTACCTGGACCCCTGTGAACTTCGCGGAAACTTTCGATCGGGGCCGCCGGGACCTGGGTACACTGCTCGGGCACGCACGTCGCCACGCGCGTGCGCGCCTCCTTAGCTCAGCTGGTCAGAGCGCCGCTCTTGTAAAGCGAAGGTCGTCGGTTCGAATCCGACAGGGGGCTCCGTGATCTACCGGCGATCCACCGGGGACGACGCCCCCCCACACGCTCATGCGTCGCGGGGGCGTTGCCGCGGGACCCGACGGGAGTCGTCCTCGGCGGCGCCGTTCGAGCAGGCGACCCACTGCCTCCCGGGAGCGCCGTAGCCGGTGCCGCCGGCACAGCGAGTACGGCAGCCGAGGTCGTCCGTCCGACATCTGCCGGGGGCCGCGACAGCAGAGGGTGACGTTCCGCTCCCGCACCGCGCTCCTCCGCCGTACGCTGGTCGCCTCCATCAGGGATCCGCGCCGGTTGTCTGGAGGTAACGGGGTTGAGAGGGCGTAGTCCGGAACGGGTCCGCAACGAGCTGGTCGTCTCCATCGTGGACGTGCTCCAGGGCTCGGCCACGGTGAACCAGGCGGGCAGCCGCGAGCTCTGGCGGGAGCTGCTCGCCGACGAACTGGGCTCGCCCGTGGAGCCGTTCGGAGGGGACCGGCTGAGGCCCTGGCTCCTCCAGGTCGTCAAGGGGTGCGCCGCCGTCGGGGACGGACCGGCCTGTCTGGTGCGGTCCCTCGAGTACGTCGAGCAGCAGTCGACGACGGTGGCCGGACTGTGGCCCCTCGTGGACGAGTGGGAGGCCGTCGACTTCTTCAACCACGCCGACCTCGGCGAGCTGCGGCCCGTCCTGTTCTCCCTGCGCCCCCCGGACCTGGCCGCCATGGCGCGCCGGGCGAGCCGGTCGCGGGTGCAGGAGCTGCCCGCCTGGTGCCAGACGGCCTGGCAGGTGTTCCTGCGCCTGGCGGGCGAGAACGCCCCGGCCGGTGACCTCCCGCCGAGCATGGCCTTCCTCGCGCTGGCCGCCGACCGGCTGGTGGAGGACGGCGCGCCGGACGCCGCCGAACTGGTGCGCCGCTTCAACCGCGGCCAGGCCCAGGCGCTGGGCCTGGAGCGGCTGCTCGCGGACCGGCAGCGCTCCGACCTTCCGCAGCCCGCGCCGTCTCTGGTCCCCGCCTATCTGATGATCCAGTTCGAGCCGGACCGGATCGAGGCCGACCGCTACTACCTGTCGCACTGGCGCCAGTCCGACTCGGAGGGCTGGCACCCGGTGCGGGGCGAGACGGTCCACCTGCACTACAACGACCTCTCCGGCGCGGTGGAGCAACTGGTCGAGGAGACCGAGGCACGGTGGGCCGACCTGCGGCAGCCGGTGATCCTGGAGTTCGTGCTGCCCTGGGAGCTGCTCAACGAGCCCGTCGAGTGGTGGTCGAAGGAGTCCGGCAGCGGCTCCCCGACACCGCTGGCCCTCGACTACCCGGTGGTGGTCCGCAGCCTGGAGCGCTTACAGCGGGCCGCGTGGCACCGGCCCTGGCACACCAAGTGGCGGCAGCTGCGGGAGCGGCCCGCGGACAGCCACTCGCACCGGAGCCGTCCCGGGCAGGACGGGTCGTACTTCTTCCATCTGGAGCGGGAGCTGAAGGAGGACCGGCACGCGGTGTGCCTGGTGCTCAGCCAGCCGCCCGGCGACGCGTCGGGCGTCGGCCGCCAGGAGATTCTCGCCGGGCTGCGAGCCGGGGTGCCCGCGATGATCTGGCACCGCAGCGACTGCGCGGACCCGATGTTCCAGGACGCCATCAGCGAGATCCTGGAGGACCGGGGGCTGGGCCGGCTTGCGGAACGCGTCGGACAGTGGCGCAAGGAGGCGCTGGCCCTGGGCCCCGGCGGCTGGAAGGACCACGTGGGCCGGCATCTGGCGATCCTGCTGGACGATCCGGAGCACCGGCCGGGTCCGCCCGGCCCGGTGTAGGCCGTGCGGTCGTGGACCGGTGGGGGACCAGCGCTGTGGTCGTCCGCCGGCTCGTCGTCGTCGGCCCGGGGCGTGCGGGACGCGGTCTTGCACGCGGCAGCGCGGGCTGTCACGCTGAAACCGAGGACGGCCCGCCGGCCGTCGCACATGCGTGACAGCACAGGGGGTCGAGAAACACCCGCCGTTCGACTGTTCCCTTCCTCCTTCCCTCTGCTGCGGCAGGCCGTGTTGCAACGCGCGCCCGCCGCTGCCAGGCTGGGCACGTGGCTGTCACGCATGCCCGCACCCTGCGGGACTTCTCGGTACTCCCCGGCTCGGGCACTACCGGACGCTCTGAGAGTGCTTATGCAGTGTGACGACGGCCCACGAGCAGCAGCGGCACCGGCATCCGACGAAGCGTCAGTCGACGCGTCGGCGCACGCCCTGAGCGGACTGGCGCGGACCGGTCCCGGACCCCGGGCCGCCGTACTGCTCGTCGTGGACGACCACGTCACCATGCGGGTCTGGGACGACCTGATCGGCCGGCTGGCCGGTGAACTCGCCGCCCGGGACGGCCTCGGCCCGGTCACCCGCGTACGGCTGCTGAGTTCCGACGACACCGAACCGGCCCGGGTCCGGCTGGAACACCTGCCCCCCGCCGAGTCCGCGCACCGGGTGGTGCTGGTGCTGACCGACGGACTGGCCGCCGGCTGGCGGTCCGACGCGGTGCTGCCGCTGCTGCGTGAACTCGGCCGCTCCGAACCCCTCGCGGTGGTGCACCTGCTGCCGCAACGCCTGTGGTTCCGCACCGGTCTGGACCCGCACCGGATGCGGCTGAAGGCCGGGTCGCCCTGGGTACCGAACCACGCGCTGGAGTGGCAGCTGCGCGCCTCCCCGCTGGAGCCCGTCGACGACGACGCCGCCGGGCGCAGCGGTGTGGTGCCCGTCCCCGTGCTGGAACTGACGGAGCGTTCGCTGTCCGCCTGGGTCGACATGGTCGCCGGGCGGGACGAGGGCTGGGTGGAGACGTCCGGGGTCCGGGCGCGGGACTGGAAGCGGCGGCCGGACGCCGCGCGGGCCGTGCCGTGGGTGGAGGACGTGCCCGATCCGGCCAGCGCCGTACCGCCGTGGGAGCGGGTCTCGGAGTTCCGGGCCGCCGCGTCGCCCACCGCGTTCGCGCTGGCCACCCGGCTCGCGGCGGCCCCGCTGACGCTGCCCGTGATGGGCGTGCTGACCGCCTCGGTGCCCGGCGCCGGGCCCGCCCATCTCACCGAGCTGCTGATGAGCGGCCTGGTGCGGCCCGCGGGCGCGGACGCCGAGCGCGCGGCCGACGTGGCCTTCACCTTCGGCCCGAACATCCGCCAGGAGTTACTGGCGCTGTCCCGCCGCCGGGACACCGCGCGCGTGCTGCACGACGTACGGGAGCTGCTCGCCGCGGCCGCGGAGGGCTCCGACCCCGTCCTGCCGTCCGCCGACGAACTGTTCGAGACATCCGTCGTGCCGCTGGTGACCCGGCTCAACGTCGCCTTCCTGCGCGTCGAACTGATCGCGTTACGTGCCCTGTCCGGCCGTTTCCTGCCCCGCGCCGAGCGGCTCGGGCGCGCCCTGCGCGAGTACAACCGGCGCCACACGGTCAGCCTGCACAAGGACGAGGACGCCGGAACGCCGGCTTCCGCGGTCAGACTGCGGTTTCGGATTGCCGGTGGGGCCCCGAACCGGCCCAGGACAACTTCACCATCAGAGGGAGCCACGGCCATGGCCACCACGCAGCAGCAGCCATCGGTGGAGAGCGGCCGTACGACGCAGCCGCGCATCTGGGGCAACATCCCCCCGCGCAACCCGAACTTCACCGGCCGCGTGGACCTTCTGGAACGGCTCAGCGAACGCCTCCAGGAAGGCACGACCACCGTGCTGCCCGAGGCCATCCACGGCATGGGCGGTGTCGGAAAGACGCAGCTGGCCATCGAGTACGCCTATCGGCACCAGGCCGACTACGACATCGTCTGGTGGATCCCCGCCGAGCGCCCCGGCCAGATCGGCCAGGCCCTGGTGGAGCTGGCCCAGCGGCTCGGTCTCGGCACCAGCGCCGAGGCCAACATCGCCGGACCCGCGGTCCGTGAGGCGCTGCGCGAGGGGCGGCCGTACTCCCGCTGGCTGCTGATCTTCGACAACGCCGACAGCCCGGAACGGGTCCGCGACTACTTCCCCACCGGCGGCAGCGGCACCATCCTCGTCACCTCCCGCAACCGCCGCTGGAGCGTGGTGGGGCCCTCGCTGGAGGTCGACGTCTTCACCCGGGAGGAGAGCAAGGAGCTGCTGCGCCGGCCGCACGCCTACGGGGACGAACTCTCCGACGCCGAGGCCGATCAGCTCGCCGTCGCGCTCGGCGACCTGCCGCTCGCCCTGGAACAGGCCGCGGCCTGGCGGGCGGAGACCGGGATGCCGGTGTCGGAGTATCTGCGGCTGTTCGAGCACAAGCGCAGCGAGCTGCTGGAGGTCTCGCCGCCGCCGGACTACCAACTCCCGGTCGCCGCCGCGTGGAACGTCTCCCTCGACCACCTGGAGACCCGCAGTCTCACCGCCCTGCGCCTGCTCCAGCTGTGCTCGTACTTCGCTCCCGACCCCATCTCCCGGTCGATCTTCTCCGGTCTCGGCGGCTCCAGCATCGATCCCGAACTCGACCGGGCCCTGAACGACCCGATGCGGCTCGCCCGGGCCGTCCGGGAGATCAACCGCTATTCCCTCGCCCGTATCGATCACCGGTCCAACTCCATCGAGATGCACCGCCTGGTCCAGGCCGTGCTGGTGCACCGGATGTCCCCCGAGGAACAGAACCGCATGCGCAACGGGGCTCACACACTGCTCGCCGCCGCCGACCCGAAGGGTCCCAACCAGGCGGCCAACTGGCCGCGTTACGCCGAGTTGTACGGCCATGTCATCGCCTCGGGCGCGATCGAGTCCGACCAGCCGTGGGTGCGCGAGCTGGTGATGAACGTGGCGAAGTACCTCTGGTACTGGGGGGATCACCGGGTCGCGCTCGAGTTCACCGAGCAGGCCTGGCGGGTCTGGAAGGGACTCTTCGGCGAGGAGGACCAGCAGACGCGGCTGATGGGCTGGTGGCTCGGCTTCCTCTACCTGAGGGTGGGGCGCTACGACGACGCCTCCGAGACCGTCACCCGGCTCAGGGACGTCTACGACCGCACCGCGCCGGCCGACCAGGAGGACACCCGCGAGGACGCCCTGGTCGCGATGAACCTCGAAGCCGCGGTACGGCGCGCTCAGGGGGACTTCGCCGCCGGTGCCGAAGTGGACGAACTGGCCTACCAGCGGGCCCGACGGGCCTTCGGCGAGGACGATCCCACCACGCTGGTCACCGCCCACAACCTCGGGGTCAGCCTGCGGGTCATCGGCGAGTTCCGGCGGGCGCTGGAGCTGGACCGGCACACGCACGCGATGAAGTCCCGGCTGTTCGGCCGCGATCACCAGCAGGCGCTGGTGACCGAGGCGAGCGTCGCCGTCGATGTGCGCGAGACCGGCGACTACGTCGGCGCGCGGGCCCTGCAGCAGGCGGTCGTCGACGGCTACCGGTCCACGTTCGGCGCCGGCAACCCCACGACGCTGGGCACCGTACGGCAGTTGAGCGAGGCCTGCCGCAAGGAGGGCGACCACGCCACCGCTCTGGAACTGGCGCGGGAGGCGTTCGACCAGTTCACCCGCCGCTACGGCGACACCCACCCGGATGCCCTGCTGGCCGCGCTCGCCCTGTCGGTGGCGCTGCGGCACAACGGCGAGCTCGAGGCGGCCCGTGACCGCGGCGAGAAGGCCCGTGAACGCTTCCGTCTGATCTTCCAGCCCGACCACCCCCACGTCGTGGCGGCCGACGTGGACCTCGCGGTGACGCTGCGGCTGCTGGGGCGGGTGCAGGAGGCCCGGCAGCTGGACGACGCGGCGCTGCGGTCGCTGACCGAGCGCCTCGGGGAGAACCATCCCACCGCACTGGCCTGCGCCATCAACCTGGCGAGTGACCTGAGCGCGCTCGGGCGGACGGCGGAGGCACGCGAACTCGGCGACAGGACCCTGGCGCTGTGCCGGACGAGGCTCGGCGAGGACCACCCGACCACGCTGGTCTGCGCGGCGAACCTCTCCCTGGACCTCGTCGCCCTCGGTGAGACGGCGGAGGGCGAGGCGCTGCGCGGGGACACGCTGACGCGGATGGAGATGGTCCTGGACGCGCCCCGCCTCAGCTCCGCCGAGCCCGCTCCGCACCCGGCGACCGTGCAGGCCCGGGCCAGGCAGCGGACGGACTGCGACATCGACCCGATGCCGATGTAGGTGCGGGGGCGGGGGCGGGGGCCGAGGTGAGCCCTGGGCTCTGGCCGGCGGGGGGTGTCGGGCGCGTGGTGCCGGGCTCGGGCCCGCGACGGGTGTCGGGTGTGCCGGGCTTGGGTCGGCGGCGGGTGCCGGGTTCCGGTCGGCGGCCTGGTGCCGGGCTCGGGCCCGCGACGGGTGTCGGGTGTGTGGTGCCGGGTTCCGGTCGGCAGCCTGGTGCCGGGCTCGAGCCCGCGGCGGGTGTCGGGTGTGTGGTGTCGGGCTCGGGCCCGCGGCCGGCCTCGGGGGTGCGGCGGGGTGTTCAGGTCCGGGGCGAGTCGAGCCAGGTGGCGAGGCTGATCGGGTCCGGTGCCGCGTCCGTCGCGTGCAGCAGGGCCTGGTGCACCGCCAGCGCGCGTTCCGGGTGGTGGCACAGCAGGCGGGCCGCTTCCGGTTCCGTGCCCTCCAGGGCGAGGGCCCGGCCGAGGCCCGCCCAGGCTCCGTGCCGGCCGGGCTCCGCGACCAGGTGCGCCAGGTAGGCGTGCCGGGCCGCTGTGGCGTCGCCCGCGGCGAGCAGGGCGTCCGCGGTGAGTGCCCCGGTGACCGCGGCCGCGGTCTTCTCCGCTCCGCCGGGTGACATCCGCTCGTCCGCGTCGCTGAGCCGGTAGCGGACCAGCATCGACAGACTGTCCAGCCAGCGCGCCGAGGGGTCCGGTACGACCTCGGGTCCGGCCGCCAGGGAACGGGGCGCCTCGCTCGCCCCGTCCAGCCAGGCGCGTACGGCCGCCTCGACCGCCGGCGCGGCGGGGCGCCGGTGGTGGGCGCGCCAACGGGTGACATGGTCGTCCACGCACAGCCGGGCCAGTGCCAGGGGCTCCTCGGGGACCGGCTCCGCCAGCCACGCGGCGCACTGTTCACGCAGCGAGTCGAGCAGGGCCGCGCCCAGCGGGGTGAGACGGGGATGGCGGTGGATCTGGTCCATGGCCGTGGCCGCATGGGCCCGCCACAGCGCGAACTCGAAATGCGCCAGGGCGGCCCGCGTCGGTGCGGTGGTGCGGTGCACGCGCCAGAAGCCGGTGACCCCCATGAAGGCGTAGATCCCCTGGAGCAGCCCTTCGAGGGGCCGGGGATCGTTCCGCCAGGGCGCGTACCAGAGTTCCGTGTCCTCGTCGGAGGCCGGCACGAGCAGCGGCGTCAGATGCAGCAGCCCGCCGAGCTTGGTGTGCTGGAACTCGTGTATCAGGGTGACGGCCAGCTGGACGGCGTCGTCCGGCTCCGAGGCCTCGACGCCGCCGAAGGCGTCCCCCGAGGTCACACTGCGCGGCCGGAACCTCTCCCGCGCGGTGGTCGGCGTCAGCGACATCACGCTCCGCCGCATGGCGTCCGCCGTCCCGGGCTGCTCCGCCAGCAGGACGGCCCAGGCCCGCTCCAGCAGGTCCCGCCAGTGCCCCGCGCCCTCCTCGGACAGCGGACGCGGCGCGGTCGGCTGCGGATACGTGCGGTACGGGTCCACGTCGTCCAGCGCGATGTCGAGCCGCCGCCCGGGCGGACCCACCGACAGCCGGCGCACCGGATGCCACCCGGGTCCCGCCGCGCCGGACGCCGGCACCACGGTGACCCGGGCCCCCGGTGACTCGATCACCGCGCGTCCGCTCCGCGCCCGTACCCTGGCCGTGGTCCAGGGCTCGGCCACCGGCAGTACCGCGCAGCCGAGGGTCGGCAGAGGGACCCAACCGTCCCGCACCGGCACCTCGATGCTGAAGTCGAGCTCCGCGCGTAGCGCAGCCGCGGCGGCGATCGCCGACATGTGGCCGAGTTCCACCCACAGCGGCGGCTCGTCCCGCGGCGCCGTTCCGCGCAGCCGGCGCAGTACCCCGGCCAGCCACATACCCGTCTGCGGATAGGTGAGCAGGTCGTCGACGACCTGGGGCGCGTGGCGCTGCGCCTCGCTCAGAAGCTCCCACGCGGGACCGAGCTCCGTGGCGTCGTCGAGTATCCGCAGCAGCAGGAGACGCCGGCTTCGTTCGGCGCCGAGCAGGATGTCGAGCGTGGCGGGGCCGCCCTCGCCACGGACCAGTTCGGCCAGGCTGTCAGGCGGCAGACGATGATGGGGCAGGGCCGGCTCAGCACGCATGAGCGGCCCCGGCAGTGTCAGCCGAAACCGTCGGCGCCGCCGTCGATGCCGGCGACGCTGGCCAACTGGTGGTCGATCGTTGGCAGTAGTTCCTGGATGGATGCGGCGATAACTCGACTGTCCATGGAGCGCAGCGTTTCAAGAGACACCCCCGCGAGATCGACAAGGCTGGACTCGACGGCGGCCACAGTCGGCTCCATGACGGCCAAACCCCTTCTCCCCCGGCTGCACGTGTGGATTCCTGCTGCTGACATCCTCCTGATAATGGCCCGCAGTTCGGAGTATGAAACCCCGCGGCCACGCGGCCACGCGATATCAGGTCAGTGGCTCTCATCGGCTCGGTGATGGCGCCGGGACAACTCCATCGCCTCGCGGTCCATACGGGCCACTCCCTCGGAGTCGCCCTCCAACAACCGTAACGCCTCCAGGAACTGGTCCAGGGTGCCCCGGTAGCGCAGGCAGGTCCGCACGATCCCGAACACGTCCGCGCGCAGGGCCGGCGACCTGGGGCTCATGGCCGCGATCGCGGGGTCGATGCCGTCCAGGGCGAGGGACAGCGTGGTGGGGTTCTTCACGGTGGGGAGCGCGGTCAACGCCGTGACCAGGGAGTTGAGTTCACCCAGAGCCAGGTTGTCCGGCAGTCCGGCCAGGGGAGCCCGGTGCGGCCGTGCGGCGGTGGACCGCGCCAACTCCCCGGCGTCGGCGGGCAGTCCGGCGTGCTCGTGCAGCAGGGTCAGTTCGGTTTCGGTCAGCAGTTCGTACCAGCGGTCCACGCGGACGGCGGCGAGGCGGCCCAGGCCGTCCGTGCGGTGGTGGGCGCTGACGACGGCGATGAGGGTGTCGTCGTGCCAGACGGCCGCGCCGGACATGCCCTCCCAGGGGGAGCGGCCGGGTTCCGTGTCCGACTCGGGTGGTGTGACGGCGAGTTCGAGGGTGCCCTCGCGGCGGTTGGAGAGCACGGAGGTCATGCCGGTCGCGTGGCACGAGTCGCGGTACTGGGAGGGCGAACCGTCGTCCGGCGCGTGCGCCGGGTCGGCGCGCAGCTTGAACCGGGGGAAGCCCATGGCACTGCAGGGCAGTGTCACGTCCGCGTCGGGCACGGCGCCGTAGGACGGCGGCGGGGCCGGCCGGGCGTGGATGCCGGGCGGTGCGGGGGCGAGGAGTTCCAGGAGCGCGACGTCGGCCTTGTCGGAGGCCAGGGCGACCCGTGCGGGCACGGTCCACTCCTCGGCCCGGTCGGCCTCGAACCGTACGAGGACATCCTCCGGCGCGGCCTCGCGCACCACGTGTGCGGCGGTGAGCACCCACGAGGCCCCCGCCCGGTAGCCGGAACCCCGGCGGCCGGCACCCCGCCCCGTCGGCGGTCGCGCGATGACCTCGGCCACGCGGACCGGGTCGAGCCCGCGGCGGGCGTCTGCCGGCAGCACGGTGTTCAGCCCGCCTCTCTGTGCAACACCTCGGTCATTTCCTTCAGTTCACACACACGGCTCCTACCCGCAACGCTCATCCGTCACTCGATCCGGGTCGATTCCGCGCTGTGGTCCGTGTGGGGCGCCTGGGGTGCATTAGGGTCACTGAAGCGACCATAAACCCCCGAAAGCGGGATATTCAGGTACGCATGAGGTATTGATCGCCTCACCACCCACCTTCACCTTCACAGTCACGGGGACGGCGTCATGGAGAAGTCCGGAGTCGAGTCGGAGCTGATCGACCTCAGCGACGTGCCGTTGGACGCCTGGCCCGGTATGAGCCTGCCGTCCGCCGGGGACTCCATGCGGCGCCTGCTCGGCCGCATCGACGACCCGGCGAGCAGCCTCGGCGGCTACAACCCGCAGCGCGACGAAGCCGGCGAGTAGGTCCCCTCCGTGCCGCACACCGCCCGCCCCCGCCCCCACGTCCTGGCCCCTCGGTCCTTCGGGGAACTCCTCGGCGGCGGGGGCGGTGCCCCGACCGTCGCCGCGCTGCGCGCCGGTGAACGCAGCTGGCGCCTGCTGGTCGTCCGCGCCCTGCTCGACGCGGCCGGCCCGGCACCGGCCGGCCCGCTGCCCCCGCTCGCCGACGGCTGGCGCCTGCTGACCCGCGCGCACGCCGCGTCCGCCGACGCCGTCGAGGCGCTGCTCGCCTACCCGGCCGTCGGGGTGTGGGCGGCGCACACGCTACGGCGGCTGCGCGGGAGCGCCGGGGGCGACACCCCCCTGTGGGCGGACACCGGGTACCTGCACGCGCTCGCGGCCGCCGCGGCCGTCCGGGCGGGCCTGGACTTCCGTACCGGCATCCCGGTCCGTGACGGCTGGGCGGTGCTGCCCGCGCTCGGCGCGATGCGCGTGCCCGGCGCCGGGGACCTCGGCGTGGCCGAGGTGTCCGCGGCCGGCGGGCGGGTGCGGATCGCGGGGCGGGCCGCCGAGGGAGCCGGCTGGCATCCGCTGACCGCACTGCGCGCCGAGGGCTGCACCCTCCTCCTGGACGACACCGATCCCTACCGCGCCCTGCGCGCACCCGCCGCGGCCGACCCCCTCGACTGCGCCGCCGACTGGCAGGAGCTGTTCCGCGCGGCCTGGCGGATCCTGCGCGACACCGACGCCGAGACGGCCCGGGCGCTGGCGGAAGGGCTGGTGTCGGTGGTGCCCCGGCCCCGGAGTGAGCGGTTCCGGCCGCACAGCGCCTCCTCGGGCGACGCCTTCGGTACGGCGCTCGCGTCCCTCCCCGACGACGGCGAGCAGTTCGCGTCCACGCTCGTGCACGAGTTCCAGCACAACAAACTCAGCGCGTTCATGCACCTGTTCACCCTGTACGACGACCAGGGCACCGGGCTGTACTACGCCCCCTGGCGGGACGATCCCCGGCCGCTCGGCGGTCTGCTCCAGGGCGTGTACGCCTTCTTCGGCGTCACCGCGTTCTGGCGCCGGCGGCGCCATCCGCTCGGGCGGTTCGAGTTCGCGCTGTGGCGCTCCCAGACCGCGCACGCCCTGCACACGGTCGGCCGGGCGGAGCAGCTCACCGACCTGGGGCGCAGGCTGGTGGCCGAGTTGTCCGGACGGCTGGAGCCGTGGCTGGCGGAGCCGGTGGAGGGGCCCGCACCGGCGGCGGCGGAACTGGCGGTCGAGGACCACCGGGCGCTGTGGCGGGCGTACCATCTGGCGCCCGCCGGTCCCGCGGGCGAGCAGCGGCTCGCTCCGCGCACCCCGGCGCGCGGCTTCGACACGCGGGCGGTCCTGCTGCGCTGGCTGCTGGCCGACCCGGCGGGCTTCGAGCGGCTGCGCGACGACCCGGGCGCCACGGTGAGCGGGGCGCGCCCCGAGGACACCGACCTGGTGTCCGGCCGTACGGCCGAGGCGCTGGCCGCGTTCCGCGCCCGTATCGTCCGGGGCGACGGGGATCCGGAGACCTGGGTCGGCCTCGGCCTCGCCGCGCGGGCCGAGGGGGACCCGGCGGGTGAGGGGCTGCTCGCCCACCCGGGACGCGCGATGACCCTGTACGCCGACTCGTCCGGCGCGGCGGACCCACTGGAGGTGGGCCGTGAACTGGGTCGTGAACTGGGTCGTGAACTTGGCCGTGAACTTGGCCGTGAGCCGGGTCGCTGCCCGTCGGGTGACGGGGCTGATCCGCTCCGGGCGGCAGGCAGGGGCTGATCGCGGCCGTCCGGGAGTGACGGTGGCCGTCGCGCGCGGTGGAGGTCGGGCGGGGCGGGCCGTGGCCCTCCGGGACGCGTCGTGACCGGTCGGCCCGCTGCCCGCTGCCCGCTGTCCGCTGCCCGCCGTCAGCCGCCCAGTCGCTCCAGGGCCTCGTCCGTCAGCCGGTACACCGTCCACTCGTTCTGGGGGCGGGCGCCGAGGGCCTCGTAGAACGCGATGGACGGGGCGTTCCAGTTGAGGACGGCCCACTCCAGGCGCTGGTAGCCGCGGGTGACGCAGAGGCGGGCGAGTTCGGTGAGCAGGGCCTTGCCGTGGCCGGCGCCCCGGGCGGTGGGCCGGACGTAGAGGTCCTCCAGGTAGATGCCGTGGACGCCGCGCCAGGTGGAGAAGTTGAGGAACCACAGGGCGAAGCCGACCGTCTCGCCGGTCGTGTCGTCGGTCGCGAGGTGGGCGTGGGCGGCCGGGTGGCCGCCGAAGAGGGCCGCGTGGAGCTGCTCCGGGGTCGCCCTGACCTCGTGCAGGGCCTTCTCGTACTCGGCGAGTTCACGGATCAGGGTGTGGATGACGGGGACGTCGGCGGGAGCGGCGGCTCGAATCATGGGGTGAGGTTAACTCCGGTCGCCGTCGCGCAGTCGCCGGGCGATCTCCAGCCGCTCCGGTTCGGGTGGACGGCCGTCCTCGATGTCCCACAGGGAGTTCTGCAGGACGCGGCCCAGGGTCCAGGCGCGGGCCCGGGCACGGTCCAGACCGAGGACGTCCGTCATCGCGTCGAACCGCCAGCGGATCTCGCCGGCCTCGAAGCGGTTGGCGAGGGCGGGCAGCAGCTCGAAGGCGGGGTCGCCGGCCAGCGGCTTCGGGTCGATGGCCAGCCAGGGGGCACGGTCGGCGCCGAGCACGTTGTCGTAGTGCAGGTCCCAGTGCAGCAGCCGGTCGCCGGGGTCGTCCACCACCTCGCGCACGGCGGCCGCGCAGTCGGCGACCAGCCGGCGGACCGCGGGATCCGGGACGCGTTCCAGGGCCCGCGGTGTCCGGTCGAGCAGGGCGCGGGCGAGGTCGCCCAGACGGCGCATGCCGTGCGGCGCCGGTACGGCGGTGAGGCGGCCGAGGAGCCCGGCGACGACGAGGGCGGCCGCGCGGGAGTCGGGGACGTACGACAGCGTGCGGGCCGGGTCGAGGCGCTCCAGGAGCATGGTGCCGGTGGCCCGGTCGTGGTCGAGGAGCCGGACCGCGCCGGCACCGTCCCACACGCGCAGGGCGACCGGCTCGCTCTCGGTCTCGGAGTCGGGGAGCTGCAGCTTCAGCACGGCGGGGCTGCCGTCGGGGCGCAGGACCGGCAGGACCAGGGCGCTGACGCCGTGCATCGGCGTCCCGTCGGGCCGCAGCTCCCAGCGCTCCAGGAAGCCGGCGGCGAGGCCCGGCAGCGCGGCGACGAACGCGCGGCCCGCATCCCCGTTGTACCTCTCCTGCGCCGCGGCCAGCGCTTGCGGAATGTCGATCACGTGACGGACGTTACTGGCGTGCGTGAATCGGCTCATGCGAATCGACCGGGGCCCGCATCGGGTGTGGAGCTACGTCCGCGGCGCCCCCGGCACCTACGTATGGCTGGGCATCCTGTTCGTGACGACGGTGGCCATGCACCGCATGTCGCCCGAGTTCGAGCAGGAGTTCCTGCGGCAGCGGTCGACCAACCTGCACGAGCTGTCGCAGCATCCGCTGCGGGTCCTGGTGACGAGCGCGATGTGGATCGACGGCGGGATCTGGCTGCCGTACGTCGTCTTCTACAGCGTCTTCCACGCGCAGGCCGAACGCTGGCTCGGGACGCTGCGCTGGCTGGCCGTCGCCGCCGCCGCGCACGTCCTGGCCACCCTCATCAGCGAGGGCGCGCTGTGGCTGGCGATCAGGGACGGCCGGGCGCCGAACTCGGCGGTCAACACCCTGGACTTCGGGGTGAGTTACGCGCTGGCGGGGGTGGTGGCGGTCCTCACCTACCGGATCGCGTCCCCCTGGCGGTACGGCTATCTCGCCGTCGTCCTGGTCGTGTACACGTACCCGCTCGTGGCCGCGCCGACGTACACGGACCTCGGCCACTTCCTCTCCGTGGTGATCGGTCTGAGCTGCTATCCGCTGGTCGGCGGGCGCGGAGAAGCACGGAATCCGAAGGAGACAGCGGACGTGCACCGGGGTTGAATACCGGCATGGACAGCCCGGCGAGCAGTGCCGTCAACGGCGGTATCTCCTTCTGGTACGCGGACGACGGCCTCCCGGCGGTGCGGGAGCCGCTGGCCGGTGACGCGTCGGCGGACGTCGTGATCGTGGGCGGCGGGTACACGGGACTGTGGACCGCGTACTACCTGAAGAAGGCGGCGCCCTCCCTGCGGGTCACCGTGCTGGAGCAGCGGTTCTGCGGCTACGGCGCCTCCGGCCGCAACGGCGGCTGGCTGTACAACGGCATCGCGGGCCGCGACCGGTACGCGAGAGAGCACGGCCGGGAGGCCGCCGTACGGTTGCAGCGGGCGATGAACGACACGGTCGGCGAGGTCGTCCAGGTCGCCGCCGCCGAGGGCATCGAGGCCGACGTCCACCGGGGCGGGGTGCTCGAGGTCGCCCGCACACCGGCGCAGCTGGCGCGGCTGAGGGACTTCCACGCGGCGGAGCTGGCGTTCGGCGAGAAGGACCGCGAGCTCTACGGCGCCCGGGGGACCGCGGAGCGGATCAGGGTCGCGGACGCCGTCGGCTCGACCTGGACCCCGCACGGCGCCCGGGTGCACCCGGTGAAACTGGTGAAGGGACTCGCGGCGGCGGTGGAGGCGCTGGGCGTCACCGTCCACGAGTTGACCCCGGTGACGGAGATCCGGCCGCGGCAGGCGCTCACGCCGTACGGGACCGTCCGCGCGCCCTACGTCCTGCGCTGCACGGAGGGCTTCACGGCCGGGCTGAAGGGGCAGCGGCGGACCTGGCTGCCGATGAACTCCTCGATGATCGCGACCGAACCGCTGACCGACGGACAGTGGGAGTCGGTCGGCTGGGACGGGCGGGAGACGCTGGGCGACCTGGCGCACGCGTACATGTACGCGCAGCGCACCGCCGACGGGCGGATCGCGCTCGGCGGCCGCGGTGTGCCGTACCGCTTCGGCTCCCGGACCGACAACGACGGCCGCACCCAGCAGGCGACCGTAGAGGCGCTCCGCGAGATCCTCGTCGGCTTCTTCCCCGCCCTCGCCGGGGTGCGCGTCGCACACGCCTGGTCGGGGGTGCTGGGTGTGCCGCGCGACTGGTGCGCGACGGTCACCCTCGACCGCTCGACGGGGCTCGGCTGGGCCGGCGGATACGTCGGCTCGGGCGTGGCCACCGCCAACCTCGCGGCGCGCACCCTGCGGGACCTGGTGCGGCTGGACTCCGGCGAGGACGGCCCCACCGAACTCACCGGCCTGCCGTGGGTGGGCCACAGGGTCCGCAGGTGGGAACCGGAACCGTTGCGGTGGCTCGGCGTGCAGGGCATGTACGCCACCTACCGCACGGCGGACCGCCGGGAGACCGCCACCCACGCGGCCCGCTCCTCCCGGCTGGCGCGCATCGCGGACCGGGTGGCGGGCCGGCACTGAGGTCGCGCGGTACGCGAGGGGGCGGCCGCCAGCGCCGTCCCCTCCGACTGTTCGGGCTGTCCGGGCAGGCTTCGGTCACACCGCCGGTTCCGGCATCGGGGTGTCCGAGCGGATGCCGTGACGGGGGGCCTTCGCCGTCACCATCAGGCCCGCCACCAGGCCCGCGAGGAGCATGATGCCGGCGGCCCACCAGATGGCGACCGTGTAGCCGTGCACGACGCCCTCCTGCACGATCCGGGCCTTCTGGGCCGGGTCGCGCAGGTGGGCGGTGACGTAGGCGGCGCTGCTGGTGGTGGCGATGGTGTTGAGCAGGGCCGTACCGATCGAACCGCCCACCTGCTGCGAGGTGTTCACGGTCGCGGAGGTCACGCCCGAGTCCTGCGGGGCGACGCCCGCGGTCGCGGTCGCGAAGACCGGCATGAAGGTCAGGCCCATGCCGAGGCCCATCAGCAGCAGCGCGGGCAGGATCTCCGTGGGGTAGGAGGAGTGCACCGTCATCCGGGTGAGGATCACCATGCCGCCGGAGGCCAGGACCATGCCGGGGACCATGAGGCCGCGCGGCGGTACGCGGTTCATCAGCCGGGCGGAGATCTGCGTGGACCCGACGATGATCGCGACCGTCAGGGGCAGGAAGGCCAGGCCCGTCCGCACCGGCGAGTAGCCGAGGACGACCTGGAGGTAGTACGTCATGAACAGGAACAGGCCGAACATGCCGATCACGGCGAGCGCCATGGTCAGGAAGCAGCCGGCGCGGTTGCGGTCCCTGACGATGTGCAGGGGCAGCAGCGGGCTCGGCGCCCTGGTCTGCCACCACACGAACGTCACGAGCAGGGCCACCCCGGCCGCGAACAGGCCGAGCACCACCGGGTCCGTCCAGCCGCGCGGCTGGGCCTCGCTGAAGCCGTAGACGATCGCGACGAGGCCGCCGCAGCCCAGCACGGCGCCGGGCACGTCGAGCCGGGCGCCCGCGTGTCCGGGGCGGTCGTGGAGCAGGACGAGGGCGCCGAGGACCGCGGCGATCGCGATGGGCACGTTGACGTACAGGCACCAGCGCCAGTTCAGGTACTCGGTGAGCAGACCGCCGACGATGAAACCGATCGCGGAGCCGCTGCCGGCGAGGGCGCCGTAGATGCCGAACGCCTTCCCGCGCTCCTTCGGGTCGGTGAAGGTGGTCGTCAGCAGGGACAGGGCCGAGGGCGCCAGCAGGGCGGCGAAGGCGCCCTGGAGGGCGCGGGCGCCGAAGAGCATGACCTCGCCGGTGGCCGCGCCGCCGAGCGCGGAGGCGGCGGCGAAGCCGATCAGGCCGATGACGAAGGTGCGTCTGCGGCCCACCAGGTCGGCGATGCGGCCACCGAGCAGGAGCAGACCGCCGAAGGCGAGCGTGTAGGCGGTGATCACCCACTGCCGGTTGGCGTCGGACATGCCGAGGTCGCGCTGTGCGGAGGGGAGCGCGATGTTCACGATCGTCGCGTCCAGCACGACCATCAGCTGCGCGAGGGCGATGACCACCAGGCCCCACCAGCGGCGGGGGTCGACGTCCTCGGTCGCGGCCGGTTCACCTGTCGGCGTGGCGCTCATCCGGTCAGCAGACCACGGATCGCGCGGTGTCGCATCCTCTGCGGACCCGTGCCTGGTCATGGCTCAGCACCACCCGCGCAGGTCAGCCGTGTCATCGGTGGCGCGGGTCGGGGGAGTTGTCAGTGGCGCGGTGCAGGATGGGGGCATGGCGAGGCGAGCGGTGGGCGGGCGGGGTGCGGCCGGTGCGGCAGGCGGGCGCGGCATGGCGGGTGCGCGGGGCGTAGGGGGTGCGCGGGGTGCGGCCGGGGTGCGGGGCGCGCGGCGGCCGGAGCTGCGGCTGCCCCCGCTGGAACCGCATGACGGCGGGGAACTGGAGCCCGACGGGGACTACGACGGGCTGGAGTTCCGCGAGACGGACTTCGCCGGACAGGACGCCGGGGGCGCCCGCTTCATGGACTGCGCGCTGACGGGGTGCGCGCTGGACGAGACGCGGCTGCACCATGCCCGCCTCCTCGACTCGCGTCTCACCGGCATCAGAGGGGTGGGCACCGACCTCGCCGAGTCGTCCCTGCGGGACGTCGAACTGATCGACGCGCGGCTCGGCGGGGTGCAGCTGCACGGGGCGACCCTGGAGCGGGTGTGGGTCCGCGGCGGGAAGATCGACTACCTGAACCTGCGCGGGGCCCGCCTCAAGGACGTCGTCTTCGAGGGCTGCGTCCTGGTCGAGCCGGACTTCGGGGGCGCGACCCTGGAGCGGGTGGAGTTCGTCGACTGCGCCCTGAAGGGGGCCGACTTCAGCGAGGCCGCGCTGACGGACGTCGACCTGCGCGGGGCCGCCGCGCTGGAGATCGCGCGGGGTGTGGACCGGCTGGCGGGGGCGGTGATCAGTCCCGCGCAACTGGTGGATCTGGCGGCGGTGCTGGCGGCCGAGCTGGGCATCCGGGTGGAGGGCTGAGGGAGGCGGGGCGTAGGACGACGGGGGCGCGGGACGGCGGGGCGTGGGACGACGGGGGCGCGAGACGGCGGGAGGCGCGGGACGGGTGGGGCGTAGGACGACTGGGGCGCGGGACGGCGGGGCGTGGGACGACGGGGGCGCGAGACGGCGGGAGGCGCGGGACGGGTGGGGCGTAGGACGACTGGGGCGCGGGACGGTGGGGCGTGGGACGACGGGGGCGCGGGACGGTGGCCCGGCGCTCTCACTTCAGCCGGGGGAAGCGGGCCAGCAGGGACCAGATCGCCGGGTTCTCGCCGAGGTCCTCGTGCAGGTCGGTCAGGTCGGCGAGCAGGTCGTGCAGGAAGTCGCGTGCCTCGCGGCGCAGTTCGGCGTGCGAGAAGGTCAGCGGCTTCTCGTCGGCCGGCATCCAGTCCGCCTCGATGTCCACCCACCCGAAGCGGCGCTCGAAGAGCATGCGGTCGGTGGACTCGGTGAAGTCGAGCTCGGCCCACTGGGGGCGGGAGGCCCGCGAGCCAGCCGGGTCCCGGTCGATCCGCTCCACGATGTCGCACAGCGCCCACGCGAAGTCGAGCACCGGCACCCATCCCCAGGCTGTGGACAGCTCCCGGTCCGCGTCGGTGTCGGCGAGGTAGACATCGCCGCAGAACAGGTCGTGGCGCAGGGCGTGGACGTCCGCGCGGCGGTAGTCCATCTGCGGCGGGTCGGGGAAGCGGTGGGAGAGGGCGTAGCCGATGTCGAGCACCCGGTGATGGTGTCACGTCAGCCTAGGATCACTGGCGTGTCCCGATCCACCCCTCTTGTCCCGAATGGCGCGTCCGGCACCACCTCCGTCTCCGCCCGAGCCGCCATCAACCCCGCCGTCATCTCCGCTCCCGTCGTCGCGGCCGCCGCCCTGCTGCTCGCTGTCGCCCTGACCGCGTGCAGCGGGGGTGGCGATGGCGGTGGAACGGGTGGGGCCCGGGTGGACGGCGAGGCCGGTGCACCCGGCGTCCGCGACCCGTACTTCCCCCAGGCGGGCAACGGCGGGTACGACGTCACGCACTACGACCTGGCGCTCGACTACGACCCGGGCCGGCAGCACCTCACCGGCACGGCCGGGCTCACCGCCCGCGCGACCCGGCGCCTCGCCGCCTTCGACCTCGATCTCAAGGGCCTGGACGTCGAGCAGGTCACCGTCGACGGCAGCCGGGCCCGCTGGTCCCGCGTCGGGCAGGAGCTGACCGTCCGCCCGCACGGCGTACTCGCCCGGGGCCGCACGTTCCACGTCACGGTGCGCTACGCGGGGACACCGGAGACGGTCACGGACGCCGACGGGACCGGGGAGGGATGGGTGCGCACGGACGACGGCGCGCTGGCCCTCGGGGAGCCCACCGGGTCCATGGCCTGGTTCCCCGGCAGCCACCACCCGTCCGACAAGGCGTCGTACGACATCGCCGTCACCGTCCCCGAGGGTCTCCAGGCCGTGTCCAACGGGGAGTTGACGAGCCGTACGACCTCCCGCCGCCGGACGACCTTCCGCTGGCACACCGCACAGCCCATGGCGAGCTACGTCGCCACGGTCGCCGTCGGGCGGTACGACATCACCCGGTCCACCGTCCGGGACGGACTGCCCGTGTACGTCGCCGTCGATCCACGGCGGGCGAAGGCGAGCCGGCCGGTGCTCGCCGCCATCCCCGGGATCATGCGGTGGGCCGAGGGCGTCTTCGGCCCCTACCCCTTCTCCTCCACCGGGGCGATCGTCGACCGTGCGGACGACGTCGGCTACGCCCTGGAGACCCAGAACCGGCCCGTCTTCCCCGACGTCCCCGACACCGGGACCCTCGTCCACGAGCTCGCCCACCAGTGGTACGGCGACTCGGTCACGCCGAGGACCTGGCGGGACATGTGGCTCAACGAGGGCTTCGCCACGTACGCGGAGTGGCTGTGGCAGGAGGAGCACGGCGGCGACACGGCCGAGGCGGTCTTCTCCGCCCTGTACCGGGGCGACTACTACGACAGCCCCGACTACGGCCAGGCCGTCTGGGCCTTTCCACCCGCCGAACCGCCGAGCGCCGGGCGGCTCTCCGACAGCCCCGTCTACGAGCGCGGCGCGATGGTCCTGCACAGGATCCGGCAGACGGTCGGCGACGGCACCTTCCGCGCCATCCTGCGGGGCTGGGCCGCCGCCCACCGCCACGGCAACGCGGACACCGCCGACTTCACCGCGTACGTGGAGAGGAAGGCGCCCGGCAGGGACTTCGGCGAGATCTGGAAGGACTGGCTGTACGGGGACGGCAGACCGACGAGCGGAGGGTAGGGCCGGCCGGGGCGCACGGGTTCACCCGAGCACACCGGTCACGCAGGCCCCCTGAGCGGTCGTCAGCCGGGTCGCTCAGCCGTCCTGCTCCCGTCCCGGTCCTTCAGCCGTGCCGCTCCGTCTCGCCCGGTCCTTCAGCCGTCCTGCTCCCGTCCCGGTCCTTCAGCCGTGCCGCTCCGTCTCGCCCGGTCCCTCAGCCGTCCTGCTCCCCTCCTGTTCCCACGCGGTGAGCAGCCGGGCCAGACCGGGTGGCCACACCGGTTCCCCCTCCTCGGCGAGTTCCTCCCGGGTCCACCAGCGTCCGCCGAGGATGCCGTCCTCGGCCTGCGCGGCGGCCAGTCCGGGTCCGGCGGGGTCGCGGTGGGGGCCGTGGGCGACGTAGATGTGCTCGTGCTGGCGGATGTGGACGTCGAACCGGCTGAAGTCGTGTTCCCAGGTACACAGCAGCGGGCCCGGTTCGAGGTCGGTCCAGCCGGTCTCCTCGCGCAGTTCGCGCAGGGCGCCCTCGCGCGGGGTCTCGCCCGCGTCCAGGCCCCCGCCGGGCAGCGCCCAGTGCACGCCGGTCTCGGGGTTGTCGTACCGGAAGAGGTAGACCGAGCCCTCGGGGTCGACCACGGCGACGCGGGCCGCGGCGCGCGGGGTGCGCAGCGTCTTGCGCAGCACCGCGCACGGACGGCCGAGGAGGCGGTCGGGACGGTGGGCGACGACCTCGTAGCCGAGGGCGGTCCAGAAGGCGAGGGCCCCGGGGGTGTCGTCGAGGACGGCGAGACGTACGGCGGTGCGGCCCGCCGCCCGGAAGCGGTCCTCGACCAGTGAGGCCAGCCGCCGCCCGTGTCCCCGCCGGTGTGCGCCCGCGTCCACCATCAGCAGCCCGATCCACGGATCCGGGTCGGCCGGATCGGGGTGGTGGGCGAGGGTGACGGCGATCCCGGCGAGCCGCCCGGCCTCGCGGGCGAGGAGGACCTCCGTGTCGGGGTCGGCCAGTTCGTCGGCGAGCGCCGTCGCCACCTGCTCGGGCCGGATGTCGTCCGGGTCGGGGAAGTCGCCGCTGAGGGAGTGGAACTCGTGGTTGGAGGCGTACAGCGCGGTGAGTTCGGTGAGGAGGGCGGCCGGCAGGTCGCGGTCGGAACTGAGGGTGAGCGGCTGGAGGATCACGCTCGGCAACCTATCGCGGGGCATGCCGAAGCCCCCGGCTTCCGTGGCGGGGCCGGGGGCTTCGTCGGGGCGGGGCCTGAGTCAGACGCTGACGCCGAGGTCCTGGTGTCAGACGGTGACGCCGAAGTCCTGGGCGATGCCGACCAGGCCCGAGGCGTAGCCCTGGCCGACCGCGCGGAACTTCCACTCCGCGCCGTTGCGGTACAGCTCGCCGAAGACCATGGCCGTCTCCGTGGCCGCGTCCTCCGAGAGGTCGTAGCGGGCGATCTCCGCGCCGCCGGCCTGGTTGACGATGCGGATGTAGGCGTTGCGGACCTGGCCGAAGTTCTGCGAGCGGTTCTCCGCGTCGTAGATCGAGACCGGGAAGACGATCTTCTCGACGTCGGCGGGGAGGCCCGCCAGGTTGACGTTGATCGCCTCGTCGTCGCCGGCACCCTCGCCCGTGCGGTTGTCACCGGTGTGGACGATGGTCTGGTCCGGGGTCTGCTTGTTGTTGAAGAAGACGAAGTGACCGTCCGAGTAGACCTTGCCCTGGGGGTTGACCGCGATGGCCGACGCGTCCAGGTCGAAGTCGGTGCCCGTGGTGGTGCGGACGTCCCAGCCGAGGCCCACGGTGACGGCGGTCAGGCCCGGAGCCTCCTTGGTGAGCGAGACGTTGCCACCCTTGGACAGGCTTACAGCCATGGTTGGGAGTCCTTTCCTAGTTTTGCGTACGGAAGTACGCCAGTACGGCACGAAGCTACAGCTACCCCTAGGAACGCACAGAGGGGTACGCAGGGTTCCAGGTCTCTTTACTTTCTTTACCCGACTCTTTCGCCACCTGGGATATTCGGGTGACGCGGACCGGACAGAACCGGGAACATGGACGTCATGTCCGGCCCCCATCTCATCCGCGGCTCCGTCTCGCTCCCCGAGGCCGAGCTCCTGTGGCGTTTCTCGCGGTCGTCCGGGCCCGGCGGACAGCACGTCAACACCAGCGACTCCCAGGTGGAGCTGCGCTTCGACCTGGCGAAGACCGAGGCGCTGCCCGAGGTGTGGAAGCAGCGGGCGCTCGAACGGCTGGCCGGCCGGCTGGTCGACGGGGTCGTCACCGTCCGGTCCTCCGAGCACCGTTCCCAGTGGCGCAACCGTGAGACCGCCGCCGTACGCCTGGCGGCGCTGCTCGCCGAGGCTACCGCTCCGCCGCCGAAGCCGCGCCGGCCCACGCGCATCCCGCGCGGCATCAACGAACGGCGGCTGCGGGAGAAGAAGCAGCGCTCGGACACCAAGCGCGGCCGGACCGGACGGGACTGGGGATAACGCCGGCGGCCGTCCCGCGCCCACCGCCCTGTCACGTTCTCTCCGCGCGACGCGTCAGTCGTACGACGGCGGGCCGCGACGAGCGATGACCGAGACCGAAGACGACTTCCTGGCCGAGCGCTTCGACGCCCACCGGGACCGGCTGCGGGCCGTCGCCCACCGCATGCTCGGCTCGCTCACCGAGGCCGACGACGCCGTGCAGGAGACCTGGCTGCGGCTGAGCCGCTCCGACACCCGTGAGATCGCCAACCTCGGCGGCTGGCTGACGACAGTGGCCGGCCGGGTCTGCCTCCGAGGGGTCGGGTGAGCCGCGACAGCGCCGGCACCCCGACGGCCTGCCGCCCGCTCGTCTCCCCGGTACGCCGGGAACCCAGCCGGAGGTGGAAGCCCTCCCGCGACCGCCGTCCTCAGCCCAACTGCCGGTACCGTCCACGGAAGTACGTCAGGGGGCCGCCCTCCGCGCTCGGTACGCGGGCGGTCAGGACGCGGCCGATGACCAGGGTGTGGTCGCCGGCCGGTATGCGCTGTTCCGTGCGGCACTCCAGGGTGGCCAGGGCGCCGCCCACCAGGGGAGCGCCGGACACCTCGCCGCGTGCGTAGGGGATGTCCTCGAACAGCAGCCGGTCGCTGATGCGGCCCTTCATGGCGAAGCGGCCCGCGATGTGCCGCTGGCTCTCGGAGAGGACGGAGACGCCCCACAGGGGCTGCTCGTCGAGGAGGTCGTCCATGCGGGAGCCGTCGCGGAGGCTGACCATCACCAGGGGCGGGTCGAGGGAGACGGACAGGAACGCGGTCGCCGTCATGCCGACGTCCTCACCGTCCGGAGCACCGGGGTCGTCGGGGTCGAGCGAGGGCTCGGTGGCGGTCACCAGGACCACCCCTGCGGCCAGCCGGGACATGGCGGCGCGGAACTCGTCGTTGCTCACCCCCTCAGCATGCCCGGCGGGCCCGGCGGTGGCGGGCACGGCGGTGGCGGGGGGCACGGCGGGGGGAGTCTTCAGCACGTCGGAAACGCTAGTGCCCGCCGTCCGCGCCCCGCATCGGGCCTCCGGCCGAGACCGGACACAGGACAGACCTAGGACCGGCCTAGGACCTCCGTCGGCGGGTGTGTGGACTTCCTCCGGACGCGGTGGGTACCCGGGCGTTACCGTACGTGCACCGGACACCGCCGGGGGAGAAAAACAGCGTTCAGGAAACGCACAGGAAAATCGCCGAAAGCCCACTCAATTGTTCATCTTTGGCTGTGACTTGAGTCACAAGGGACGTTAATTGTTGACCCTGTGTACCGAGTGGGCAGCGCGCTGTGATTCAGTGGCGGAGAAACTGCCAGGACGATACGCCGAAGAGAACCCTTGATTCGCTGCGAGGTCTCGGGGGGAGGGCGCACATGGAGACCGAGTCGGAACCCTACGTCCGCCTTGCGTCCCTGCGACAGCTGCATCAGGCCATGGCCGAGATGAACACGGCACGCAGCCTCGCGGACACACTGCAGACCGTCTCGGACGGCGTGGTCAGCGCCCTCGGGTACGAGCTGGCGTGCGTCAACCTGGTCCGTCCCGACGGCGACCTGGTGGTCGCCGCCTTCTCCGGCAACCAGGCCGCCGAGGCCCTCATCACCGGGCGGGTCGGCTCCCGTGAGTCCTGGGAGCGCCGGCTCGGCATGGGAGAGCACTGGGGCGACCTGGTGTTCATACCGCACACAGAGGGCTGGGTCCTCGACGACGACGACGTACCGCAGTGGTACACCGACGGGCCCGCGCCCCGCTTCGAGGACGAGTGGCACCCCTCCGACCGGCTGTTCGCGCCCATGTTCACGCCCGGCGTGCAGGGCGGCGCCTGCGGCGAACTGATCGGCGTGCTCTCCGTGGACCGCCCGCGCAACGGCCGCCGGCCGGGCGCATGGGGTCGAGAAGCGCTCCAGATGTACGCGTTCCAGGCCGCCATCGCGATCAGCAACGCGCGTCTGAGGGCCAACATGCAGCGCGCACTGGTCAGGCTCGAAAGGGAGCAGCAGGCCCTGCGCGCCAGCGAGGAGAGTTTCCGGCAGGCCTTCGAGTACGCCCCCTCCGGCATGGCCATCGCCGAGATGGGCGGCGACCAGCACGGCCGAATACTGCGCACCAACGACGCCCTGTGCCGCCTGCTCGGCCGCCCCGCCTCCGCGATGCGCCGCTACTCGTTCTCCGACCTCGTGCACCCCGAGGACATAGGCACGCTCCTGCGGACCTCCGCCGAGGGGGGCCGCGCGGAGCTCAGGCTCGGCCGCCGGGACGGCACCTACCTCTGGGTCAGCCTGCGCAACTCGGTCGTCGCGGACGCCGCCGACGGCCCGCGCTTCCTGCTCACCCACGTCGAGGACATAGAGGAGCGCAAGCGCCGCGAGCTGCAGCTCGCCCACCGCGCCTCCCACGACGCGCTCACCGGCCTGCCCAACTCCGCCGAACTGCGCTCCCGTCTCTCCTCCCGCCTGTGCCAGCGGGCCGACGGCCACTCCGCCGCCCTGGAGTCCCTGGACGCGGCCTTCGGACATCCCGCCTACGGCGTGGGCGGCCAGAGCTTCGACGACTACCGGCCCTCCCTCGAGGCGCTCGACGCCTACGACCACCACGTGCACACCGCCGCCCCCGAGGACGAGCGCGACGACGGCGCCAAGGGGCTCGCCGTCCTCTTCTGCGACCTCGACGGCTTCAAGTCGATCAACGACCGGTTCGGTCACAACGCCGGCGACGCGGTCCTCATCGAGGTCGCACGGCGCCTGTCGAACGGGGTCCGCGACGGCGACACGGTGGCCCGGCTCGGCGGCGACGAGTTCGTCGTGCTCGCCGACGGGCTCGGCCGGGCCGACGCCCAGGACCTCGCCGTACGCCTGCGCAACGAGATCATCCAGCCCATCCGCGTCGACGGCCGGGCCGTGCGGGTCGGGGCCAGCTTCGGCATCGGCTGGGCGCACTGCGGAATGACGGCGGACGAGGTGTTGAAATCCGCTGACGAGCGGATGTACGTGGAGAAACGATCTCGTCCCAAACAGCACAGGCGCGCGGGTTGATCCCCAGGTCAGCGAGTTGATGCGAGCGGAGTCACCCGTTTGGGTCACCGGGAGCGGGTAGGCTCGCCATTCTGACCACACGTATCGCGTCCGACCCGCACCTGTTTGAGGAGTACCAAGGGATGACGTCCGGCAACAACGGCGCGACCCCGCCCGAGGACGACGACCCGTTCGGCTACCTCTACGCCGACGGACAGGCCAACGGGGCGCAGCCGCCGTCCGGCGGAGGCTACGGCTACCCGAACTCCGTCAACCGGGTGCGTGCCGTCGGCCAGCGCCAGTACGGCCAGCAGACACCGACCGCGCAGTACGGCCAGCCGACCGTGCAGCAGCAGAGCCCGCACGGCCAGCCGACCACCCAGTACGCCGCGCCCGAGAGGTTCCCCGGCGGCGGCGCGCCCACGTCCCCGCAGCAGCCGTCGCACGGCGGCGGCGGCCGGGGCCGCGGCCCCAACACCAAGGGCCTGCTGATCGGCGCGATCGCGGTGGTGGCGGCGGTCGTCATCGGCATCGCGGTGGCCATGGCCAACGGCGACTCCGACGGCGGCAAGGGGAACGACAGCAAGGCGTCCGCCGCGCCGTCCACCTCGCAGAGCACGCAGCCGAGCCCGTCGAACAGCAACAGCGAGGCCAGCGAGGAGAACCTGCCGACCATCGACGCGAAGGCGCTTCTGCTCGGCGGCGGCGCCGCCACCGCGTCCGACGTCAAGGGCGCCAAGGCCGACGGCGGCGTGTACGTGACCGGCTTCAACACCCCCGGCGCCTCGGTCACCTGGAACGTCAGCGGCATCCCCAAGGCCGGCAAGTACAGCGTCTACACCGGCTACAGCGTGCCCGGCAAGGACGCCACCGCGACCCTCACGATCAACGGCACGGCCTCCACCTCTCCGGTCGACCTGAAGAACTACGCGAAGGCCGCCGAGGGCGACTACGAGAAGGGCTGGACGAAGACCTACAACTACGTCCAGCTCAACAAGGGCACCAACACGATCAAGGTGTCCTGCGAGAACGGCAACCAGTGCGACGCGCTGCTCGACCAGATGTGGCTGGTCAGCGGCTGGGTCGACTCCTAGGAGCGGTCAGGCCGCGCCGGCCTCCCCCGTCACCGTGACGCGGGGCAGGAGGTCCTCGTACGCCGTGCGGTGGAACTCGCCCGCCGTCGGGGACAGGACCGTTGCCGTGGACAGGGCGACCGCGCGGGTCAGGCGGTCCGGCCAGGGCAGGTGGTCGGCGAGGCCCGACAGCAGGCCGGCGACCGCGGAGTCGCCGGCGCCCGTCGGATTGCCCCGGACACGGGACGGCGGGGTGGCGCGCCAGCGGCCCTGCGGGGTCACCGCGAGCAGACCGTCGGCACCCAGCGAGGCGACGACGGCGTGGGCGCCGCGCCGCCGGACGTCCCGGGTCGCCTGCAACGGCTCGTAAGAGCCGGTGAGTTCGGCGAGTTCCCCGGCGTTCGGCTTCACGATGTCGGGGCGGGCGGCCACCCCGCGGCGCAGCGGTTCGCCGCCGGTGTCCAGCAGTACGGGAACACCCGCCGCTCTCGCCACCCGTATCAGCCCGGCGTACGCCCCCACCGGCACCCCCGGCGGGAGGCTGCCGCACAGGGCCACCGCCGAGGCGGACGCGACGAGTTCGCCGTACGCCCTCTGGAAGGCGGCCCACTCGGCCGGAGTGACCGGCGGCCCGGGTTCGTTGAACTGGGTGGTGTCGCCGCTGCGGTCGTCCACGACGGCGACCGTGCGCCGCGTCGCGCCGGCGACCGGCAGGAGCGCGTCCACCACCCCCGGCACGGCGGCGAGCCGCTCGCGCACCGCGCGCCCGGTGGCGCCGCCCGCGAAGCCGGTGGCCGTCACCTCGTGCCCGAGGGCCGCCAGGACGCGGGCCACGTTCAGGCCCTTGCCGCCCGGGCGTTCGATGACCTCGGAGACCCGGTGGGAGGCGTGCGGCAGCAGGGCCGGCACGCGGTAGGTGAGGTCGAGAGCGGTGTTCAGCGTGACCGTGAGGATCACCCGGGCGACCTCCCCCCCGACGTGCGTGCGCGTGCCTGTCCCGGGCTCGATCATGCCAAAGAGACGGCGCTCCTCCCAGCCCCCGGATCGGCCACCGTCTCCCAGCGTCCGGACGGGTCAGGCCAGTTGGGGAGCGACCACCCAGGCGCCGCGGCGCATCACGCCCTTGAGGCCGAAGTCCGCGTCCAGCAGGACCAGGTCGGCGTCCTTGCCGGGTTCCAGGGAGCCCACGGTGTCGTATCTCCCCAGCAGCCGGGCCGGGTTGACGGACAGAGCGGTCACCACGTCCTCGACGGCCAGCCCGTCGACCGTCACCGCCCGCTGGAAGGCGCGGTCCAGGGTGAGGGTGGAGCCCGCGATGGAGCCGCCCTCCACGAGGCGGGCCACGCCCTCGCTGACCTCGACCTCCAGCGGGCCGAGCTGGTAGCGGCCGTCTCCGGCGCCGGCGGCGTCCATCGCGTCGGTGATGAACGCGACCCGTGCGGCGCCCGCGTGGTGGAACGCCAGTTGGAGGGAGGCCGGGTGCAGGTGCGTGCCGTCGTTGATGAGCTCGACGGTGACGCGCTCGTCCTCCAGGAGGGCCGCGATCGGGCCGGGGGCGCGGTGGCCGATCTGGGGCATCGCGTTGAACAGGTGTGTCGCGACCGTCGCGCCCGCGTCGATGGCCTCGACCGTCTGCTCGTAGGTGGCGTCCGTGTGCCCGATGGCCGCGATGACGCCGTGCTCGGCGAGCAGCCGTACGGAGTCGAGGCCGCCGGGGAGTTCGGTGGCGAGGGTGACCATCCGGGCCTGCCCGCGCGCCGCCTCGATCAGTTTGCGGACCTCAGCCGGGTCCGGGTCGCGCAGCAGCCGCTCGGAGTGGGCGCCCTTGCGGCACGGCGAGATGAACGGCCCCTCGAAGTGGATGCCGGCGATGTCGCCCTGTTCGGCGAGCTCGGACAGGAGTCCGGCCTGCCGGGCCAGGAAGTCCATGTCGTCGGTGACGGTGGAGGCGACCAGGGTGGTCGTGCCGTGCAGACGGTGGGCGCGGACCGCGGTGAGGACGTCCTCGGCCGGGCCGGAGAACGACACGCCGCCGCCGCCGTGGTTGTGGATGTCGACGAAGCCGGGGACCAGCCAGTGGCCGCTGACGTCGATGACCTCCGCGCCGGCGTCGGCGTGCGGGGCGTCGGCGGCGACGCGGCTGCCGTCGACGGTGATCCGGCCGTCGTCCACGATGCCCGTGGGCAGCACCACGCGGGCGCCCGCCAGCACCCGCCGGGTGGCGCCGTCCGCGGGCCGCGGCTGCGTCGTGGCTGGTCGCGCGGTTCCCCGCGCCCCTGGTGGGGTGGCCATCAGGTCGATACCTCCGTCGTAGGAGTCGTGGACGCGGCGGTCAGCAGGTCCCGGGCGAGCAGTCCGGCGCCGAGGCAGCCGGCCGTGTCGCCGAGTGCCGCGGGGACGAGGGCCGGCAGTTTCTGGAAGGTGACGCGCCGCCGGACGGCGTCCCGCAGCGGTGTGAACAAGGTTTCCCCCGCCTCGGCGAGGCCGCCACCGATGATGAGCGTGCGCGGGTCCAGCAGGGTGAGCGCGGTGACGAGTCCGTCGGCGAGCGCGTCGACGGCGTCCTGCCAGACCGCCCGGGCCCGCGGGTCGCCGGACCGGGCGGCCTCGGCGCAGTCCGCCGCGTCGGCCGCGGGGTCTCCCGAGGCCGCCGCCCACGCCTCGCTGACCGCCGCCGCGGAGGCGTACCGCTCCAGGCAACCGTGCTGTCCGCAGGGACAGGGGGCGCCACCGGGGCGTACGACGATGTGGCCGATCTCGCCCGCGAAGCCGTGGGCGCCCGCCTCGACCTGGCCGCCGATGCCGATGGCGCCGGCGATGCCGGTGCCGAGCGCCACGAACAGATAGCGGTCGGCGCCCCGGCCGGCGCCGACGCGGCCCTCGGCGAGCCCGCCGGTGCGCACGTCGTGGCCGAGGGCGACCGGTATGCCGCCGAGCCGCTCGGAGAGCAGGTCGCGCAGGGGTACGTCCCGCCAGCCGAGGTTGGCCGAGTAGACGGCGACGCCCTTCTCGGCGTCGACGATGCCGGGCACGGCGAGGCCGGCGGCGACCGCGGGCTCACCGAAGTGCTCGACGCCGTACGCGCGCAGCTCGGCGGCGAAGTCGAGGATCGCCTCGACCACCGCGTCCGGTCCGCGCTCGCGTCCGGTGGCGCGGCGGGTCTGGTGCAGCAGGGCGGGGCGCCCGGCCGGGCCGCCGGAGGGCGCGGCGCTCGCCTCCGCCAGGGCGGCCTTCATCCCGGTGCCGCCCACGTCGAGGGCGATGACATGTCTCACGGGTGACAGTGTGGCGCGTGGACCCGTAAGAGGTCTAGTCCACTACGTGGTGTAGACCTTATGGTCGAGGATCTGAAATTTTTCGGCAGGGTTGGGGCGAGCGAAGTGCAACGGCGAAGGACGGCAACGATCGCGGCGGTGTCCGCGCTGGGCATGACCGCGGTCCTCGGCGGCTGCGGACTCTCCGGCGGCTCCGGAGAGGTCACCCTGAAGCTGGTCGCGGCGGACTACGGAGACAGCGCGGCGAACAGCTCCGGGAAGTACTGGGCGAAGCTCGTCGCGGAGTACGAGGCGAGCCACCCGGACGTGAAGGTCGACGTCAGCGTCTACTCCTGGAACGACGTGGACCGCAGGGTCGAGGAGATGGCCGACGCGGGCCGGCCCCCGGACATGGCGCAGATCGGCGCCTACGCCGACTACGCGGCCAAGGGTCTGCTCTACACGGCCGACGACCTGCTCTCCATCACCACGCAGGCCGACCTCGTCTCCCAGCTGGCGAGCGCGGGCCAGGTCAACAACGTGCAGTACGGCATGCCCTTCGCGTCCTCCACGCGCCTGATGTTCTACAACAAGACCCTCTTCGCGAAGGCCGGCATCACCCCGCCGAAGACGTGGGGCGAGCTCGCGAGCGACGCGGCGGCGCTCAAGGCGGCCGGCGTGAAGTACCCGTACGCGCTGCCCCTGGGCCCGGAGGAGGCGCAGGCCGAGACGATGCAGTGGATGCTCAGCGGCGGAGGCGGCTACACCGACCAGCTCGGCACCTACCAGATCGACGCGACGCAGAACATCGACACCTTCACCTGGCTCAAGGACAACCTGGTCGGCAAGGGCCTGACCGGGCCGGTCGCGCCCGGGAAGCTCAACCGCGCGACCGCGTTCGCGGCCTTCGCCGACGGCCAGGTGGGGATGCTCAACGGGCACCCCTCGCTGATGAAGAGCGCCGCCGCGAAGGGCGTGAAGTTCGGCATGGTGCCGATGCCCGGCGCCCAGGCGCAGAGCAAGGTCGCGATGGGTGTCGCCGACTGGATGATGGCCTTCAAGAAGAACGGCCACGCCGAACAGGTCGGTGACTTCCTCGACTTCGTCTACAGCAAGAAGAACGTGCTCGCCTTCTCCCGCGAGTACGACCTGCTGCCGGTCACCACCTCCGCGTCCGAGGTCATGGGCGGGGCGAAGCGGGACGCGGCCCTCAAGCCCTTCCTCACCGAACTCCCGCTCTCCGAACTCCCGCCGGTCGGAAAGACCTCCTGGGCCGACGTCAGCGCGGACGTGAAGAAGGAGATCGGCCAGGCGGTCGCCCCCGGCGGCAACCCCGCCTCGATACTGAGCCGGCTCCAGACGACGGCGTCGACCGCGCAGAACACCGAGTAGCCCCGGCGCGCTGTCGGTGGCGGGGACTACCGTGCGGGGCATGGACCAGGAGCAGCTCGGCCGCCGCGAACAGGACGTCCTCGCGCTGGAGCGCCGCGGGTTTCCGGGCCCCGGCGCGAAGGAGCGCGCGATACGCGAGGAGCTGGGGCTGGCGCCGGTGCGCTACTACCAGCTGCTCAACGCGCTCCTTGACGACCCGCGGGCGCTGGCGCACGACCCGGTGACGGTCAACCGCCTGCGGCGAGTCCGAGAGGCACGCCGCGCCGAACGCTGATCAGCCCGACGCTCCGCCCCCGGCCGCCCCGGGTGCCAGCCGCCTCCGGCCCCCTTCCGGTGCCGAGCGCTGAACCGGCCGGCGCTCCGGTCCCATGCCGGCTGCGGGCCGATCGCGAACCGGTCCCGTGCCGGCTGCGGGCCGATCGCGAACCGGCCACGGGCCAGCGGTGTGCCGGGGCCGGGCCCCGCCGGCGCGGAGCGTTGAGCCGGCCGGCGCTCGGGTCCCATGCCGGCCGCGGGCCGATCCCGGAACCGGCCCCGGGCCGGCCGCGTGTCGGTCCGGGGCCAGCCCCCCCGGCCAGGTCCGAGCGCTGAGCCGGCTTGCACTCCGGTTCCGGGGCGGCCCCAGGGCGCTCGGGGGCGGTTGCGAGAAGAGGCCGGGACAGGCTCGGAAGGGCCGGGAAGCGTGTCGTCGGGGACTCGTGGATAGGGTCCAGTCATGGGCAGCCACAAGGACTTCACGGACCCCGCAGACCCCCTCCGCCTCCCCGAGCCCTCGACCCGGCAGGGGCGGGACGGGCTCGCCGCCCTGCTGGCGCGGCCCGGCCGGGCGGTGATCGCGCTCGACTTCGACGGCACGCTCGCGCCGATCGTCGCCGACCCCGAGCAGGCCCGCGCCCACCCGGACGCCGTGCCCGCGCTGGCCCGGCTCGCGCCGAAGGTCGCCTCGGTGGCGGTGGTCACCGGCCGCCCGGCCGAGGTCGCCGTCCGGCACGGCGGCTTCGCCGGCGTCCCCGGCCTCGAACACCTCGTCGTCCTCGGCCACTACGGCGCCGAGCGCTGGGACGCCGTCACGGGCACCGTCACCGCGCCCGCCCCGCACCCCGGCGTGGCCGCCGTCCGCGCCGAACTGCCGGCGCTGCTCGACGCGGCCGGGGCCGGCCAGGGCACCTGGGTGGAGGAGAAGGGCCGGGCGGTGGCCGTGCACACCCGCCGTGCCGCCGATCCCCAGGCCACCTTCGAGGCCCTGCGCGCGCCCCTGAGCGACCTGGCCGCCCGGCACGGCCTCATCGTCGAACCGGGCCGTCTGGTCCTGGAACTGCGCCCGCCGGGCATGGACAAGGGTGTGGCGCTGCTCGACCACGTTCGGGACACCGGCGCGACCTCGGTCCTGTACGCCGGGGACGACCTCGGTGACCTGCCCGCCTTCACCGCCGTCGACACGCTGCGCTCCGACGGCACCCCGGGGCTGCTGGTGTGCAGCGGCAGCGATGAGGTGAGCGAGCTGCGGGAGCGCGCTGACCTGGTGGTCGACGGCCCGGCGGGCGTCGTGGGACTGCTCACCGGGCTCGCCGCTCAGCTGGGCTGAATCTCCCGCAGCGCGGTCAGCTGCTCCAGGAACCACTGGGCGGGCGGGAGCGCGGTGGCGGCCGCGGCGAGCCGCTTCGCGCGCTCGCCGCGCTCGCCGTGCGGCATGCCGAGCGCGGTGTGCAGCGCCCGGGCCGTCTGGATCACGTCGTAGGGGTTGACGACGATCGCGTCCTCGCCCAGCTCCTCGTACGCCCCCGCCTCCCGGGACAGCACCAGCGCGCACCCCTCGTCGGAGACGAGCGGGACCTCCTTCGCCACCAGGTTCATGCCGTCCCGGATGGGGTTGACCAGGGCCACGTCCGCGAGCCGGTAGGCGGCCAGGGACCGCGCGAAGTCGTCCTTGACGTGCAGCACGACCGGCGTCCAGTCCGGTGTGCCGTAGTGGGAGTTGATCTCCTCGGCCACCCGCTGCACCTCGGCCGTGTAGTCCCGGTAGACGGCGAGGTCCTGCCGCGAGGGGTAGGCGAACGCCACGTGCGTCACCCGTTCGCGCCACTCGGGGTGGTCGTCGAGCAGCTGCCGGTAGGCCAGCAGGCCGCGCACGATGTTCTTCGACAGCTCGGTGCGGTCCACCCGCACGATCGTCCTGCGCGGGCTGCCGTCCGGGGCCGTGCCGATCTCGCCGCGCAGCGCCCTGATCCGCTCCTCGACGTCCGCCTCGTGGGCGCGGGCGCGCAGGAACTCGGCGTCGGCGCCGAGGCCGTGCACCCCGATCCGGGTCCGGCGCCCGGACGCCCCGCCGTGGGTGAGCACCCGCGGCCCCTGCTGCGGCCACTCCCGCCCGATGCCCTCGTCGACCGCCTGCGCGCACTCGGCGAAGGCGGTCGCCCAGCGCCAGGTGAGGAAGCCGAGCTGGTCGGCGCCGAGCAGGCCGCGCACCAGCTGGGCCCGGATGTCGTCGGGCAGCATGCGGAAGTAGGCGTCCGGCGCCCACGGCGTGTGCGAGAAGTGGCCGATGCGCAGGTCGGGGCGGAGTTCGCGGAGCATGCCCGGCACCAGGCACAGGTGGTAGTCCTGCACGAGGACCGCCGCGCCCTCGGCCGCCTCCTGCGCCAGCGCCTCGGCGAAGGCCCGGTTGTAGGTCTCGTACGACGCCCACTGGCGGCGGAACTCCGCGCCGAAGACGGGCTCCAGCGGGGTCTGGTACAGCAGGTGGTGGACGAACCAGAGCACCGAGTTGGCGATGCCGTTGTAGGCGTCGGCGTGCACGTCGGCGGGGATGTCCAGCATCCGTACGCCGTCCTCGCCGACCCCGCGCCGGACCGCCTCGCGGTCGCCGTCGGTGAGGGCGGAGCACACCCACAGGGCGCCGGCGTCGGGCCCGATCGCGGACAGGCCGGAGACCAGCCCGCCGCCGCCACGCCTGGCGTGCAGCGAGCCGTCCTCCCGCACCTCGTAGGAGACCGGGCCGCGGTTGGACGCGACGAGTACCTGGGCGCCCTGAGCAGCGCGGGTGGAAGCCATACGCCTCAACCTAGCCCGGCCCGTAAACGCTCAAACGTGCGGTCCGGTCCTACGGCGGGTGCGGGGGCCGTGGGCGGCTCGGTTCGGTCCGCGGCACGGCCCCCGCGCCCGGCCCGGTCAGGCCACCTTGCGGGTGGCGTACTCGGCGATCTCCACCATGGGCGGCCGTTCCTCGGTGTCCACGGAGTACGTGCGCGGCTCGAAGCCGTCCTCGCCCCGTTCGAACTGGGTGAGGGAGGGGCGGATCAGGTGGCCGCGGGCCAGCCGCAGCTGGGCCGTGCGGTAGATCGCGGCGGCCATCCGGCCCAGTGCCTGGCCGTCCTGGTGACGGTGCTTGCGCACTCCGACGTCGACCTGGGCCAGGGCGTCGAGGCCGACGAGGTGCAGGGCGTCGACCAGCATGCCCAGCTCCACGCCGTAGCCCACCGGGAACGGGAGCTGTTCCAGGAGGGAGCGGCGGGCCGCGTACTCGCCGCCGAGCGGCTGCACGAAGCCGGCGAGCTGGGGCCAGTGCATGTTCAGCAGCGGGCGGGCCATCAGCTCGGTGACCCGGCCGCCCTGGCCGGCCCTGCCGCCGAGCGGACGGTCGTACATCGCCTTGACGAGGTCGACCCCGGGATCGGTGAGCAGCGGCCCCACGATCCCGGAGACGAAGTCGGAGGAGAACTCCTTCAGGTCCGCGTCGATGAAGCAGACGATGTCCCCGCTGGTCACCAGGAGCGAGCGCCACAGGACCTCGCCCTTGCCCGGCACGGGCGGGATGTGCGGCAGGATGTCGTCGCGGTGGACGACCCGGGCGCCGGCCGCGGCGGCCACCTCGGAGGTGCGGTCGGTCGACCCCGAGTCGACGACGACTATCTCGTCGACGAGCGGGACCTGATGCATGAGGTCGTGACGGATCACGGCGACGATGTCACCGACCGTCTCCTCCTCGTTGAGCGCGGGCAGCACGACGGAGACCGTCTGGCCCGTCATGCGTTTCGCGGCCAGGACCTTGTGCAGCGGGCGACTGGTCATGGACCAGGAGCGGTTGCTCAGCCAGCGCTCGACTTCTTCCAGCACAGTGCGCGGCTCCTCTGCGTTCTGTCGGCGAGAGGTGATCGGCTGTGATCCATCTCGCGGTGCGGACGACTATCTCAACTGTCCTGGCCTTCGGTTACAGTCTTGAACAACGCTGATGACCATCGCATGTCGGGGGTCGTTGCGCGTACAACTACATACCGCTCATCCAGAGGGGCAGAGGGATACGGCCCGTTGAAGCCCCGGCAACCCTCCAGCCGGTCTCGTGGATCACTGTTGATCATCACGCGAGGCTCCCGGCTAGGGAAGGTGCCAAATCCGTCTCATGGCGAAACGCGTCGTGAGGAAGATGAGGAAAGGGCCTCGCCTCCATGGCTGTGCAGACCGTTGCAAGCACCACCGACTCAGTGGACCTCGGCCCCGCCGCCGCGCTCTCCTGCCGCGAATGCGGCCACCGGGTGCCCCTCGGCCCGGTCTTCGCCTGCGAGGAGTGTTTCGGCCCGCTCGAGATCGCCTACGACTTCTCGGCCTACGACACCGAGGAACTCCGCAAGCGCATCGAGGCGGGACCGGCGAACATCTGGCGGTACGCGCCGCTGCTGCCCGTCCCGGCCGACGTGGCGGACAAGCCCAACATCAACCCCGGCTGGACCAAGCTCGTGCGGGCCGACAACCTGGCCCGCGAGCTGGGCGTCGACGCCGGCCGGCTGTTCGTCAAGGACGACTCCGGAAACCCGACGCACTCCTTCAAGGACCGCGTCGTCGCGCAGGCCATCGAGGCCGCCCGCGCCTTCGGCTTCACCACCCTGTCCTGCTCCTCCACCGGCAACCTGGCCGGCGCGGTCGGCGCCGCCGCCGCCCGGGCCGGCTTCCGCTCCTGCGTGTTCATCCCGCACGACCTGGAGCAGGGCAAGGTCGTCATGGCCGCGGTGTACGGCGGGGAGCTCGTCGGCATCGAGGGCAACTACGACGACGTGAACCGCTTCTGCTCCGAGCTGATCGGCGACCCGGCCGGCGAGGGCTGGGGCTTCGTCAACGTCAACCTGCGGCCGTACTACGCCGAGGGCTCCAAGACGCTGGCCTACGAGATCTGCGAGCAGCTGGGGTGGGAACTGCCCGACCAGCTCGTGGTGCCGATCGCCTCCGGCTCCCAGCTCACGAAGATCGACAAGGGTCTGCAGGAGCTGATCAGGCTCGGGCTGGTCGAGGACAGGCCGTACAAGATCTTCGGCGCGCAGGCGGAGGGCTGTTCCCCGGTGTCGGCCGCCTACAAGGCGGGCCACGACGTCGTGCGGCCGCAGAAGCCGGACACCATCGCCAAGTCGCTGGCCATCGGCAACCCGGCCGACGGGCCGTACGTCCTCGACATCGCGCGCCGCACGGGCGGCGCGGTGGAGGACGTGAACGACGAGCAGATCGTGGACGCGATCCGGCTGCTCGCCCGGACCGAGGGCATCTTCGCCGAGACCGCCGGCGGGGTGACGGTGGGGGTCACGAAGAAGCTGGTCGACAGCGGTCTGCTGGACCC
This sequence comes from Streptomyces sp. NPDC043878, assembly GCF_056435735.1. Taxonomy (NCBI): domain Bacteria; kingdom Bacillati; phylum Actinomycetota; class Actinomycetes; order Kitasatosporales; family Streptomycetaceae; genus Streptomyces; species Streptomyces sp. NPDC043878. The sequence goes on from NZ_JBWKDW010000007.1 coordinate 91,725, forward strand.
GACGCTGACGACGGTCGTGCTCAACACGGGTGACGGCCTCAAGACGCTGGATGCGGTGGCCGACACCGGACTGACCGCGACGATCCGTCCGAACCTGGAATCCTTCCGGGACGCCGGTCTCGGCTAGCCGTCGTTCGTCTGCGGGCCGTGGGGCTGGTCGCGCCCACGCGGCGGAGCTCCACATCGACGCGGCCCCGCGCCCACATCAGCGCCCTATCCGACCGGAGGTCACACGTTATGAGCGTCAACGTCCGCATCCCCACCATCCTGCGCACCTACACCGGAGGCAAGGCCGAGGTGACGGCCGAGGGCGGGACCCTCGGCGAGGTCATCACCGACCTGGAGAAGAACCACACCGGTATCGCCGCCCGGGTCCTGGACGACCAGGGAAAGCTGCGCCGATTCGTCAACGTGTACGTGAACGACGACGACGTGCGTTTCGAGCAGGGGCTGGAGACGGCGACCCCCGACGGCGCGGGCGTGTCGATCATCCCGGCCGTGGCCGGCGGCTGACCGAGGCCGATTATTACCCTCGGTAATACCGGTCACCAAGAGTTCATGTGATTGCCCCCTCCGTGAGAGAAGCGGAGGGGGTAATTCTGTATGGTTGAGCGCGGTACAGTTGGGGAACCCGCGGCCTTCCGCATGACGGACGCATATGAGTTCAGGCTCCGCGTGCGACGATAAATGGCCAAAGTGTGCGGGTATTTTGCGCCATTCACTCCTTTTATGGAGCCCGACTTGCCCTGAAGTCGGGCGAATTCTCCGTATATTCCCGACCGGTCATGCCTGGAATTCTCGTCCGATTGACCTGTTGCAGAGGGCAGTTGGGCAGATACATTCGGCCGCGGTCGACGCGTTCCGGCGCACGCCCCCGTCCATGTGGGGGGGTGAGGTCTGACCCGGATCCGCGAAGTGCGGGTCTGCGCAAGGGCCAGTAATAGGGGAGTTAGGCATGGCTCAGGGCACCGTCAAGTGGTTCAACGCGGAGAAGGGGTACGGCTTCATCGCGGTCGACGGTGGTGCGGATGTTTTCGTCCACTACAGCGCGATTCAGATGGACGGCTACCGCACCCTGGAAGAGGGTCAGCGGGTCGATTTCGAGATCTCGCAGGGCCAGAAGGGGCCGCAGGCGGACATGGTCCGGCTGGCGACCGGCTGAAGCACGCGCCGACTGACAGCGTCGTTCTTCTGTTCTTCTTCGGAGGGCTCGTATCCCATGGGGAGTCATGGGTTACGAGCCCTTCGGCGTGTCCGGCGCCCCATCAGCGACGCCTCCGGGACCCCTCCGGGGCCTGTCCGCGACCCGCTCGCGCGCCGCTTCCGCGCCGTTCGCGCCCCGCGGAGCGCCCCCTCGATCCCGGGTAGGCGCTTGCACTCGGCATGGGCGAGTGCTAATCATTGGCGTTAGCACTCTGCAGGTGAGAGTGACAACGAGGACCGGGTCGGTGAGGCCCGCAGGCCAGGTGGGGCAAGGAACCACAGGGCAGGCGAGCCGTCCGTCGCGGGCGCCAGCGCGGTCCGGAGAAATCCACCCCCTGTCCGGGAGGACCACTTCACATGGCCAAGATCATCGCGTTCGACGAGGAGGCACGGCGCGGTCTCGAGCGCGGGATGAACCAGCTCGCCGACGCCGTCAAGGTCACCCTTGGCCCCAAGGGCCGCAACGTCGTCCTCGAGAAGAAGTGGGGCGCGCCCACGATCACCAACGATGGTGTTTCCATCGCCAAGGAGATCGAGCTCGAGGACCCGTACGAGAAGATCGGCGCCGAGCTGGTCAAGGAAGTCGCCAAGAAGACGGACGACGTCGCCGGCGACGGTACGACCACGGCGACCGTGCTCGCCCAGGCGCTGGTGCGCGAGGGTCTGCGCAACGTAGCCGCCGGCGCCAACCCGATGGCCCTCAAGCGCGGTATCGAGAAGGCCGTCGAGGCCGTCTCCGGTGCCCTGCTGGAGCAGGCCAAGGACGTGGAGACCAAGGAGCAGATCGCCTCCACGGCCTCCATCTCCGCCGCCGACACCCAGATCGGCGAGCTCATCGCCGAGGCGATGGACAAGGTCGGCAAGGAAGGCGTCATCACCGTCGAGGAGTCCCAGACCTTCGGTCTGGAGCTGGAGCTCACCGAGGGTATGCGCTTCGACAAGGGCTACATCTCGGCGTACTTCGCCACCGACATGGAGCGGATGGAGGCGTCGCTCGACGACCCCTACATCCTCATCGCCAACTCCAAGATCGGCTCCGTCAAGGACCTGCTCCCGCTCCTGGAGAAGGTCATGCAGTCGGGCAAGCCGCTGCTGATCATCGCCGAGGACGTCGAGGGCGAGGCCCTGTCGACCCTGGTCGTCAACAAGATCCGTGGCACCTTCAAGTCCGTCGCCGTCAAGGCCCCTGGCTTCGGTGACCGCCGCAAGGCCATGCTCGGTGACATCGCCATCCTCACGGGCGGCGAGGTCATCTCCGAGGAGGTCGGCCTCAAGCTGGAGAACGCGACCCTGGACCTCCTGGGCCGCGCTCGCAAGGTCGTCATCACCAAGGACGAGACCACGATCGTGGACGGCGCCGGTTCGGCCGACCAGGTCCAGGGCCGGGTCAACCAGATCCGCGCCGAGATCGAGAACTCCGACTCGGACTATGACCGCGAGAAGCTCCAGGAGCGTCTGGCGAAGCTGGCCGGCGGCGTGGCCGTCATCAAGGCCGGTGCCGCCACCGAGGTCGAGCTCAAGGAGCGCAAGCACCGCATCGAGGACGCCGTTCGCAACGCGAAGGCGGCCGTCGAGGAGGGCATCGTCGCCGGTGGTGGCGTGGCGCTCATCCAGGCTTCCTCGGTCTTCGAGAAGCTGGAGCTCACGGGTGACGAGGCGACCGGCGCCAACGCCGTGCGGCTCGCGCTGGAGGCCCCGCTCAAGCAGATCGCCATCAACGGTGGTCTCGAGGGTGGCGTCATCGTCGAGAAGGTGCGCAACCTGCCCGTCGGCCACGGCCTGAACGCCGCGACCGGTGAGTACGTCGACATGATCGCCGAAGGCATCATCGACCCGGCGAAGGTCACGCGTTCCGCCCTGCAGAACGCCGCGTCCATCGCCGCGCTGTTCCTCACCACCGAGGCCGTCATCGCCGACAAGCCGGAGAAGGCCGCTGCCCCGGCCGGCGGCGGCATGCCGGGCGGTGACATGGACTTCTGAGCCTGACGGCTCGGACCCGGTCCGCTCGTACCGAGGGCGGCACTCCCTGGAGACAGGGGGTGCCGCCCTCGGTCGTGTCCGGGATCACAGGCCCGTCGCCGGGGGCCGCGGAATGAGGGCCGGGGCGGGGCGGTTGTTGTTGGCGCGGACTCAATGCACGTGCACATACCGTCCGGTTTCTCCCATCCGTCAGCAGTACGCACCCTCAGGAGCCCTCCAGGTGACCGCCACCCCGCCCGCCGCCTCCCGTGCCGCGCAGATCCTCTCCCGGCCCGTCTCCCTCAACGGCCTGACCGTCCCGAACCGCATCGTGATGGCGCCCATGACGCGCATGTTCTCCCCGGGCGGCGTCCCCGGCGAGGACGTGCGGTCGTACTACGCCCGTCGCGCGGCCGCCGGAGTCGGTCTGATCGTCACCGAGGGCACGTACGTGGGGCACGAGTCGGCCGGGCAGAGCGACCGCGTCCCGCGTTTCCACGGCGAGGACCAGCTCGCGGGCTGGGCGAAGGTCGCCGACGCCGTGCACGCGGCGGGCGGCACGATCGTGCCGCAGCTGTGGCACATCGGCATGGTCCGCAAGCAGGGCGAGCCTCCCTTCGCGGACGCCCCCGCCGTCGGCCCCTCCGGCCTGCGCGGCGACGGCTCCGAGGACACCGGCAAGGCGATGACCCAGCGCGACCTGGACGACGTGATCGGCGCCTTCGCCGAGGCCGCCGCGGCCGCCGAGCGCATCGGCTTCGACGGCGTGGAACTGCACGGCGCGCACGGCTACCTCGTCGACCAGTTCCTGTGGGCGGGCACCAACCGGCGCACGGACGCCTACGGCGGTGACCTGGTGGCCCGTACGAAGTTCGCGGCGGAGATCGTCGCGGCGGTCCGCGAGACCGTCTCGCCCGAGTTCCCTGTCCTCTTCCGCTACTCCCAGTGGAAGCAGCAGGCGTACGACGCCCGCCTCGCCGAGACCCCGGAGGAACTGGAGGCCATCCTCGCCCCGCTCGCCGCGGCCGGCGTCGACGCCTTCCACGCCTCCACCCGCCGCTACTGGCTGCCCGAGTTCGATGACTCCGACCTCAACCTCGCCGGCTGGACGAAGAAGCTGACCGGAAAGCCCGTCATCACCGTCGGTTCGGTCGGTCTCGACGGCGACTTCCTCAAGGGCTTCCGGGGCGAGGGCTCCCCGGTCAAGGGCATCGACGAACTCCTCGACCGCCTGGAGCGCGACGAGTTCGACATGGTGGCCGTCGGCCGCGCCCTGCTCCAGGACCCGGAGTGGGCGGCGAAGGTCCTCGGCGGCCGGCTGGACGAGCTCAAGCCGTACGACGCGTCGGCCCTGAAGACCCTGAGCTGACCCCGGCTCCCCGGGCCGCTACAGGTTGCCGAGGGGCTCGATGTCGACGTGCACCGGGGTGCCCCACACCCGCAGCACCTCGTAGTCGGTGAACTCGTGCACCAGCCGGTAGGCCATGGCGGCCCGGGGGCCCCGGCGCGCGGCGGCGAGATACAGCTCCGCCTCCCGCCGGTCGCGGCGCGGGGTGCCGCACAGCTGCCACGCCTGGCCGTTCCACAGCTCCGGCAGCCAGCGCTGCTGCGGCTGCGGCCGGTCCTCCCGGACGCCGTAGCGGGACGACGCCTGCTCGGCCGGCCGGGTGCGCGGGGCGGGACCGTTGATCTCCCGGCGACGGGCGGCCCGGCGCCTGGTCTCGCACAGCAGGCACAGGTCGGGGGCGTTCTCGTCGACCGGTCCTGTGGGGTGCTCGGGGCACCGGGTGGTGGGCGCGGCCCCGCTGACGCTCTCCTCCAGCAGATCGAGCGCCCGCTTGAGATCGCCCTTGACCTCGTGCAGCCGCGTGTCCGGCATGTCGGAGGTCAGGGCTTCGCCGTGTTCGCCGAGGAGACGAAGGGCGCGGCCAAGGGCGGTCAGCTGGGCGTGGTTCATGTCAGTCGGCGTAGTCCTTGAGCTTTTCGGTGTCCAGGGGCGTGTTCACGGGGGCGGGCGGTTCGACGGTCGCACCCCAAGGGTACGAGGGGGACTGCTGATGGTGGCCGTCCCCGGGCTCGCCGAAGACCGTGACGCTCTTGTTGTCGCGGTCGATCAGGAGGTGGACGGGGATGTCGGCTTCGGCGCGTCCCCTCTACTCGCTCGTGTGGCGGGTCGCCCTGACGAACGCGGACCAGGCCTCCGCCCGGAACGCGAGCCTCGGGCCGTGCGGCCTTTTGGAGTCCCGCACGGGGACGAGGGGGAGGTGGCCGAGGGCCACTTCCACGCAGTTGCCCCCTTCGCCGCCGCTGTAGCTGGACTTGGACCAGGCGGTCGCGCGCACTCCGTGATCAGGGCTGCTCTTCATGGGCGTAATCCTCTGCCACCGATTCGATCCAGGCCAGCGATTCCTGCGGGGAGAGAGCGCTGGCCCGGATCAGATCGTAGGTCAGTTGGTGGCGTGCGACGGTGGCCGGGTCGTCCTCCAGCCGCCCCACGCTGGGGCCTTCGATGAAGGCGAGCGGGGGTGCGTCCTCAAACGCCATGAGTGTCAGGGCACCGCTCATGGAAGCGTGCGCTCCCGCGCTGAACGGCAGGAGCTGCACGATGATCCGGTGCTCGCGGATCAGTGTCGTGACGTGTCGCAGGGCTTGTGCCATCACTCCGGGCCCGCCGGTCCTGCGCCGCAGGGCTGCTTCGTCAAGCACCGCCCACAACAACGGCTTTGTTGGGTCGCCGAGAATGCGTGCCCGCTCCAGCCGGGCCGTGAGGAGTTCGTCGATGACATCGGCTGACGCGGTCGGCTGGTAGGCGCGGAACACCGCCCGCGCGTACGCCGGTGTCTGCAGCAGACCTGGGATCAGCAAGGGGGCGTACTCCTTGATCGCCGTGGCGACCGCCTCCGCCTCCGCCGCCTCCGCGAAATGGTCCGGGTACTTCGATCTGGCCGCCGCCGCGCAGTTGCGCCGGAAGAAGTCCTCCGTGGCGAGCACCTCGTCCAGCAGGCGGGCGTACTCCGGCTGCATCCGCCGGGTGCCGGCCTCCAGCTGGCCGATGAAGGAGCCGCTCACGAACAGCCGCTGCCCCAGGTCCTCCTGGCTCAGGCCGGTCTTCTCGCGGGCGTGCCGTAACTCCGCGCCGAGGAGGGCGCGCGGTGACGACGACGGGTCGAGGTCCTTGGGTCCGGCCATGGCGACTCCCGGTCCGACAACGGTGGTTGTTGGGGTGTCCCTGCTGGCCAGGTTAGAGGGGGTGCGACCACGCTGGGTGGCGAATGGCCAACTCACGGTGGAGGTAGGAACGGTGCGGTCGACCGAAGAAGTGGTGGAGTCGTTGCGGGGCGCCCTGGTGGACGTGGGAGTCGTGCTCCCGTCGCTGTGCGTCGATCCCGTGACCGGCGCGAGCGAGGGGCCGTTCGCCCTGGTGGACCTCGGGCGCTGCAACATGCGTACGGCCGAGCGGCTGGCCTCGGTGCTGCGGGGGGAGGCGCCGGCGATCGGGACGCATGTCGTGGACGTACGGGACGGGCGGGTGGGGGAGGTGATGGGGCATCTCGGCGGCCGGGTGCGGCTGCGGCCCGTCGCCGGGGGCCGGGAGTGGGACTGCCCGCCGGAGTCGACCGGGCCCGCGCCCTCGGACGAGGTGCTGCGGGCCCGGGTGCGGAAGGTCAACGGGGAGGGGCGGCTGCCGGGTTGAGGTGGTCGGCCGCGGCACCGGTGAAACCGAAGGCGTACGTCATCAGGAATCCCGCCAGATAGCCCGTGAGCAGGCCGCCCGCGTAGATCGCCGCCGTCACCGCCAGGGGTCTGTTGCCCGCGAGCAGCGGGAACAGGGCCCAGCCCGACGGGCCGATCGCCGTGGTCCCCACCCGGTCGCCGAGCATCGCGAAGAAGCCGACGAACGCGCCGCCGGCCGCCCCGCCCGCGCACGCGGTGAGGAAGGGGCGGCCGAGGGGGAGCGAGACGCCGTAGATCAGCGGTTCGCCCACCCCGAGCAGTCCGGCCGGCAGTGCCGATCTGATCGTCGTCCGCAGGGAGGCGTCGTGGCGCAGCCGGACGTACACCGCGAGGGCGGCGCCGACCTGGCCGGCGCCGGCCATCGCGAGGACGGGCAGCAGGACGGTGTAGCCCTGCTGCTGGATGAGGGTGGCGTGGATGGGGATGAGGGCCTGGTGCAGGCCCAGCATCACCAGGGGCAGGAACAGGCCGCCGAGTACCAGGCCGGCGAACGCGCCCGTGGTGGCGAGCAGCCAGTTCGCGGCGGTGCCGATGGCCGTGGCGACCGCGCCGGCCGCGAACATCAGGCCGTACAGCGTCACCAGGCCCGCCACCAGGACCGTCAGCGCCGGGGTGAGGAGGACGCCGAGGGTCGCCGGGACGCGGGCGCGGCACCACTTCTCCACGCAGGTGCCGAGCAACGCGGCGGCCAGCGCGCCGAGCACCCCGCCCTGGCCGGGGGCCAGTGCCACCCCGAACGCCGTCACCTTCGCCACGCCCGGATACACGACGACGGCCGCCACCGCGCCGCCCAGCACGGGCGTCCCGCCGAACTCCTTCGCCGTGTTGTGGCCGACGAACACCGCGATCAGGGCCATGAACGCGGAGGCGACGGCGGTGAGGGCCGGGGTCACGCCGGGCAGCAGGCCCAGGTTGACGAGCAGGCCGTTGAGACCGGCCAGGACACCGCAGCCGATCAGCGCGGGGATCAGCGGGACGAAGATGTCCGCGAGGCGGCGCAGGGCGCGCTTGAGTGGGGTCGCGTTGCGTGCCCGGCGTGCCTCGCGCACCGCGTGTCCCCGGTCGGCGAGCTCGTCCGCCCGGGTCCCGGCCGCCGTCACCAGCGCCGCGAACTCGGGCGTGACCCGCGCGACCACGCCGGGCCCCAGCACGATCTGGTAGGTGTCGTCGGACACGATCCCGAGCACCCCGGGCAGCGCCCGCAGCGCCTCCTCGTCGACCAGGGAGCGGTCGGCCAGGCCCAGGCGCAGGCGGGTCATGCAGTGGGCGACGGAGGTGACGTTCGCGGGACCGCCCACCAGGGGCAGGAGCGCGGCGGCGATGTCGTTCGAGGTGTGCACCCCCCGAGCGTGCTGGTCAGCGGGCCGCCGCCGCGAGCGCCGCGCGCAGATGACCGCCGGAGTCCTCCAGAAGGCGGGCGGCCGTCGGGCCGTCGACGCCGGCGAGGATCGCCAGGATCGCGTTCTTCACCTCGCCGTCCGTCTCCGCCAGCGCGCGTTCGGTCTCCTCGTCGTCCGCGCCGGTGGCCAGCGCCACGATCCGCCGGGAGCGGGCCCGCAGCTTCTCGTTGGAGGCGCGCACGTCGACCATCAGGTTCCCGTACGTCTTGCCCAGCCGGATCATCGTGATCGTGGACAGCATGTTGAGGACCAGCTTCTGGGCCGTGCCCGCCTTCAGCCGGGTGGAGCCGGTGAGCAGCTCGGGCCCGACGACGACCTCGATGCCGTGCTCGGCGGCCGCCGCGAGCGCGCTGTCCGCGTTGCAGGCCAGCCCGATCGTCAACGCGCCGATCGCGCGCGCGTGTTCCACGGCGCCGACGGCGTAGGGGGTGCGGCCGGAGGCCGAGACGCCGACCACCGTGTCGGCGTCGGTGAGGGCGAGCGCGTCGAGGTCGGCGCGGGCGAGTTCCGCCGAGTCCTCCGCGCCCTCGACCGAGGTGACCATGGCGTCGGGACCGCCCGCGATCAGGCCGACGACCCGGGAGGGGTCCGTGTTGAAGGTGGGCGGGCACTCGGAGGCGTCCAGCACGCCGAGCCGCCCGGCGGTCCCGGCACCGGCGTACACGAGCCGGCCGCCCCGGGCCATCCGCTCGGCCACGGCGTCGATGGCGGCGGCGATCTCCGGCAGCCGTGCGGCGACGGCGGCCGGGACGGCGGTGTCCTCGCCGTTCATCAGGCGGGCGATGTCGAGGGTGGGCAGCCGGTCGATGCCGGCGAGCTCGGGCCGGAACGCCTCGGTGGTCAGGGTCTCCAGCGCGGCACGCAGTGCGCGGGGGTCGGACGTGGAGGTCATGGGGATGTGGCTCTTTCTCGGAACGGTGTGATGTCGGGCGTGCGGCGGCGCGGCCCGCCACGGTGGACCGGCCGGGGGACCGCGGCACCTGGAGCGAGGGGGCTATCGCCGGTGCCGGTGCGCCAGCGCCTCGTAGGACGCGGACAGCGCCGGCGCGGCCCTGTCGTAGGTCCGCTGCGCCACCCCGATGAACAGACAGTCCACGACCAGCAGTTGACTGGTCCGCGAGGACATCGCGGCCGGCCGCAGTTCGCTCTCCCGCGCGGTGGACGTCGTCAGCACGTGGTCGGCGTACTGCGTGACGGGGCCGTCCGGCCGCCCGGTGATCGCGACGGTGGTCGCACCGTGCTCGAACGCGACCCGCAGCGGCTCGATCACGTCGCCGGTCGCCCCGGAGTGGGTGATCGCGATGGCCACGTCGCCACCGCGCAGCTGCACCGCGTTGGTGACGGCCAGGTGCGGATCGCCGTGCGCGTGGGCTATGAGCCCTATGCGCAGCAGCTTCTGCGTGAGGTCCTGCGCGACCAGACCGGACGCGCCGACGCCGTACACGTCGACACGCCGTGCGGCCGCCACCGCGCCGACGGCCGCGGCGAGCTGGGCGGTGTCGAGTCCGGCGGCGGTGTCGGCGAGGGTCTGCTGCTCGTCGTAGGCGAGTTTCGCCACCACGTCGGAGAGGGGGTCGTCCACCGCGATGTCCGTGGTGAGGGCGGGCGCGCGGCCGGACTGCTGCTGGGCTGCGAGCCCGGCCAGGGCCAGCCGCAGGTCGCGGTAGCCGGGGTAGCCGAGCAGCCGGGCGGTGCGCACGACCGTGGCCTCGCTGGTGCCGGTGAGCCCGGCGAGACCGGTGACCGTGAGGGCCGCGCAGCCGGCCGGGTCCTTCGCGACGGCCTCCGCGACCCGCTGCATGGAGCGGGTCATGGAGGGCGTGAGGGTGCGCACCTTGGCGGCGAGGGCGGCGGGCGCGGGCGGTGCGCCGGAACCCCTGCCGAAAGTTTCCTTCACACTCTGGGTCACCTGTTGAAAGATATTTTCGGTTCGGTCGGCGGTCAAGAGTGCGCACAATGGAGGCATGGACCCCATCAGCCCCCTGGAGCAGGCGTTGCACGCCGCACGCGCCCTCGTACTCGCCGATCTGGCCGCCGGTGAGGTCGCCGCCGCGGACGTGGTGTCCATGGTCGAGGAGTCCGTCGTCCAGCGGCGCTGGTGGGTCGAACAGTGGCCGGAGGGCGGGGAGTACGTCGCCGGCCTGATCGCGCAGGACGTGCAGGACGCGCTCCTGGAGCGGTACGGCCGCTGGCCGCTGTGTCCCGTCTGCGGCTCCGGCGACCCGCACGCCCTGGAGGTCGAGCCGGAACTCGGCCCCGACCCGCACTGGGTGTGCCACAAGGCGGGCGTGCGGGTCGCCGCCGTCGGCGCGCTGGACTCGGCGCAGGGCGGGGCGGAGACCGCGTGACGGTCTACATCGACCCGCCCACCTGGCCGGGCCACGGACGCCTGTGGTCCCACCTGGTCAGCGACGTGTCCTACGACGAACTCCACGCCTTCGCCGCCGCGCTGGAGATCCCCCGGCGCGCCTTCGAGCGGGACCACTACGACGTGCCCTCGCACCGGTATGCGGACGCGGTGCGCGCGGGCGCGGTCGAGGTCGACAGCCGCGAGGTGGTGCGGCTGCTGTACGCGGCGGGACTGCGCCGGCGCAAGGGGCGGGCTCAGCCGCGCAGTTCGTAGGCCAGCAGGCCCTCCGCGACGCCGTCCTCGGCGCCGTCCTCGCCGACCGGGACGAACCCGGCGCGCCCGAGCACGGCCTGCGAGGGCGGGTTGTCCCGGTCGACGGTCGCGAACAGGGCCCGTACGTCGTCCCGGGCCAGCGCCCAGTCCGCCAGCGCGCGCAGCGCCTCGGTCGCGTAGCCGTTGCCGCGGACGCTCTCGGCGAGGTCGTAGCCGATCTCGGCGCGGCCGTCCCCGTCCGGGGCACCGTGGAAGCCGATGCCGCCGACCGCGCGGCCGTCCTCGCGCCGGACGAGCACGAACAGGCCGAACTCCGGCCGGTGCACCCCCGACTCGTACGCCTTCACGGTCATCCCGGCGGCGTCCCGGGTGCCCTCGAAGGGGCCGTCCTCGACCCACTCGAACCCTCCGTCGCCGCCCGCGCGCAGGTCGGCTGCGGCCGCGGGCGTGACGCCCTGGAGGGTGAGCCGGGCGGCCGGCAGCACCAGGTTGTTGTTCCAGCGCCACTCGGTGAGCCGCGCCCGGCCGGGCAGCTCACCGCGGCCGGTCGCCCACAGCAGGGTGGACCAGTGGTCGGGGCCGGGCCGCACGTGCGGGAAGATCCGGGTCAGCACGGCCTCGGCGAGATGGGCGGGCGGTTCGTAGGGCAGGCCCAGCCCCACGGCGAGGTCGTGCGTGTGCAGCAGCACCTCGGCCACGCCCATCGCGGCGAAACCCTCGCGGTCCGCGCTGCGGAAGGGGTACGGATGGAAGGCGCGGACCTCGCGCGGGGTGGTGCGCAGGGTCGCGGCGAACAGGGCGCCGGTCGTCTCGATCACCTGGACGAGCCCCGTGTTGTCGGCGCGGTCCAGGCCGTCGTCGGTGCCGTCGACGGTGATCTCGAAGGGGACGTAGGCGTCCTGCGCCCGTCCCGCCAACTGCCCGGCGTAGGCGAGGAGATCGCTCGCGATGTGTGCCACCGTCCGCCGGCAGTTCCAGTCGAGCCCGCCGGCCCGCACCTGCTCCCAGTCCCGGTCCAGCGCCGAACTCAGCACGGCCGTACAGCCCGCGACGGCTTCTTCCACGTAGTCCCCGCCCATGAATCGCATGCGGGCAGAGTAGGCGGCCGGGTCCGTCACAGCGACAGGATTTCCAGCTCGGAGCGGAGGTTGTAGCGGGCCGTCGCCTCCCACTCGGCCTTCCCGTGAGGCGTCCTGAACAGGCTGGGCAGGTCCAGGAGTTGACGCAGGACCGCGGCCCGGCCCGTGCGGAAGGCGTCGCTCGGGACGAAGCCGTACTCCTCACGGACGGCGGCCGTGTAGGCGGCGTACGCGGACGGGGGCGAGGCGAGGACCGCGAGGTCGGCGTCGCACAGCACCTGCCCGTCCCGGTCGTCGTCGGCCGGGGCGTGGGTGAGCGTCAGCCGGACCAGACGGGCCGTCTCGGCCGTCCTCGCGTCCGGCACCCCGGCCTCCGGCAGGGCTCGTTCGGCGAGCCGGGCCGAGCGCTCCTCGTTCTCCGAGCGGTCGGGCCGGTACACCGCGTCGTGGAACCAGGCCGCGAGCCGGACCACGTCCGGATCGTCCGCGTACCCGGCCAGGACGTCGATGTGGTCGAGGACCGCGGTGAGGTGGGTGAGCGTGTGGTAGCGGCGCTGCGGTTCCTGCCAGCGCTCCAGCAGGTCGTCGGCGTACGGCACCGGGTCCGGTCCGCCGCCGGGGGCGCGGGCCCCTTCCAGGGCACGGACGAAGCGGGCGCGCAGGGCATCGAGGTCGGCCATGCGGCCATTGTCCCCGTGACCGAACCGGGGGCGTACCCTTAGATTGGACTAGACCTGTAGTCGCCTACGGCCCGCCGACAGCCGCCGAAGAATGGGGTCCCATGAGCAAGCGTGCAGTCCTGGAGGTGATCGCCCTCGGCGCCGAGGACGCCGTCGCCGCCCAGGCCGGAGGCGCGGACCGCCTCGAGCTGGTCACCGACATGGCGGCCGACGGGCTCACCCCGTCGGCCCGCACCGTCGCCGGGATCCGCGGGAGCGTCGACATCCCGCTGCGCGTCATGCTGCGGCCCACCGACGGCTTCGCGGCCGGCGACACCGGGCGCCTCGTGGACACGGCCCGCGAGCTGCGCGACGCCGGGGCCGAGGAGTTCGTGCTCGGCTTCCTCGACGCCTGCGGCTGCGTCGACCTCGCCGCCGTGGAGCGGGTCGTCGCCGCGCTCGACGGCTGCCGCTGGACCTTCCACCGGGCCATCGACCGCGCCGCCGACCGCGACGCGCTGCGCAAGCAGCTGGACGGACTGCCAGGACTGGACACCTACCTGACGGCGGGCTCGGCCACCGGCGTCGACGAGGGCCTCCCCACCCTCACCGCCGAGGCGGCACGGAGCGGGGAACCCGGCTACGAGCAGCGGATCCTCGTCGGCGGCGGCCTCCGCCTCGACCACGTACCCACCCTGCTGGCCGCCGGTATCGACGCCTTCCACATCGGCTCAGCGGCCCGCCCGGCAGGCTGGCGACACCCGGTCTCGGCCACCGCGGTGACGAAGTGGCGCGAGGCGCTCGACGAGGCGTGAGGCCGGCCGCCGACAGCCCGCACCCGGCGGCCCGGTGGCCTGGTGGCTCGGTGAGTGAGCGTCGGGCCCGGGTGCCGTGGCCGTTCCGGGCAGGCCGCCGTACGCGTGCGTCCGCGGTGGGCGCGCCGCGGTGGGCGTGCGGCGTTGAGGGCCGTGCGGGGCGGGGGCCCGGCGGTTTGTCGGGGCCTCGCGCCGGTCGAGGGCCCGGCGGTTGCCGGGGCCTCGCGCCGGTCGAGCCCCGGCCGGGTCCGCGGCCGGGGCCGTGGCCGCGTGCCCGTTCAGGGGGTCCGGTCGGGCTGCGGGGCCTCGGTGAGTTGGCTCGGCAGCGGGTCGGTGTGGGTGACGGTCAGGCCGGAGACCGCTCGGGTCAGGGCCACGTACAGGCGGCGCAGGCCGGTGCGTTCGTCGGGCTCGCCGTCGACCACGGCCCGCGGCTCGTCCAGGACCACGTAGTCGTACTCCAGGCCCTTCGCCAGCGAGGCCGGGACCAGGGTCAGCCGCGTCTCGTACGTCGTCTCCTCACCCGGCGCGAGATGCCCCATGCCCGCCGCGGCGAGCGCCTCGGCCAGCGCCGGGATCCGGGCGTCCGCCGCGATCAGGCCGGTGGAGCCCTCGTGGCGCAGCGACTCCGCGCAGGCCGCGACCACGTCGGCGGTGCCGGCGACCTCGCGGACCTCGAAGAAGCCCGGGTTCTCCCGCACCGACACCACCGGGGTCAGCCCCGGCGCGATGTGCGGCAACAGCCGCGAGGCGTACGTGATCACGTCCGTCGGCACACGGAAACCCGCCGTCAGCTCCTCGACCACCCCGTCCGCCTTGCCGAGGTGCGACAGGGCCTCCGCCCAACTGCGGGTCGCCCACGGTGTGGTGCCCTGGGCCAGGTCGCCGAGCACGGTCGCCGAGCCGGTCGTGCAGCGCCGGCCCACCGCCCGGTACTGCATCGGGGACAGGTCCTGCGCCTCGTCCAGGACCACGTGACCGAGCGAGTGCGTACGCTGCACGAGATCCGTCGCCTCGTCGATCAGCACCGCGTCCGCCGCCGACCACCGGGCCGCCTTCACACCGCGCACCGGCCTCGCCCACAGGATCGTCTTGCGTTCGTCCTCGTCGAGCAGGCCCTCGGAGTGCGCGGCGAGGAAGTCCGCGTCCGTCAGCAGCCGCAGCACCAGCTTCGCCGGGTCGACCGGCGGCCACATCGCCCTGACCGCGGCCTTCACCGCCGTGTTGCGGGCCACGGCGTCCTGCACACGGTCGTCCGGTGCCTCACCCGACCGCTCCATCTGCACCAGCACCGCGTGCGCGATGCGCTGCGGCAGGGCCTCGCGGGCGGCGCCGTAGCGGATGTCACGCTCCAGCAACTCGCCTACGATGCCCTCCAGTTCGTAGGCCGGGACCCGCCAGCGGCGGGAGCCGCGCACCACCACCACCGGCTCGGTGGGCATGCTCACGTGGGAGCGGACGGCCCGCTTCAGCACCTCCGCCATCCGGGCGTCACCCTTGACGACCGCGGCGGCCGCCTCGTCCGTACCCCGCACCTCGACGTGGGCGACCAGGTCGTCCACGGTGGCCTGCCGCACCGACAGCTCGCCCAGCGCGGGCAGCACCTGCTCGATGTAGTGCAGGAAGGACCGGTTCGGCCCGATGACCAGGGTGCCGGTACGGGCCAGCCGCTCGCGGTGCGCGTACAGCAGATAGGCGACCCGGTGCAGACCGACGGCCGTCTTGCCGGTGCCGGGACCCCCCTGCACGCAGACCGTCCCGCCCAGCCCGCTGCGGACGATCTCGTCCTGCTCCGGCTGGATCGTCGCCACGATGTCCCGCATCGGCCCGACACGCGGCCGCTCGATCTCCCGCTGAAGCAGCTTGCTGGTGGCGGCCGCCTCCGCCGGATCGGACAGATGCTCGTCCTCGTACGCCGTCAGGTCGCCGCCGGTGTAGCCGAAGCGGCGGCGCAGCCCCACATCCATGGGGTCCTTCCGGGAGGCCCGGTAGAACGGCTGCGAGACCGGCGCCCGCCAGTCGATCACCATCGGGTCGCCCCCGCCGTCGTGCACGTGCCGGCGCCCGATGTAGAAACGCTCGCCCTCCGCGCCCTCGGCCCGGTCCGCGCCCGGAGCGTGCAGGTAGTCGAGACGACCGAAGAACAGCGGCGTGTGACTGAGGTCGGCGAGCGCCTTGATGCGCTCCCCGATCTGGCGTTCCAGGATCTGCGCGTTGACCCAGTTCGCGGTGACGTCACGGATGTCGAGCGACTCGACGTCCTCCCGCATGGCGCGCAGGGCCGCCCGGGAGGAGGAGAGATGGGACCGTTCGCGGGCGAGGGGATCGTCGTCGACGGGCGTGGACAAGGGGGTGCCTCCGAAGGACCGGCGGGTGGACCGCGCGAAACGGACCGCGCGACGTACGCGTGGATGCCGGCCGGTTTCCGTCCGGACGGCGGCACTCCGTGGGGAGGCGGGGGAAGCGGAGATTCTAGGCGAGCGGGGCGGCGCGGACCAACGCATTGTTCTCCGCGCCGGCGGTCGCGCCCCCGGCGTCCCCTAGGGGACACACCCCCCGTCTCTGGGGGGACGGCTCGGTCCGGAGTACTACACGGTGACCCGCGGGGCTCGCCCCGCAGACCGATGCCACCCTTATGCCCGTAAAGCCACTATGGACGTATGAGCGCAGCAACCATCACCCCAGCACCGCGCCCGCCCCGCCCGGCCGGCGCCACCCCCGTCCTCGGCAGCCACCGGCACCTGCTCGGCGAGAGCCTGCGAGCCGTCCGCGTCTTCGTGGGCGCCGCCTTCGACGTGCTCGTCCTCGGCGAGTACGGCGAGGAGGCGGGCGTCCGCCGCAGGTGACCGCTGACCGCCGCAGGTGACCGCCCGCCCGGGCCGGCCTCCCGCTCAGCTCTCCGCGAGCAGTTCGTCCGCGTCCACGATCCGGTACGCGTAGCCCTGCTCGGCCAGGAAGCGCTGCCGGTGGGCGGCGAAGTCCTGGTCGATCGTGTCGCGGGCCACCACGGAGTAGAAGTGCGCCTGATGCCCGTCGGCCTTCGGCCGCAGCACCCGGCCCAGCCGCTGCGCCTCCTCCTGGCGTGAACCGAAGGTGCCCGACACCTGGATGGCGACCGTCGCCTCCGGCAGGTCGATGGAGAAGTTCGCGACCTTCGACACCACCAGCACGCTGATCTCGCCCTCCCGGAAGGCACCGAAGAGCTTCTCGCGCTGCGCGTTGCTCGTCTCGCCCTTGATGACCGGCGCGTTCAGGTGCTCACCCAGCTCGTCCAGCTGGTCGATGTACTGCCCGATCACCAGGATCTGCTGCCCGGCGAACCGCCGCACGATCGCCTCCGTGACCTTCCGCTTGGTCGCGGTCGTCGCGCAGAAGCGGTACTTCTCCTCCGCCTCGGCGGTCGCGTAGGCCAGCCGCTCGGCGTCCGTCAGGTTGACCCGCACCTCGACACAGTCCGCGGGCGCGATGTACCCCTGCGCCTCGATCTCCTTCCACGGCGCGTCGAACCGCTTCGGCCCGATCAGCGAGAAGACGTCCGACTCCCGGCCGTCCTCCCGCACGAGCGTCGCCGTCAGCCCCAGCCGCCGCCGCGCCTGGAGGTCCGCCGTGAACTTGAACACCGGCGCGGGCAGGAGGTGCACCTCGTCGTAGAGGATCAGCCCCCAGTCCCGCGAGTCGAACAGCTCCAGGTGCGGATAGACACCCTTGCGTCTCGTCGTCAGCACCTGGTAGGTGGCGATGGTGACGGGCCGGATCTCCTTCCGCGTCCCGCTGTACTCGCCGATCTCCTCCTCGGTCAGACTCGTGCGCTTGACCAGCTCGTGTTTCCACTGCCGGGCCGAGACGGTGTTGGTGACCAGGATCAGCGTGGTCGACTTGGCCTGCGCCATCGCCCCCGCGCCCACCAGCGTCTTGCCCGCGCCGCAGGGCAGCACCACGACACCCGAGCCGCCGTGCCAGAAGTTCTCCACGGCCTGCTTCTGGTAGGGCCGCAGCGCCCACCCGTCCTCGTCCAGGTCGATCGCGTGCGCCTCACCGTCGACGTACCCGGCGAGGTCCTCGGCCGGCCAGCCCAGGCGCAGCAGCGTCTGCTTGATCTGCCCGCGCTCGGAGGGGTGCACGGCCACGGTGTCCGGGTCCAGCCGCGCCCCGACCAGCGGGATGATCCGCTTGGACCGGAGGATCTCCTCCAGGACGGGCCGGTCGGTGGTGGTCAGCACCAGACCGTGCGCCGGATGCTTGCTGAGGGTCAGCCGCCCGTAGCGGTCCATCGTCTCGGCGATGTCGACGAGCAGCGCGTGCGGCACCGGATACCGGCTGTACTGCACCAGCGCGTCCACGACCTGTTCCGCGTCGTGTCCGGCCGCCCGCGCGTTCCACAGCCCCAGCGGCGTCACCCGGTAGGTGTGGATGTGCTCGGGAGCCCGCTCCAGTTCCGCGAACGGCGCGATCGCCCGGCGGCAGTCGTCGGCCTGCTCGTGGTCGACCTCCAGGAGCAGGGTCTTGTCGGACTGGACAATTAGGCAGGACACGCATACCTCCGCAAATAGGATCGTCCCCGTGACAGACACAACACCTGCCACGGCTCGGGCCATGCCCCGTGCCCGGCGCCGAAAGGGCGGTCCGGCCGGCGCGCCGGGTATGCGCGCCGCCATCTATGTTCGCCTATCGCGAGAAACGGACGAGACGACTTCTCCAGAGCGCCGGCGCGCGGCGTGCGAGGCGCTGTGTGAGGCACGTGGCTGGGACGTCATAGCCGTCGAGGAGGACATCGATGTCTCGGGCTTCTCGCGTGGGCTCGACCAGTCGGGGCGGCAGCGCATCCGGGAGACCTGGTCGCGGGTGCGCTCGAAGTCGCCGAGGTTGGCCAGCTCGATCAGGTCCCGGAGGTAACCCTCGCCCGCATGAGTGAACGGCCGGAGTGCGGAAGGTAGCTGGTATGAGGGCGCGGAGGCGCTGAATCCGTTGTGACCTCACGCCGGGCGAGATCCGGCGGCTACGCCCGTGTGGTGTGGCTGAAGCCGAGGGAGGCCAGTCCTTCGGATTGGCACAGCATGTCGGAGGGGCCGCCGACCTCGGTCTGGAGAAGCTGGTAGGCGGCGCCGTGGGACTGGCCCCAGTACATCGCGGCCCGCCAGAGGACGCGGCCCAGGCCCTGTCCTCGGGCCTCGGGCAGGAGGGCGAAGTACTGGGGCAGGAGCTGGGGGCATCCGATCGCGTCTGGGCGTACTTCCATGGGGCCGATCGCGCCCACGATGCGGTTCTCGACGGCAGCGGTGAGTACCGGGCCGCACCGGCCGGCCTGCATCTGGGTGTGAAGGAAGGCCAGGCCGTCGGCGGCCATGGCCGTGGCGAACGCGGCGAAGGTCTCCTGCACGGCGGCCGGCCAGTCGGTGACGGGGTGGACCGGGCCGCCGGGGTCGGGGCACGGGCGGGCGGTGAAGTCCTGGAGCTGGATGCGGGTGCCGCGCGGAGATTCGGTCTCGGGGCCGAGCGGGCGCACGACCTTCGCGTTGATCGCGTCGTGCACGGCGGCGATCTTCGTGGCCAGTTCGGTGGCTTCATCCACGACGCTGCCACGGTGCCCGTAGGCGAAGACCTTGACGGCGCCGCGTCCGCGTCGGGTCAGGGTGGGGATGAGGGTGTGGTCGGGTTGGTGCACCACGTCGCCGCGAAGGAGTATTTCGTCCTTCTCGCCGCTCCAGCGCCGGTCCTTGTCGTAATGGAGGAAGGACCGGTCGGTGACGGCCGCCCGCAGCGTGTCCTCGAAGAGGTCGACGGTGAGGACGTGAGGGTGGACGGGGCCGAGAGTCGGCACGATCGGCGCGGTCAATACGGGCCGGAGCCAGTCCCAGCGGAAGAACATGAGCGGCACCCTAACGGTCGGTCGGTCAGGGCACAGGCCCCGACGCGAACGCGCCAGGGCCTGGACGGAACCGACTGGATCGTGTCGGTCAGTGGGGATTGTCGTCGCCTGCGTCGCAGGAGCACTCCGCGCTCTCCACGACGTCGTCCAGGTCCGGGACGGCGGTCACTGAGAGGGCGGCGACGGGCGGCGCCGCACGGCGCGCCGAGGCCGGCGGGCCGGGCAGAAGGGTCACCAGTACGGGCGGGGTCATGATCCGTTCTCCTTGTCTCCGTGTTGGCAGTAGCTGTGCAGCGGCGCCTTCGCCTCCTGGTAGTGCTTGGCCAGGGGGCGGCAGACCCGGCAGGTGCCGGACAGGGCGCAGCCCTCGCACCCTCCGGTGCGAAGCATGAGGCGGTCGGCGATGGCGCCGAGCCGGGTGAGGCCGTCGATGCCTTCGGCCATGAGGTCGATCTGGTCGTCCCGGCCGACCTTGCAGATCGACACCTTGGCGTGCGGGTCGGCGTGGAAGAAGGTGTGTCCCGCGTTGCAGCCGGCGAACGGCTTGCGCTGCCGCAGGTGGGCAGCGGACTGGGCTAGCAGCGGCTCACCGCCGCCGTAGATCGTGGGCGTCATGTTCGTGTAGGCGTGGTTCTCGACGTTCCATTTGTCGGCGAGGGCGGCCATCTCGTCGGCTTCAGAGGCGTTGTCCTCGGTCACCACGACGTTGATACGCAGCTGCAGGTCCGCCTCGCGTGCGGCGTCCATGCCGCGCCGGAACGCCTTCCACGCGCCACGGCGCCGGGTGAGCGTGTCAAAGGATTCCTCGCTCGCTCCGTACATGCTGACGACCAACCGGTAGGGCGGGCAGTCGCGGAAGAGCTTGAGGAGGTCCGGTCGCCAGAGCAGCGAGCCGTTGGTGGAGATGGTGAGCATCATCCCGGCTTGCCAGGCGTACCGGTAGGCGCCCTGAAAGTGGGGGTCCATGGTGGGCTCACCACCAGTGATCTGGAGCCAGAGGACACCGGCCTCGCGCATGATGTCCAGCAGTCGCACCTTGTCCTCCCAGCCGAGCCCGGAGAAGGGACGCTCGCCGAGGTAGCAGTGCTTGCAACCGAAGTTGCAGCCGAGGTTGATCTCCCAGGAGGCGCGGCAGTAGCCGTACGGGGACGGATGGCGCACCAGCACCGTGCCCTGCGCGGGTCGGCCGTTCAGGTCGATGCCCCAGACATCGGCTGCGGTCTGCACCGCCCAGGCCGGCAGCGCCTCACCATCGGCGACCGCTTGCCGGATGCCCTCGTAGTGGTCGTCGGGGATGCGGGCGCCTGCCCTCGCTCCGGGCTTGAGGAGCAGGTGCCCATCGAGGAACGGGGATGCGATCAGAGCGTGGGCCATCAGTGGCCTTCCTTCCGGATCATGGAACCTGACGGCTCACGTGCGCCTTGACGGCCGGCGCGACAATAGATCTCGCCGAGCCCGTTGCAGGTGCCGCATGACGTGCCGGACGAGTCGGCACCACTGCCGCCGCAGTCCTCGCAGCTCTGGTTGCGAGGAGGGCGAAGGCGCCGGGTCTGCATTCCGCCAAGGGAGTCGGGGCGGGCGACGAGATTCGCCCCGTTGCGCGGGCTTGCGCTCAGCTGGTGCACGAGACCGCCTCCAGGGTGTCTTCCCAGGTGTGCTGGCCGGTGTGGTCGGCGAACAGACAGCAGCCCTCACGGGCGAGACCCGGGGCGACCACCGGGCAGTCCAGCAGTACGACCAGCTCCACTTCGGCCCTCCCGAGCCAGCGGAGCCACAGGGCGGTCCCGTACTCGCCGACGTCGTCGAGGAGGCCGTAGTGCTCACCGTCGTCGTGCGCGGACAACTGGCACTGCACGGCCCTGTCGACGCACTCCGCGGCCGACCTGCCCCGTGCTTCCTGCACCAGGTCCAGGAGCACCTGGTGCCAGTGCGTGCACCGCATCACGACTCCACCTCAGGGGAGGCTTCGGAGCGCGGGGACTGGTCCGTGCAGCGCGGGCACGTGCATGGCGGAAAGCCAACGGGGTTGTCGAGAATCACCGGATTCTCGACCTGCCATACCTCCGTCACCTGGCCCCAAGTCCGGCCGGAGTCACGCGAGACCCTGAGCGTCATGAGGACTCGATGCTCAGCACCCGGGCCCTGCATCCGCGTATTCCTCTCTGGCTCGCGCGCCGCAGCCTCGCCTCTCGTGGTCATGACCGAACTCCTCTGTGAATCCCGCTGCTCGTCCGGGCAACATCCAGGAAAGCGCCAGGAGTCGGAGGTCTCCACGGCATCGATGCGGCAGTCTTGACGCAGGTCCGTGCACGGGCACCGAAGGGGCCGAAGCCGCGGGAAAGGGGCGCCATGGAACTGGCGGAACGGCGCAGGGCTCTGGGCTACAGTCAGGAGAAGTTGGCCCAGTTACTCGGCGTGGACCGCACAACGGTCGGACGCTGGGAAAGCGGCAAAGTCGCTCCTCAGCCGCCCCAGCGACGGGGCTTGGCCGCCGCCCTCGAAGTCAGCCTCCGAGAGCTGGACATCCTCCTGAAGCCGCCAAGAGCCGCAGGCCAGGAGGCTGCCGGGTACCAGTTCAGCGACGCCCCGAGCGCGGGAGACCCCGACGAAATGATCCGCCGTGAGTTCCTCCGCATACTGACTGTCAGCGGGGCTTTGACCGTCCTGCCGGTCGAGGAGGCCGAGGCCCTGTCCGAGGGCGTCCGTCGCGGAGTGCCTGCCGACTTCGCGCGTATGAACAGACACCTCTGGCAGGTCTACCAACTGGCTCGCTCCAAGGGCTCTGTCTATCCCGTCGTCCGGGACCAGTTGGCGACCCTGAACGAGGCGCTGGCGAGCAACCGTGGAAGTGCACGGGCCCTGCTGAGCGCGGCGGCCGACCTCTTTCAGCTGGCCGGGGAGGTGGCGTTCGACGGCAATCGGTACTCCGACGCAGTTGCTTCGTACTCGCTCGCTGCGTCGGTCAGTAAGGACGCCGAGGCGTACGACTTGTGGGCATGCGCGCTCGTCCGTCACGCCTACGTGGACATGTCCGAGCAGCGGTACCGGCAGGCTGCGCAGATGCTTGGCGCGGCCGAGCGACTGGCCGACCGAGGGGACACCAACCTCTCGACTCGGCAATGGGTCGCTTCCGTCCAGGCCGAGGCATGTGCCGGCCTTGGAGACCTGGACGCGTGCGAGCGCGCGATGGACCGGGCAGAGGCCGTTCGCGACCTCACCGCGGACAGCACCAACGGTGGATGGCTCCGATTCGACGGAGCGCGTCTGGCAGAGGAACGGGGGTCGCGTTACGTACAACTGGGCCGTCTCGACCTGGCGGAGAACGCTTTGAGGGATGCCCTGGAGCAGACAGCTTTGGCGTCCGGGCAGTCGTACCGGCGACGGGGAGCGGTGCTCACCGACTTGGCCGCCATCGGTGCGAAGCGGCGGGACGTCGAACAGGTTGTGGCGTATGGCAGGGAAGCCATCGGACTGGCCCGATCCTCCGGGTCCGGGTACGTCGTCCGTAGACTCGGGGCCCTGTGCGACGAGTTCGGTCCCTTGAGCCGCGACCACCGCGTGGCGGAGCTGAGAGCGGAGATCGTCGCTCTGAGCATGCCGTGACGAGAGGGGTAAGCATGTCGCAGACCGAGGGTGCACGAGTGTTCCGGGAAGCCTGGATCGCGGGAGTCCGCCAGCACTTCCCGGGTGAACCGAAGGCCGGCTATGTCACGCCGTGGGACGACACCCCGCAGTGGGAGCGCGAGGCCGCGGGTTCCGTCTACGAGCAGGTCCGTCACTTCATCGAGATCAGCGGCGGCACTACGGCACGGCTGTCCCGCGAGCAGAAGAGCCGCTTCGTCGCGACGTGCTGGACGGCCCAGATGTTCAAGCACTTCGAGGACCCGAAGCCGGGTTATGTGGCCGACTGGCCCGACCTCCCGTCGTGGCAGCAGGAGACAGACGCGGACATCTTCGAAGCAATCGAGAAGAATGCGAGCTGAGGGCAGCGCTCACCTGAGAATGCCGCGCCGCCGGCTGGCCCAGGACGCGCTCAAGCCCTGGCATCACCGCTCCTGGATCTTCATCACCGACCCCGACCCCGACCCCGACTCCCGGCCCAAGGCCCAGCGTGTGCTGGACCTGTACGCCCGCACCCGGCAGGGCGTCCCGCTCGCCGAGGACGAGTACGTCAGCAGCGCGGACGAGAAGACCTCCATCCGGGCCCGCTGCCACCCCACCCCCGCCCCCGGCCAGGCCCGCGCCATGCGCGTGAACCACACCTACGGCCGCGGCGGGGCCCCGGCCTACCTGGCCGCCTACGACGTCCACCGCGCGAAGGTATCCGGCCGCACCGAACCGCCCACCGGCATCGACCCGTTCATGAACCTGGTCACCCAGATCATGACCCAGGAACCGTACGCCAGCGCCAAGCGCGTGTTCTGGATCGTCGACAACGGCTCCTCCCACCGTGGCCAAGCCGCCGCCGACCGCCTCACCAGGTGTGCCCTACCGGCCGACGATCACAGCTGGTCGTCGGCCAGCTCGGCGACCCCCGTCACCCGGTGCAGGGGGTACGTCCGCACCTCGTCCGCGGTGTGGTCGTACGCCGTGACGAAGCCGCCCTCGACCCGGACCGGCGCGATGACCCGCTGACTGGCGGCGCCCTCCGCGTTGACGTAGCCGATCCACAGGGCCTCGCCGGTGAGGACGGCGGCCTGCATGGTGGCGAGCGTCTCGGCGGAACTGGTGCGGGGGAGCTGCTCCCCGCCCGTCACCGGGGCGGCGGTGGGTCTGCGCGGGGCCGTCGCGGCCAGGTCGCCCGCCCGGACGGCCCGGATCGCCGCCGACAGCAGCGTCGCGTCGGGCACCGGCGGACCCTCCGGCACCGGCTCGGGCGCCGTGCGCGGCGGCGTCCGGTGCGCGTGCGCGCGGGCGATCAGCACATCGCCCTCGGCCGACTCCGCCGCCGGCGCGAACCCCATCGCGCGCAGCCCCTCCAGCAGCGTGCCCGGGTCGGCCTGCGCCGCCAGCACGGTGGGCGCGAGCCGGCGCAGCCCCAGGCCCGCGGCCCGCTTGTCCGCGAGGATCTCGCTGAGTTGCGCGTCGTCGTCGCAGCGCACGTACGCCGAGGCCACGCCGACCCGCAGGTGCCCGTGCCGCCGGGCGACGTCGTCGATCAGATAGGCGAGCGGCTGCGGGACCGGCGTACGGGAGTGCGCGGCGAGGAAGGTCTGCAGGTCGGACGCCGACCGGCCCGCGTCCAGGGCCCGGCGCACCGAGGCGGGCGTGAAGCGGTAGACCGTGGCCCCGCCCTTCGACTCGACGTCGGCGAGGACGTCCAGCACGTCGGCCAGCGGGCGCCGCAGCGGACCCGGCGCCACCGCCGTCAGGTCGGCCTGGAGCAGCACGTGGTCCAGCGGCTCGGGCAGCAGCGGGGCCAGCAGCCGGGCGGCGGCCGCGGAGGCCACGGCCTGCTCGACCGCGGACAGGGGCTCGGGGAGAACCACCGCGACACCGGACCCGGACGATCCCGCACCGGGCAGGTGGAGCGCGGTCGACGGTCCCTCACCGGGCGGCTGGGGCGCCGGCGACCTGGTCCCCGGCGCGTGGTGCACGGGCAGCTTGTCGCCCGGTCCCGCCGGCTCCGCGGCCCGTCCGCTGCGCTCCCGCGCCGCCGGCTCCGCGGCCCGTCCGCTCCGCTTCCGCGCCGCCGGCTCCGCGGCCCGTCCGCTCTGCTCCCGGGCCGCCTGCTTCGGCGCGGGCGCCCCGAGCAGCGCCCGCCCGTGCGCCGACATGGCGCCCCGGCCGGTGACACCCAGCAGCTCCGCCTCCGACAGCGTCCACCGCGCGAGCCGGCCCCGCAGGTCGTCGTCCTGCTGCGGACCGCGCGACGGGCGCTCCCAGCGCAGCCTGGCGAGGACCGACCCCGCGGACGGCGAGAACCCCTCCGGCAGCCCGGCCAGCAGCGTCAGCACCCGGTGCCGTACCTCCGGAGCCGCCGAGCGGTCCAGACCCGGTCCGAGCGCCGACAGCGTGCGCTCCTTCGCGTCCCGCCCGCCGACCACCCCCGGCGTCCGGGTCGCCGTCAGCCACGCCTCCGCCAACCGCGCCCAGCGCTGCGCGGCGGGCTGTTCCAGCCACTCGTCGTACCCCGGGGTCGCCGCGTACCGCTCGTCCGCCTCCCCGTCGGAGGCCAACAGGCCCGCCGCGTAGGCGAGTTCGACCCAGAACGCGGCCACGGGCTCGGACACGTCGAGGGCGACCGCCGTGCGCTTGAGGTCCCGGACACTCAGCCCCCCGGCCCGCAGCACCGCCGGACCACCCTCGTCCCAGTCCTTCAGCAGCTCCTCCACCGTCGCCAGCGCCGTGTACGCCTGCCCGGCCGCCGCCGCGTCCACCATCTGCGGACGGTACGTGCCGGCCGCCTCCACGGCGGGCGGCACCGGCTCGGCCGCCCGGTGCGCACGCCCGCCGCGCAGATGCAGCGCCACCTCCCGCGGCAGGACGACCGTCCCCGGTGCCGTCGGCAGCAGCAACCCGCGGTCCAGCAACCGCCGCAGACGCGCCGCCGGCTCCGCGGTGACCTGACCGTACGGCGGACCCCACACCAGCCGGGACAACACCTCCCGGGACTCCTCCGGCAGCTCCGCCAGCAACGCCGCCATCCGGACCCGGTCCCCGAACAGCGCGGTCAGCGCGTTCACCGCCGACACCGAGTCGTGCGTCGACGCCAGCCCCGCCGACGCGACGATCTCCTGGATACGGCCCGGGGACATGCCCGCCGTGGCCTCCGCGACCGTGGGACCCAGTCCCGTCGGCGACGGATGCTGCGGTGAGGGGGCCAGCAGCTCCCGCGCCGTACGCACCAGACGCAGCCGCTCGTCGTCCCCCCACACCAGCGCCTGCTCACGCAGCGTCCCCAGGGCCCCCGGCAGCGCGGCTGCCACCACCGGATCGCCCTCGTCCCCGGCCATCAGCGCCAGCAGCTCCGCGTACGGCGCCGGGTCGGCGGCGACGGCCAGCGCCTCCGCCGTCTGGAGCGCGAACCGGTCCAGCCGCTCCAGGGCCCGGACGACCGACGCACGCGTGCCGGCCCGCGTCGCGAGCTGCGTGAGATCGGTGGGCACCGGCGTGATGAGGTCGGGCCGGGCACGCAGAAGGACCGCCAGGGCCGCGTCGTCCCGTGCGCGGAGGGCCTCCGCGAGGGAGCGGGGCGGGGATGCCGGGTTGCTCATCCGCCCCACGGTAGCGGGTCACCCCCGGCGGCCGACCCGGGCGTGCGGCCCGCCGCCGACCCACCCGCCGCCCGGGCGCGAACGCCCCCGCCACCGGACGGCTTACCGGCTGGAAGAGGCTGACCTGCGCTACCGTCGTCCCACGGGGTATCCAACGCACCGGCCCCGGAGGGGACTTCGTGGGTATCGAGAGCGACCAGGTCGTCTACGAGTATCTGAGCCGCGTCGGCGACGTGGCCCAGCAGCGGCAGCTGCCGTCCGGCACCCGCATGCGGCTCGTCTCGGAACTGCGCAACGAGATCGACCGGCGGCGCGCCAAGGTGCCCGTCGACAGTCCCGCCGCCGTCCGCCGCATCCTGGACCGCATCGGCAGCCCCGACGACGTCGTCGCCGCCGCGGGCGGCGGCACCGGTGACGCACCCCGCACGCCGACCCCCGCCGTACCGGAACAGCGCGACCGCGAACCGGAGGACACCGAGCGGCCCAAGGGCCTGCGCCGCATGGTCCCCCGGCCCCGCCCCGCCCAGCCGCCGCGGCCCACCGCCTCCGACGCGCCCTCCCCGCCGCATCTGGCCAGCGCCCACGAACTCGGGGACGTCACCCGGCAGCCCGACTGGTGGCGGGTGGACAGCAGCCCCTTCGGACTCGGGGACGCCGTGCCCGGGTTCGTCGGCGGAGTGGAGATCCCCGAGCTGCTCAAACCGCCGCCGCCGAAGGAGACGGACCCCGCGGCCACCAAGGAGACCGCGCCGGTCGTCGAGGGAGCCGGCGCACCCCTCCCGGCCGCCGCCCCGCCCGCCCGGCGCCGCCGCCTGCTGCCCCGGCGCCTGCGCCGGACCCCCACCGCGCCCGCGCCCGCTCCCGCCGCGACCCCCAGGGCCCGCGGCTGGAGCAACCCGCTGCTCCTGCTCGCCGCCGGGCTCCTGCTCGCGGGCGCCGTCCTCGGCAACCTGCCGGTCCTCGTGGTCGGCTGGCTGATCGCCTACGCCTCACGCCGGCTCACCCAGGCCGAGACGAAGTGGGCGGTCGTGTTCCTGCCCGCACTGTCCGTCGCGGCCGGCTTCGTCTGGATCTGGGGCAGGACACAGGGCCGCTGGGGCGAGCCCGTCGCCCAGGGCCACCTGAACGACGCGATCGGCCAGACCTGGCCCTGGGTGATCCGCGGCGCGGCCGTCGCCTCCGCCCTGTTCCTGGTGTGGCGCTCGCAACGCCGCCGCTGAACCGGGCCGGTCACCCCCGGCCGGCTCCGCCCGACCCGGGGACACGTGTAGGCCGCACCGACTCGGCACAATGGCCCGCATGACCTCTCCCACGCTGACCGTCGGCTTCGATCTCGACATGACCCTCATCGACTCCCGGCCCGGCATCCGTGCCTGCTACCAGGCACTCGCCGAGCGTACGGGGACGTACATCGACGCAGACCTCGCGGTCACGCGACTCGGTCCGCCCCTCGCGGACGAACTGGTCAACTGGTTCCCGGCGCGGCAGGTCCCGGCCATGGCCGACCTCTACCGCTCGATGTACCCGGCGATCGCCATCACGCCCACGACCGCCATGCCGGGCGCCCGCGAGGCCCTCGCGGCCGTCCGGGCGGCCGGCGGGCGGACGGTCGTCGTCACCGCCAAGCACCAGCCGAACGCCGAGCTCCACCTGGAGCACCTCGGCATCGAGCCGGACGCGGTCGTCGGCGACCTGTGGGCCGAGCAGAAGGCGGGGGCGCTGCGCGCGCACGGGGCGGGCGTGTACGTCGGCGACCACGTCGGAGACGTACGCGGCGCCCGCACGGCCGGCGCCCTCGCCGTCACCGTCGCCACCGGCCCGTGCAGCCCCGAGGAGTTGCGTACGGCGGGCGCGGACGTCGTCCTCGGCGGCCTCGGCGAGTTCCCGGACTGGCTCGCCGCCCACGCGAACCCGCCCTACCGCCCGGCCCCCGCCTGACGGCGCCCCGCCGCCACGGACCTCAGCACACCGGCGGCGGCCAGCAGGAAGCCCACACCCATCAGCATGCTCAGTCCGAACATGTATGTGGGGAAAGGCGCCGTGTCGAGCAACAGCGGGGCCACGGTGACGAGTGTGGCCACCGCGCCGACGAAGAACACGACAACTCCGGCACGGATCAGTCGGTCACCGGGTCCGGCGGAATTCGCTTGGGTTTTGTCACGCACCCCACCAGGGTAGTTCCCTGCCCGAAGGAACAACCGGAGGACGTCTTGTCTCCGGCCTGAAGACCATTAGCCTTGGTACCGGCGGGTCCGGGAGACCCGCCGCAGTGCTATCCAGAGCCGTTCACGAAGCAGTTTTCCGACGAGTACGAGGACGAGGACAGACGTGCCCACCGGCAAAGTCAAGTGGTTCAACAGTGAGAAGGGCTTCGGCTTTCTCTCCCGCGACGACGGCGGTGACGTCTTCGTCCATTCCTCGGTCCTCCCCGCCGGAGTCGAGATGCTCAAGCCGGGCCAGCGGGTGGAGTTCGGAGTGGTCGCCGGGCAGCGCGGTGACCAGGCCCTCTCGGTCACCATTCTCGATCCGACCCCGTCCGTCGCGGCCGCGACCCGCAGAAAGCCCGACGAACTCGCCTCCATCGTCCAGGATTTGACGACCCTCCTGGAGAACATCACGCCGATGCTGGAGAGGGGCCGTTACCCCGACAAGGCGTCCGGAGCGAAGATCGCGGGTCTGCTGCGCGCGGTCGCCGACCAACTGGACGTGTAGGACCCGCCCCCGCCGCGAGGCGCTCAGGGGAAAGCGAGCGCGTCCGGGCCGAGGGGCGGCACCAGTCCCTCGGCGGCCGCGCGCGTGAGCAGTCCGCGTACCGCCGCGTAGCCGTCGTCGCCGAGGTCGGCGGTGAATTCGTTGACGTACAGCCCGATGTGCTGGTCGGCGACTTCCGGGTCCATTTCCTGGGCGTGTTCCATGACGTAGGGCCGGGAGACCGCGGGGTCGTCCCAGGCGGCCCGCACCGAGGTACGGATCGACTCGGCGAGCGCTGTCAGCGTCCCGGCACCCAGGGCCCGGCGGGCGATGATCGCGCCCAGCGGGATCGGCAGCCCGGTCGTGTCCTCCCAGTGCTCGCCCATGTCGGCGAGCTTGTGCAGCCCGTAGTTCCGGTAGGTGAATCGGGCCTCGTGGATGACGAGTCCGGCGTCGACCCGGCCGTCCCGTACGGCGGGCATGATCTCGTCGAACGGCATGACCACGATCTCGCCGACCCCGCCCGGCACCTGGTCCGACGCCCACAGCCGGAACAGCAGATAGGCCGTCGACCTCTCGCTCGGGACGGCGACGGTCCGGCCCGTGAGGTCGGTGCCCGCCTCCCGGGTCAGCACCAGCGGCCCGCAGCCCCGGCCCAGCGCGCCGCCGCAGGGCAGCAGCGCGTACTCGTCGAGGACGTACGGCAGCACGGCGTACGACACCTTCAGCACGTCGAGTTCGCCGCGCTCGGCCATGCCGTTGGTGAGGTCGATGTCCGCGAAGGTCACGTCGAACGCGGGGGCGTCGGCGACGCGGCCGTGGGCGAGGGCGTCGAAGACGAACGTGTCGTTCGGGCAGGGGGAGTACGCGATCCGCAGGGTCTGCGGCCGCTCAGCGGTCTCGGTCGGGTGTGTCGTCATGTGGGTTCCAACTCTCCAGTGCGGGCGCGAGCTTCCCGAAGGCGTCCGTCAGGGCCGTGAGGGCGTCGCCGATGCGCCAGGCGGCGCGGTCGCGCGGGCCGACCGGATTGGAGACGGCCCGGATCTCCAGCACGGGCACCCCGTGCGCGGCGGCGGCCTCGGCGACCCCGAAGCCCTCCATGGCCTCGGCCAGCGCCCGCGGGTGCCGGGTCCGCAGCGCGCGGGCGCGGGCGGCCGTACCGGTGACGGTGGACACCGTGAGGACCGTGCCGGCGCGCGCTCCGGTGGCCGCCGCGACCCCTCGTACGAGTGTTTCCGGTGGACG
Organism: Streptomyces sp. NPDC043878; assembly: GCF_056435735.1. Taxonomy (NCBI): domain Bacteria; kingdom Bacillati; phylum Actinomycetota; class Actinomycetes; order Kitasatosporales; family Streptomycetaceae; genus Streptomyces; species Streptomyces sp. NPDC043878. The sequence continues at coordinate 122,217 of NZ_JBWKDW010000007.1, forward strand.
GTGGGTGACGGTCCCGAAGCCGAGTTCGGTCACCGGCAGGAAGCCGTCGGCCGTCTCGGCGCCCAGGTCGGCGGCGGTGATCTCGTCGGCGACCACGAGGGAGCCGAGGGGCGCGCCGGGGGCGAAGCCGCCGCTGATGCCGGTGGAGACGGCCAGGTCGTAGGGGGCGCCGTCCAGGGCCGCGACGGTGAGGGCGGCGGCGACGGAGGCGGCGGCGAGGGCGGGGCCCACGCCGGCGGCGATCAGGTCGGGGCCGCCGTCGGGGAGCCGGTGCAGGGTCACGCCCGGCACCCGCACCTCACGCGCCGGCCCGGAGAACGCGCGAGCCACCGCGTCCCGTTCGACGGGGACCGCGGTGGCCAGGAGGATGCGCATGGCGGGACCGGGGATCAGGCGTCCGCGTTCACGAGCTTGAAGTTCCACACGCCCTTGAACTGGGTGCCGGCCTTGTTCTGCTCGACGACGCTGATGTACAGCTGCTTCGGCGCGGTCTGGCCCTGCTGGTCGGCGAACAGGTCGACGCCCGCGAAGGAGTAGTACGTCTTCTTGTACGGGTTGGTGACCTGCTGACCGTTGATCCACAGGGCCCAGCCGGTGTCGGCGACCTTCGGGTCCACGCCGATGCGCAGGGTCTCGCTCTGCGGCACGTCGATCGAGTCCGACGACTTCCGCAGGGCGCACTTCGTGGCCTTCGCCTTGCCGAGGTTGCCGCCGTCGTCGTAGCAGGCGGCCTCGGCGCTCACCGAGCTCTTGCCGACCGTCACGGTGGCGCGCGGCGTCGGCTTGTCGCAGGCCGACAGGACGAGCAGTCCGGCGGCAACGGCGCCGGCGGCGGCGACGACGCGGCGGCGTCGCACAGCCCGGTGTACATCAGCGGCTTCGCCGCGGGGCAGCGTGGTCATGGGCGAAGGCTATCGGGCAGGTGGGACCCTCCCCCTACGCGGGGTGCGGCGTGCCCGGTTCGTTACGCCACTCGCGGGTTCCCGGCGCCGCCGCGGCGGGCCGAGGCCAGCAGCCCGCGGGTGGTGCCCAGCCAGCCGGCGGCGACGATCACGGCGGCCACCGACATGCCGAGCGTGCCGTTCAGCGGCAGCACGATGCCGATCGCGCCGCCGAACACCCAGGCCACCTGCAACAGGGTCTCCGAACGGGCGAACGCCGACGTGCGGACCAGCTCGGGCACGTCCCGCTGGATCAGCGCGTCCAGGGACAGCTTGGCGAGGGCCTGCGCGAACCCGGCGACCGCCGCCAGACACGCCACCAGGAACGCGCCGAAGAAGATCGCGGCCGTGATCGCCGCGCCCAGCACGATCGCCACCACGGCGACGATGATGATCTCCGGGGCCCGGCGCAGCCACGCCCCGACCGCCGTGCCGAGCGCGTTGCCCGCGCCCGCCGCGACACCCACTATGCCCAGCGACACCGCCGCGCTCTCACCGGTCAGCGGATGCTCCCGCAGCAGGAACGCCAGGTAGAAGATCAGGAAGCCGGTGAGGCAGCGCAGGGTGGCGTTGGCGCCGAGGGCGTGGGTGACGGCCGTACCGACCGTGCGCAGCCCGGGGCGTTTGACCGGACGCAGGTGCGGCCCGTGCAGGTGCTCCTCGTCGGCGGCGAGCAGCGCGATGTCCTCGCCCTTGGAGGAGTCGACCTTCGGCGGCAGCGAGAAGGACAGGAACATCCCCGCGACGAAGATCACGAAGGCGCCGTAGAGCGGCCAGCGGGAGCCGACGGCCTGGAGGCCGGCCGCGACGGGCGCCGCGACACCGGTCGCCAGAAGCCCGCCGAGCGTGACCCGCGAGTTGGCCTTCACCAGGGAGAAGCCCGGTGGCAGCAGCCTGGGCACCACGGCGCTTCTGACCACGCCGTACGCCTTCGAGGCGACCAGTACGCCCAGGGCCGCCGGGTACAGCTCCAGGCTGCCGGCGGCGACCGCCCCGGAGATGATCAGCGCGAGCAGGGCCCGGGCGAGCATCGCACCCGCCATCGCCGCCCGGCGGCCGTGCGGGAGCCGGTCGAGGAGCGGGCCGATGACCGGCGCGAGGACCGTGAAGGGCGCCATGGTGATCGCCAGGTAGAGAGCGACGCGCCCGCGGGCCTCGTCGGTCGGCACCGAGAAGAAGACGGTCGAGGCGAGCGCCACGGTGATCATGACGTCGCCGGCGCCGTTCACCGCGTGGAGTTCGATGAGTTTGCCGAGGCCCGATTCCCCGGCGCCGTGCGCGTGGGTCGCCCTGCGGATCCCGCGGGCCGGACCGGTCACCGGGAAGTGCAGGGCACGGCCGACGGAGCGGACGGACCCTCTCCACCGGCCCGAACCGCCGTCTCGACTGCTGCCCTTGACCCCACCGACTCCGGTGGCTCCTGGGGGTGTCCTCGCGGCTGCCACGACGTCATAGTGCCCCGAGAAAGGCATTGATAGTGCGGTTACCGCGCGTATGGCCGCGCACTTCTCGACCGGCCGGTCCCCGCGGGCGGACCGGAAAACATCGGCGCGAAGCGCCGAAGAACAACCTCCGGTGTAGGCCGAGCGCCGGTGAACGGGTAGCGTGCGTATCTCAGCCATCCCGCAGAATGGGTGGTACAGGTGCGCCCGAGTGCGAGCGGGCGCGGACGTCGACGCGGTCCTCCGGTCCGCTCCGTCCGCCCCGCCGCCAAAGGCAGACGCACCCGAGAGACGGCGTAGGAGAGAAGCGATACCTGTGAGCGCAGCGACAACGCGAAGCCGCACCACCGACCGCCTGTGCGCCGAGGCGGTCGACCTCGCCCGTGCCGCGGCCGAGGAGGCCGCCGCACCCGGAGTCGTCGGCGAGCACACCGGGCTCCAGGCCGACGGGGACCGGGTTGTCACGCACTTCTTCGAGTGCAAGGAGTTCGGTTACCGCGGCTGGCGCTGGGCCGTGACGGTGGCCCGCGCCTCGCGCGCCAAACTCGTCACGCTCGACGAGGTGGTCCTGCTGCCCGGACCGGACGCCCTGCTGGCACCCGAGTGGGTGCCGTGGAGCGAGCGGCTGCGCCCCGGAGACATGGGCCCCGGCGACCTCCTGCCGACGGAGGCCGACGACCTGCGGCTGGAGCCCGGCTACACCGGCGAGGACGAGCCACCGCCGAACTCCGTCGTGTCGGAGGAGATGGCCGAGCTCGTCGAGGCCGAGGACGCGGAGGTCACCGAGGGCTCTGCGGCGCGCCTCGGCGCCCCCGCGCGCGGGTCGATCGCCGCGGTCGCCGAGGAACTCGGCATGCGGCGGGCGCGGGTCCTGTCCCGGTACGGGCTGCGCGCCGCCGCGGACCGCTGGGAGGAGGCGTACGGCCCCGAGACCCCGATGGCCCAGGCCGCCCCGGCGTCCTGTGTCAGCTGTGCCTTCCTCACGCCGATGGGCGGATCACTGGGGCAGGCCTTCGGTGTCTGCGCCAACGAGTTCGCGCCGGCCGACGGGCGGGTCGTCTCGCTCGCGTACGGGTGCGGGGGGCACTCCGAGGCGGCGGTCATGCCGCAGCCGCCGCAGCCGCCACCGCCGCGGCTCGACGAGACGCGGCTCGATCCCTTCCCGTTGCGTCCGGCCGCGGACTCGGGGTCCGTACCGGATGTCTCCGACGGGGACGCGGCGGAGTTGGGGCACTCCTAGGGCCTCCTGGGATCTCCCTGGGGTGCGCCTGGGGTGTGCCTGCCCTGGCGGGCGGGTGCGGGGTGCCTGGCCGGCGGCTGCGGGTCCGTGGGGCGCGCCCTTCCGGGGCTGCGCCCCTGGCCCCCCTGCCGGCCTGAACGGCCTCGTCCTCACACGCCGGAGGGGCTGACTTGGTGCCGGGCTCCCCGAGCTCACGTGACGGTGCCTTCCGTGCGCGCGGTACCTTCGTCGTCACGCCGACGAGGAGAGTGAACGTGAGCAAGTTCGTGCGGCCCGCCGCCGAGGGTGCCGATCCGTTCGGGACGGCCCGTCTGCGCCGCGGTGTGCTGGACGCCTGGGCCACCAGTCCGGCCCGGTTCCGTGAGGACGCCAACGCCGAGGAGGACCTCGTCCTCGGCGGCTACCGGGACCGGCTCGTCGTGGAGCTCGCCCAGAACGCCGCCGACGCGGCCGCCCGGGCGGGTGTGCCCGGCCGGCTCCGGCTCACCCTCCGCGACGGCGTCCTGGTCGCCGCCAACACCGGTGCCCCCGTGGACGCGGCCGGTGTCGAGTCGCTGTCCACGCTCCGCGCCTCCGCCAAGCGGGACACCGGCCGGACGGACGAGACCGACGGCGCGGACGGGGCGGTGGGTGCGGACGGGGCGGTCGGTGCCGTGGGCCGTTACGGTGTCGGGTTCGCCGCCGTCCTCGCCGTCACGGACGAGCCCGCGCTCGTCGGCCGGCACGGCGGGGTCCGCTGGTCGCTCGCCGAGGCGCGGGTGCTGGCCGAGGAGACGGCCCTGCACAGCCCCGGACTCGGGGGTGAGATCCGCCGGCGCGAGGGCCACGTCCCGCTGCTGCGGCTGCCCTTCGCCGCCGAGGGCACGGCCCCGGAGCCGTACGACACGGCCGTCATCCTGCCGCTGCGCGACTCCGCGGCCGCCGGCCTCGCCGAACGCCTCCTGAACGCCGTCGACGACGCGCTGCTCCTCGCCCTTCCCGGCCTGGAGGAGGTCGTGATCGAGACGGGGACGGGCGAGGTCCGCACCCTGCGCCGCCGGACGGAGGGCGCGGAGACCGTCGTGGAGGACTCCCGGGACGGCACCACCCGCTGGCGTACCGCGTCCGCGCACGGGCCGCTCACCCCGGACCTGCTCGCCGACCGCCCGGTGGAGGAGCGGCTGCGCCCCCACTGGTCGGTGACCTGGGCCGTGCCCGTCGACGCCGACGGCGCCCCGGTCCGCCCCCGCACCAGCCCGTACGTCCACGCCCCCACGCCCAGCGACGAGGCGCTCGGCGTGCCCGCCCTGCTCATCGCCTCCTTCCCGCTGGACACCACCCGCCGGCACGCGGCGCCCGGTCCGCTGACGGACTTCCTCGTGCGGCGGGCGGCGGACACCTACGCCGGACTCCTCGCCGACTGGCGGCCGGTGAGCGAGGCGGTCATCGGCCTGGTGCCCGGTCCGCTGGGCCAGGGCGAGCTGGACGGGGCGCTGCGGCAGGCCGTCCTGGACCTGCTGCCCCGCACCTCGTTCCTGCCGCCCGCCCTCGCGCCCGCCGGGGACGACGCCGACGAGCTGCCCCAGTCGCTGCGGCCGCGGGACGCCGAGGTGGTGGAGGGCGCGAGCGGCGACACCGTGCGGGTGCTCGCCGAGGTGCTGCCCACGCTGCTGCCCGCCGGTCTCGAACGACGGGTCGAGCTGCGGACGTTGGGCGTCGCCCGGGTGCCGCTGACGGACGCGGTGGACCGGCTGGCCGGTCTGGAGAAGGAACCCGGCTGGTGGCGGCGGCTGTACGACAGCCTCGCCGGCGTCGACCCGGACCGGCTGTCCGGGCTTCCCGTGCCGCTCGCCGACGGGCGTACGACCATCGGCCCGCGCCAGGTCCTGCTGCCCACCCCCGACGACCGCGCCGACCCGGAGGTGCTGGCCCGGCTCGGCCTCAAGGTCGCCCACGCGGACGCCGTCCATCCGCTCCTGGAGAAGCTGGGCGCGCTGCCCGCGACACCCCGCGCCGTGCTCACCACGCCCCAGGTGCGGGCGGCCGTGGCCGCCTCCCTGGACGACGAGGGCCCGATGGACTGGGAGGAGGACGCGCCCGACAGCGAGGAACTGGCCGACACCGTCCTCGCGCTCGTCCGGGACGCGGGCCTGGAGCCCGGCGACGAGCCCTGGCTCGGCGCCCTCGCCCTGCCCGACGAGGAGGGCGAGCTGTCCCCGGCCGGCGAACTCGTGCTGCCCGGCAGCCCGTTCGCCCGGGTCATGCGGGAGGACGAACTCGCCCTCGTGGACGCCGAGCTGGCCCGGAAGTGGGGCGAACAGCCGCTGGCCGCCTGCGGGGTGCTCGCGAACTTCACCCTCGTCCGCGCCACGGACGTCGTCCTCGACCCGGACGAACTGGAGCCCCGCGACGGGGACTTCGCCGAACCCGACGACGCCGGCCTGCTGGACGCCGTCGACGTGTGGAGCGAGGACGTCCTCGACCGCTTCCCGGACACCCCGGTCCCGCCGGTCGCCACCGAACTGCTCGCCGTGCGCGACCTGGACCTCGTCGACGAGGACAAGTGGCCCGAGGCCCTCGCCCTGCTGTCCCGGCCCCCGCTGCGCGACGCGATCGTCCAGCCCGTGCGGATCCTTCTGGCCGACGGCACCCACGAGGTCGTACGGCCGTACACCGCCTGGTGGCTGCGCGGGCACCCGGTGCTCGACGGCCGCCGCCCGGCCGGCCTGCTGGCGGCCGGCGGCGACCCGCTGCTGCGCGGCCTGTACGAGGAGGCCGAGGCGACCGGCTTCGACGACGAGCAGGTGCTGCGGGCGCTGGGCGTCCGGACCTCGGTTGCCGCCCTCCTCGACGAACCGGGCGGCGCCGCCGAACTCCTGGACCGGCTCGCCGACCCCGACCGTGAGGTCACCGCCGCCCAACTGCACTCCCTGTACGGCGCGCTGGCCGAACTGGACCCCGAACAGGTCACCCTGCCCGACGAGTTGCGGGCCGTGGTCGACGGCCGGATCGAGGTGGTGGAGGCGTCCGAGGCGATGGTCGTCGACTCACCCGACCTGCTGCCCTTCACCGACGGCGTCCCCCTGCTGCCGGTACGCCCGGCCCGCGCCGCCGAACTGGCCGAACTCTTCCAGGTACGGCGGCTCAGCGAGTCCGTGACGGGCCGGGTGGACTCCGAGGGCACCGAACACGGCGTACCGGAGCCGGTGGCGCTCCTGCTGGGGCCGCGCACCCCCGCGACCTACGTCGAGCACGAGGAACTCGTCGTGGACGGCGTCGAACTGGACTGGCGCCTGACCCAGGACGGCGTCCTGCACGCCGCGACCCTGGAGGGCGTCGCCGCCGGCCTCGCCTGGGCGGCGGGCCAGTGGCCCCGCCGCTTCGAGGTGACAGCCCTCCTGGAAGACCCCTCCCGCACAGCCGAACTCTCCCGGGACCGCTGGTTCGACTGAGCGCGACACGAACGCGGGGCCGCCTCGCCGGAGGACTCTCCGGTGAGGCGGCCCTGGCGTATGTACCGGCCTATCCCTCGATGCGGGCGTACAGGGCTTCGTACCGCGTGTACATGAGGCCCAGCGCCCGCGGGTTGTTCCGTACGCCCAGGAATTCCAGGACGAGCGAGAACAGGTGCTCCACGGCCTGCCGGTGCTGGTCCGGGGTCAGGTGGCCCGGATCCTTCCAGCCCTGGAGTTTCATGTCGGGGAACAGGTCCAGGAGGACGAGCTGATGCCAGTAGAGGCTGATGCACTCGCCCCTGCGAACGACCAGCCACTCCGTGAACCCGCGCAGCAGGCCGCCGGACCGGCCGACGTCAATCCCTGTGAGGAACATGACGGTCGGGTAGTAGGTGCCGTTCAGGCCGAATCCCTCCTGCCCGTCACGGAACGCCTCGATGAACTCCTTGTCGCGCACTCGTCTCCTAGAACCCGAAGTCGATCTTGTCCGGCCGTGTCCACCTCGACTTGTACTCGGCGACGGTCTCGCCGCCCCGCCCGGTCCAGGCGTCGTAGACCCGGTCGTTGTAGACCACCACCACGTGGTTGTACCAACCCGCATCCTCGCCCCGGTATCTGGGCAGCATCAGCTCCTCCATCGGCTTTATGGTGACGAGCTTGCCACCTCCGAGACTCTTCCTGATCTTCTCGGCGCATGCCTCACAGCCGTAGGAGTCGGGGATCTCGGACACGTCCCGGGGCAGCCCCGGAACCTTGTGTTCCCCGCACGGCACCCCCGCCGACGCGGCGGCGACAGCGGTGGTGAACCCGACCCTCGCCGTCGACCGCAGAGGTGCCTTGTCGACGATCTTGCAGCCGCGCTTGAGCAGCTTCAGCTCGTCGTACACCCGCTCCAGGGCCTTCAGCTTGCCGTTGAGAAGGGCGTCCACGGCGAGGCCGTTGCAGTTGTCGAAGTCCTTCTTCTGCAGACACTTCTCGTACTCGCCGATGCCCAGGAAATCCTTCTCGGCGCTCCAAAGATCCTCCATGGCGTCGCCGAACTCCTTGCCGTACTGCACAACATCGCAGTAGGCCTCAAGGTGTTGGCACCAGCGGGCGAACTCCTGCGGGTCGCACGGGACGATCGCCTGCTGGCAGCGGTACAGCTCGGCTGCGCTCGGCCCGTTCTCGGCCTCCTCCTTGGCTTTGACGGCGGCCTTGCGTCGCACCTCCTCCTCTTCGCGGTACTTCTGGACCGCGGCGCTGAAGGCTTCGGTGGCGGCTTTCAGCGCGGCGTCGGCGTCCTTGCCGGCCGCGACCGCCGACTTGTGGGCCTCGTCGGCGTAGTACGACGCGTTGGCCGCGGAGGCCTGTGCCATCTCCGAGGAGAGCGTGGCGTCGGCCGCCGACTTCGCCGCACGGGAGGCGGAGACGTCGGCGCGGTTCGCAGCGTCCCGGGCCGTCTTGGCGGAGGCGGCGGCCTTCGCCGCGGACGCCTCGGCCTCTTTGGCGTACTCGGCGGCCTGGTCGGCGGACTTTTGTGCCTTGGTAGCGGAGTCGTTGGCCTCCTTGGCCCAGTTGGCGGCCTTTCCAGCCTCCTTGCGCGCAGTGGCGGCGACCTTCTGGGCGGTCGCCGCGTTCTGCTGGGCAGTGGCGGCGACCTTCGACGCGTCGGCGATCAGTTTCTGGACCTGGGATACATGGGTGGCGGCCAGGTAGTCCTTTCGCTGAGCCTTGTACTGCCCGGAGGCGATGAAAGAGTGCAGGGTCTGTGGTGAGCCCTCCAGTGCGATCCGCGCGGCCGCTTTCACCTCCGGGGTACCGCTGTCGATGAGCTGCGCCGCCTTGACCCGCTCGTCCTGGGTGCGCGCGGTGTACTGGTCCTTGACCAGGAACTCGCTGAATTTCTTCGGCTCGCCGGTGTTCAGGGCGGTGCGGCCGGCCTCGGTGAGGATAGGCCCGGCATCGGCGATGACCTGGGCGACAGCGACGCGCATGCCCTGGGCGGCGGCCTGGTACTGCCCGTTGTCGATGAACGCTGTGATGGCGACGGCGTCGCCGTCGAGGGCGGTCTCGGCCGCGTCGCGCACGGCTTTGTCCGCGCTCTCCTCGGCGAGGCGCTCGACGTAGGAGCGGTCGTCCTGCTCCCGTGCCGTCTTCCACCCGTTGCGCAGGTAGTCGACGACGACCTCGTCGGAGCCGCCCAGGCTGGCTTCGGCCGCGGCGCGGCCCCATGCCGTGCCGTTCTTCATCACGAGCACGGCCAGATCGCGGCCTTGGTCGGCGACCGCGGCGAGGTCGGCGCCGGGCCTTGCGGCCTCGGCCACCAGCCGGGCCCGCTCGGTGTCCCGGTCCTTTGCCGCCTTCTCCAGGCCCGCCTGCGCGGCGGTGCGGGCGTCGCTATCGGCCTTGTCGTCCTTGGCCAGTTCAATACCGGCGTTGGTGCGGCTGAGAAGTTCCTCTGTCTCGACCTCGCGGGCGAGGGCGAAGACCTCCTGAGCCTTGGTCACGGCTGCGGTGGCGGCCTTCGCGGCCGTGGTGGCGGCGTTCGCGTGTTCCGTGGACCTGGCCGCAGCCTTCGCGCTTTCACCTGCGTGCTCGGCCGCGTCCCTGGCGGCCTTGGCCGCGTTGGTGGCGTGGGTGGCCGCCGACCTCGCGGAGTCTCGGGCCTCACGCGCCGCCGTGGCCGCCTTGCGCGCCAGGCCCTCGGCAGCCCTCGCGGCGCGGTTCGCCTCGGCTGCGTGCCGCCTGGCCGCCGCCGCGGCGGCACGTGCCTCCGCGGCGGCGGAACTCGACTGGTCGGCGTAGTTGCCCGCCTCGGCGGCGGCGTCGGCGGCGGCGTTGGCGTTGGCGCCCGCGCTCGCCGCGGAGCTGGCGGCGTCACCCGCTGCGTCGGCTGCCGTGGCCGCTTCGTCGGCGGCGTCGGCGGCCAGGTCGGCTCCCGTGGCCGCCTTTTCGGCGTCCTCGGCCGCGGTCCGCGCTGCGTCGGCGTTCTTGGCGTCCACCGCGGCGTCGGCGGCGGCGCCGCGCGCGCGGGAAGCAGCCTGGGATGCGCCGGCCGCGGCGGCCGCGGCCTGCGAGGCCGCGTTGGCGGCCACCCGCGCCGAGTTGTTCGCGGCGTTCGCAGCGTTGATCGCCTTCTGCGCTGACGCGGCGGCCTGCGAGGCCGCGGTGGCGGCCCGCTTGGCGGCCCGGGCGGCCCGATCCGTGTCGTCCTTCGCGGCCTTCGCCTCGGCCGCGGCCTCCAGCGCCGCCTCCTTGGCAAGCTGTGAGGCCTTCACGGCCTTCGCGGACTCGGTCTTGGCCGCCGCGGTCTCCTTGGCGGCCTGCTTGCCCGCCTCCTGCGCCTGCTGGGCGAGTTCCGCGACGGTGGCGTGTTCCTCGTCCTTGGCGCGGGCGACGAACTGGCCGACCTCCAGGAACTCCCGGATGTCCGCGGCGCTGCCGCTCAGCGCGATGCGCCCAGCTGCCCGAACGTTGGTGCCGCCCACGCTGACGATCTGGACGAGCTGTACCCGCTCGTCCTGCTCACGCTGGGCGTACTGGCCTTCGCTGAGGAACTGGCTGACGTCGTCGGCCGTGCCCTTCAGCGCGGCCCGTCCGGCGTCCTGCACGTTGGGGCCGCCCACGTTGACGACCTGGGCGACGCGGACACGGTTGTCTTGCTGCATCGGGGCTTCCCAGCCCCAGCTGAGGAAGGTCTCCAGGTCCTCGCGGCTGCCCGCGAGTGCCGTGCGGGCCGCGGTCAGCAGTTCCGGTCCTCCCACGCTCGCGACCTGCGCGGCGCTGACTCTCTCGTCCTGGAAGCCAAGGTCGTCCACCGAGGCGAGGAAGGCCTGAGCGTCGGCGTCGCTGCCGGTCAGTGCGGCTTCCGCGGCCGCCTTGACTCCGGCGCCGCCCTCCTTCCAGTAGTCGACGATCAGACCACGGTCGGCAGCCGCTACGTCCGCCGCGGCGGCGGTCCGCAGACTGCTCGGTACGGACGCTGTAGCCGCTGCTGGCAAGGAACTCAACAGCCCGACGGCAAGGGCCATGGGCAGCAGACTCAGGGCTGTTCTGCGTATCACGCGTGTCGCTTTCCCGGCGGTGTCGAGCTGGTCAGTTCTTCGATTCACTGGGCACCCGTCTCGGTCATCGGCGACGACCCCCGAAAAGCGAGTCGCCGAATAGTCGACGGGTAAGCATAGTCACCCTTCTCCGCGTTGTGGATCAGATATTCGGCCGGAGTGCAGAGTGGACGTTTCGGTATGTTCCACCGGTCTCGGGCCAGCGCTGCGGCGAAGTGAAGGATTGGTGTTGACGTTCGATGTTCCTATGCTTACGCTATGCACTGACTTTGTCTTTGCGTGGCCCGGTCCGACCAGCCGGGAGCCGCACCAGACGTAATTCTTCAGGGGGTTGAACGGGGGACCCGGGTGCACTCCCGGCGGTGCTGACCTCATCGCCGACGGCGCGCAACGGGCTGTCAAGGCATGGCTGGCGACCGCGCAGCGGCCGCACGACCTTTGTGTCATTTCACTTTTCAATCGCATCCTGGCGGGGATTTCTCGATGCGAGAAGCCGCGCCTGAAGGGACTCTTCGGTGCCTTTCCGTGCCCGAAATCTCATTGTTTCCGGTATCGCGATCGCGTGCGCTACGCTGACGGGAATTTCCGTTGCTTCCGCAGACGATCCACCGAAATCTCCGTCCGATTCGAGCCCGCCCAGCGCCGTCGAGGACTACAACTATCCCGGAGCCGACCGAATACTCGCGGAAAAGGGAATCAAGCTGAAGAAGGGCGACGGACGCATCCTGCTGGCCGAGTGCGACCAGGCCGCCCAGCAGATCCGGGTGCTGACCGTCGAGGACGCTTCCGTGGGCCGCCAGGGCGCCTACTGCTTCCGGGCCCTCGGCAAGACCGGCAGCCTCACGCTGGAGCTCTCCAGGGTCTTCGCCGTGGAGGCCGCGGACCACCCGGTCCGCGCCGATCTCACCTCCAACGGTGAGACCACGTCGGTCAACGTCCCGAAGGACGGGTGGGAGTCGGTCGGCGAAGGGACCGTAGGCGGTGCCCGGTCCGTCCTCGTGGAACTCCAGGTGACCGGTTGATCCGCCGGCCGTCCCCCGCCCGTGCGTCGCCCGACACGGGCTCCGACATGCACTTCCGCAGCTTCGTCCGCCGTGCCGCGGACGCGTCCGCGGACAGACATTCCGATGCGAGGAAAAAGTGATGAACACCCGTCCGCGCGGAGCGCGCATGGTGTGGGTCGCCGGAGTCGTGGCGACCGGTCTCACCACCGGTCTGCTGGCCGCGGCCCCGGCGCAGTCCGTCGTCGGCGACCAAGTCGCTGAGGGCAGTGACCAGTACGCGGTGAAGCTCCACGTCGATGGCGGCACGGCGAACGAACGGAGCTGCTCCGGCACATTGGTGGACCCGCAGTGGGTTCTCACCGCCGCCAGTTGCTTCGCCGCCGACCCCGAGCAGAGCACCACGCTCACCAGGGGCGTACCACCCTTTCCCACGGTGGTGACCGCCGACGGCAACAAGCCCAAGGTAACCGCGGAGTCGAAGCAACGCGTCCGCGAACTCGTTCCGTACCCGGGCCGTGACTTGGTCATGGCCCGGCTCGACGCCCCGCCCACAGCCACCGATCCGCTGGACGGCCCGTTCGGCGACAATCCGACCGCCGAGGTCAGCGGTGCTGCACCGGCCCAGGGCGACCAGCTCCGGGCGAGCGGCTATGGCCGGACCAAGCTCGAGTGGACTCCGGAGCGCGCCCATACCAGCGCCTTCGGCGTGGACCTCGTCAATCCGACGACCCTTGCTCTCTCTCCCGCCGCCTCCGGAGCCGCCCTGTGCAAGGGGGACGCAGGCGGTCCGGTGCTCAACGCCTCCGGCGTCATCGGAGTGGTCAGCGCGTCCTGGGACGGCGGGTGCTTCAACTCGCAGGAGACCCGCACCGGTGCCGTCGCCACCCGCGTCGACGACATCGCGGACTGGGTTCAACAGGTTCTGCTCAGCTCCCGTCAGAAGCAGATCACCGACGTCATGACGGCGGCCGACTTCAACGGGGATGGCCGTACGGACATCTTCTCCGTGATGAAGTCCGGCTATGCCCAGGTGTTCTACGCCCGACTGGACGGGACACTTCAGTTCGGCGGCTCTGTGCCCGCTGTCGGGCGCAGTACCCAGAAGCGGATCGTCGCGGGAGATTTCGACGCGACGAGGGGGGTCGAGCTGATCTCGGTCGAAGACGACGGCGGCCTCACCCTGCACAGCCAACGCTCCTGGGCGCCGGGCGTCTACAAGGGGTCCGAGCTGTGGACGGACGCCACCTGGAAGGATGGTCTGCCCGTCGCCAAGCTTCGGACCGGCACGGCCGCGCGTGACACCCTGCTGTTCCAGTGGCCCGACGGCTCCCTTAACACCTACAAGCGGGACGCCGACGGCAACCTGGTCAACCAGAAGAAGGCGATGTGGCCGGACAAGACCTGGAAGAAGAAGCACATCGCCGCGGCCGACTTCACCGGTGACGGACGGGACGACATCGCGGCCGTGGCCGCTGACGGTGCGCTGCACCTCTATGCCGGGAAGTCCGACGGCACTTTCGACAAGGCCCGTTCCATGTGGCCTGACAAGACCTGGACCAGCAACCGGCCAGTGTTGGCAGGGGACTTCAACGGTGACGGCAAGGCTGACCTCGCCGCCGTGACGACCTCCGGTGACCTCCGCTGGTACGCGGGCGACGGCACGGGCGGACTGGCAGCGGGCAAGACCATGTGGCCGAGCGTGTAGTCGTACGTCGATCTCTGCGTCACACCTGGTTCACCGCCGGGCCGGGGAGTTGCGTCCCGGCCCGGCGGTGCTTTCGTAATGCGGACGCCAATGTTGCGTATGCGCGGACAAAAATCCGGTCCCCTCCGTACAACCTGTCCCATCCGTCACAGATCTCACCCCGTGAGCCAACAGGCTCCACATCACTTCTCCCCCTGGGGAACGCAACATGCGTATACGCACCACCGTGGCCGCCGTCTCCGGCGCCCTGGTCCTCTCCGCCTTCGCCGTGCCGGCCGCGCAGGCCGCCGACGCCCCGTCCGGCAAGGCCGCGTTCAGCGCCGCCGCCGACGCGACCCCCTCGGGTGCCGCCGGGACCCTCGACGTCACGTTCTCCCACATGAAGATCAACAGTGGCAAGGCCGTCGTCGTGGGCGCCACCAGTACCGTCACCGTCGGCGCGAGCTACACGCTGACCCACGCCGCGGGCCTCGACACGGACTCCCTGCTCAGCGGGCCGTTCCTCTACCGCGGCGCCAAGATCGAGACGCCCACCGACCTTCTCGGCGGTGACGACCCCGGCACCTGCACCCCGGCCTCCTCCACGGTCCTCCACTGCACGGCGAAGATCCAGTTCCGTCCGAAGTCCTCGAACGAGAGGCTGGACCTGGTCAACGGCCGGGCCGGTACCTGGAAGCTGGGCGGCCTCGCCGTCGGCACCGATGGAAACGACTACACCTGGCAGGGCGACCTCGGCACCACCAAGCTCCTGCGCACCGCCAAGCTCACCGTCGACGCCGCCCCCGAGCCCGTGAAGAAGGGCAGGACCCTCACGGTCACCGGCAAGCTGAGCCGCGCCAACTGGGACACCAACAAGTACGCGGGCTACTCGACCCAGCCGGTCGTGCTCCAGTTCCGCAAGGCGGGCACCACCACGTACACCAACGTCAAGGGCGTCACGTCGTCCTCGACCGGTGCCCTGAAGACCACGACCACCGCGACGGGCGACGGCTACTACCGGTTCGTCTTCGCCGGCAGCGCGACCACCGCGCCGGTCAACGCCACCGGCGACTACGTCGACGTGCAGTAACCGGTAGACCCTAGGCCGGGAAGCGGCGGTCGACCCATTTCCACAGCAGTTCCAGGGCGACCGCCGCCACCGCCGAGATGCCGACCGCGATCCACGGCATCGTCACGCCGACCAGCTTCAGCGCGAAGAAGTGCTGGAGCGACGGCACCATCAGCACCACCACGAACGCCCCGCCCATCGACGCCACCAGGAGCAGCCGCCACCAGGTGTAGGGGCGGGCGATGATCGCCAGGACCCACATGGAGACCAGGAAGAGCGTCAGGGTGGCCGCGCTGGTCTCGGCGTCCAGCGCGCCGCTGCCGCTGTAGTGGTGGCGGGCGATCAGGTACGTCACGAAGGTCGCCACCGCGGCCACCACCCCGCCGGGCAGCGAGTGCCGCATGACGCGCCGTACGAAGTGGGGCCGGGCCCGCTCCCGGTTGGGGGCGAGGGCGAGGAAGAACGCCGGGATGCCGATGGTGAGGGTGGACAGCAGCGTCAGGTGGCGGGGCAGGAACGGGTACTCCACCCGCCAGCACACCACCAGGACGGCCAGCAGCACCGAGTAGACCGTCTTCACCAGGAACAGGGTCGCCACCCGGGTGATGTTGCCGATGACCCGCCTGCCCTCCGCGACCACCGAGGGCAGGCTCGCGAAGCTGTTGTCGAGCAGCACGATCTGCGCGACGGCCCGGGTCGCCTCGGACCCGGAGCCCATCGCGACCCCGATGTCGGCGTCCTTGAGGGCGAGGACGTCGTTGACGCCGTCGCCCGTCATGGCGACCGTGTGGCCCTGTGACTGCAGGGCGCCCACCATGTCCCGCTTCTGCTGCGGGGTGACCCGCCCGAACACCGTGCCCTCGTCCAGGGCCCGTGCCATCGCCTCCTTGTCTTCGGGCAGCCGGCGCGCGTCCACGACCTCGCCGGTGAGCCCCAGCTTTCCGGCCACCGCGCCGACGGAGACCGCGTTGTCCCCGGAGATGACCTTGGCGTGCACGTCCTGCTCGGCGAAGTAGCGCAGCGTGTCCGCCGCGTCCGGCCGCAGGCGCTGCTCCAGTACGACGAGGGCGGCCGGCTGAGCCGACCGGGCCACCTCGGGATGGTCGAGGCCGTGGGCGGCGCGGGCCAGGAGCAGCACCCGCAGTCCCTGTTCGTTGAGCTGGTCGGTCTCGGCGAGGGCGGTCGCGCCGGCCGGGTCGTGGGTGTCGAGGAGGACGTCGGGGGCTCCGAGCAGCCACGTACCGGAGGCGCCGTCGCTCTCGGTGAAGGAGGCGCCGCTGTACTTGCGGGCCGAGGAGAAGGGCAGCGACTCGGTGCGGCGCCAGTCCCCGGGGGCGGGACAGGCGTTGATGACGGCCTGGAGGGAGGCGTTGGGCCGGGGGTCGGACTCCCCGAGCGCGCCGAGCACCGTGCGGACGTACCCCTCGTCGGCGCCCTGGAGCGTCCGCAGCTCGGTCACGTCCATGCCGCCCTCGGTGAGGGTGCCCGTCTTGTCCAGGCAGACGGTGTCGACGCGGGCCAGCCCCTCGATGGCGGGCAGTTCCCGCACGAGGCACTGTTTGCGGCCGAGCCGGACGACACCGATGGCGAAGGCGACCGAGGTGAGCAGGACCAGCCCCTCGGGCACCATGGGCACGATGCCGCCGACGGTACGGGCGACCGAGTCCTTGAAGCCGTGCTGCTTGACCACGAACTGGCTGACGACCAGGCCGAGGGCGGTCGGGATCATCATCCACGTCACGTACTTGAGGATCGTGGAGATGCCGCTGCGCAGTTCGGAGTGGACGAGGGTGAAGCGGGACGCCTCCTCGGCGAGCTGGGCGGCGTACGCCTCGCGCCCGACCCGCGTCGCCTCGAACGCGCCCCCGCCCGCGACCACGAAACTCCCCGACATCACCTGGTCACCGGCGTGTTTGGCGACCGGGTCGGCCTCGCCCGTGAGCAGTGACTCGTCGATCTCCAGCCCGTCGGCCTCGACGCACACCCCGTCCACGACGGCCTTGTCGCCGGGGCCGATCTCGATCACGTCGTTCAGCACGATGCCGGACGTCCCGACCCGGGTGGCGGCGCCGTCCCGCCGTACGGTCGGGCGGACCTCGCCGATCACGGCGAGCGAGTCGAGGGTCTTCTTCGCCCGCCACTCCTGGATGATGCCGATCCCGGTGTTGGCGAGGATCACGTAGCCGAAGAGGCTGTCCTGGACCGGCGCGACGAACAGCATGACCAGCCAGAGCACACCGATGATCGCGTTGAACCGGGTGAAGACGTTCGCCCGGACGATCTCGCCGAGGGAGCGGCTGCTGCGCACCGGCACGTCGTTGACCTGCCCCCGCGCGACGCGCTCCGCGACCTCGGCGGTGCTCAGCCCGGTCGCCGCTGCCCGGCCGGGGAGGGGGTGCACCGGGTCGAGTCCGGCACTCGCGTGGAAGTGCGTCATGGACTCGACGGTACGTGTGGTCCTACGGCTTCACCCACCGAGTGAGCGGAAGATCCGACCTGGGGATGAGGGCGGGAGCGCGGGGCTGGTGCCGTCGTCGCAGGAGGGGCTGGTCAGCGCGCGGTGGGCCCGGGGTCCTCCGGCTCCGCCGTGGCCCTGGCCGCCGCGTCCCGCCTGATCGCCGCGTCCCTCTTGCGGACGTACCAGATGCCGATCAGGCCGAGTCCGCCGCCGGCCAGGCAGGTCCAGATCCACCAGGTGTGGCCGTGGTCGTGGAACCAGCCGTAGAACGGGAGCTGGACCAGGAAGAGCACGAACCAGATGATCGTGCCGCCGGTCACGGTGGCGACCACCGGGCCCTCCAGGGGCTCCGGTGCCTCGTGCCGGGGTGGTTCCGAGAAACCCGAGAAGAACGCGGCCATGGGCACAGCTTACGAGGTGATCACATCTACGCGCGGAGATGGCGCTCACTGACTCATATGTTCATACTGAAACAGTTTGCATCTGACCACTTCTGTTCGTAGGAAACTCCAACGGTGCCTGGGGGAAACCGCTGGTGATGAGGATTCGCATGCCCACCTCGGCCCCCGCCAAGGTTCCCGCGCCCCAGCAGCCGGGACAGGCGCCCGCCCACGGCGCCCTCGACCGCTACTTCCGGATCTCCGAACGCGGCAGCACGCTGCCCCGGGAGATCCGCGGCGGTCTCGCCACCTTCTTCGCGATGGCCTACATCATCGTGCTGAACCCGATCATCCTCGGCAGCGCCAAGGACATGTACGGGCACCAGCTCGACAACGGCCAGCTGGTCACCGCCACCGCGCTGACCGCGGCCTTCACCACGCTCCTCATGGGCGTCGTCGGCAACGTGCCGATCGCGCTCGCCGCCGGACTCGGCGTGAACTCCGTCGTCGCCCTCCAGCTGGCGCCCCGGATGTCCTGGCCGGACGCCATGGGCATGGTCGTCCTGGCCGGCCTCGTCGTGATGGTGCTCGTCGCCACCGGTCTGCGCGAGCGCGTCATGAACGCCGTGCCCTTCGGGCTGCGCAAGGCCATCTCCATCGGCATCGGCCTGTTCATCATGCTGATCGGCCTGGTCGACTCCGGTTTCGTCTCCCGCATCCCGGACGCCGCCCACACCACCGTCCCGCTCCAGCTGGGCGCCGACGGCCACCTCAACGGCTGGCCGGTCCTGGTCTTCGTCCTGGGCACCCTGCTCACGCTGGCCCTGATCACCCGCAGGGTCTCCGGCGCGATCCTCATCTCGATCGTCACGATGACCGTGCTCGCGCTGATCATCAACGCCGTCGCCACGATCCCGTCCTGGGGCCTGACCACCCCCAAGTGGCCCGGCAACCCCGTCGCCAGCCCCGACTTCGGCCTCGTCGGCAAGGTCAGCCTGTTCGGCGGCTTCGGCAAGGTCGGCGTGCTGACCGGCGTCCTGTTCGTCTTCACGGTCCTGCTGTCGTGCTTCTTCGACGCGATGGGCACGATCATGGGCGTCAGCGACGAGGCGAAGCTCACGGACGCACAGGGTCAGATGCCCGGCATCAACAAGGTGCTCTTCGTGGACGGCCTCGCGGTCGCCGCGGGCGGGGCCAGCTCCTCCTCGGCCACCACCGCCTTCGTGGAGTCCACGGCGGGCGTCGGCGAGGGCGCCCGTACCGGCTTCGCGAACGTGGTCACCGGCGGACTGTTCGCCGTCGCCCTGTTCCTGACCCCGGTCGCCACCATGGTCCCGTCCCAGGCGGCCACCCCGGCCCTGCTGGCGGTCGGCTACCTGATCCTGGCCGGCTCGGTCAAGGAGATCGACTGGGCCGACCACACCATCGCCATCCCGGCCTTCGTCACGATGGTGATGATGCCGTTCACCTACTCGATCACCAACGGCATCGGCATGGGCTTCATCACCTTCGTCGTCCTGCGCCTCGCGGCCGGCCGGGCCAGGGAGATCCCGGCCGCGATGTACGTCGTCTCGGCGGTGTTCGCCTTCTACTACCTGATGCCGGCGCTCGGCCTGACCTGACCGGCTCCGACCGCCGCGAGGCGGCGGCCCGGGACGACACGGGCGGCGGGGTGACGGACCCCGCCGCTCACGTCACCCCGTAGAACTTCTCCGTCTCCTCGACGGCGGTCTGGAACCGCTCGTCGAAGTCGTCGCGGACGAGCGTCCCGACCACGTAGTCCTGGACGCTCATCCCCCTTTTCGCCGCATGATCCCGGAGCCGTTCGAGCAGCTCCTCGTCCATCCGCAGGCTGAGCACGCTGGTCCCCATGGACACGAGGGTCGCTGGCACCCTCCGCCCGGCGTTCACTTTCCGCCGCCAACTCACTCGTTCGGGTGATGATCCGGTTCCAGTGGCGGGCCTCACGGGAATCCCGATGCGCCCCAGCTTGTTTAGCGAGAGTAATGAGTTACGCTAAGGAGATGCCGGACCTCACCCATGGCGACGACGCTGCCGCCGTGAACTCCCTCCGCTCCGCCGTGATGCGGCTGTCCCGTCGGCTCAAGCACCAACGGGTCGACGAGTCGCTGAGCCCCACCGAGATGTCGGTGCTGGGCACCCTGTCCCTCTGCGGCCAGGCCACCCCGGGTGAACTCGCCCGCAAGGAGCACGTACAGCCGCCCTCGATGACCCGCATCGTGGCGCTGCTCGAAGCCAAGGGACTGGTCCGTCTGGAACCCCACCCCGAGGACCGGCGCCAGAAGGTCGTCACGAAGACCGAGCAGGCCGAGGCCATGCTCGCGGAGAGCCGCGCCAAGCGGAACGCCTTCCTGGCCACCCTGGTCGACGGCCTCGACGAGGACGAGTGGGCGAAGATCCGCGCCGCCGCGCCCGTCCTGGAGAAACTCGCACACCTGTAGACAGCGTCCGCACGCGTCAGCGGCATCCACGAGGAGGCGACCCTTTTGAGTTCGGGACCCGGAGCAGACTCCGCCCCCGCACCGGCCACCCACGACTCCCCACCCCCTCCCGGCCCCGCCGCCCGCGGGACGTCGATGTTCAGCTCCCTCAGGATCAGGAACTACCGCCTGTTCTTCATGGGGCAGGTCGTCTCCAACATCGGCACCTGGATGCAGCGCATCGCCCAGGACTGGCTGGTCCTCAGCCTCACCGGCTCCTCCACGGCCGTCGGCGTCACCACGGCCCTGCAGTTCCTGCCGATGCTCCTCTTCGGCCTCTACGGCGGCGTCCTGGTCGACCGGATGCGCAAGCGCCCCGCACTGCTCGGCACGCAGGCGGCGATGGCCCTCACCGCGATCGCGCTGGCCGTCCTCACCCTCTCCGGACACGTCGAGGTCTGGCACGTCTACCTCGCCGCCTTCGCCGTCGGCCTCGCCACGGTCGTCGACAACCCGGCCCGCCAGTCCTTCGTCTCCGAACTCGTCGGCCCCGGCCAGCTGCAGAACGCCGTCAGCCTGAACTCCGCGAACTTCCAGTCCGCCCGCCTGGTCGGCCCCGCCGTCGCCGGCCTGATGATCACCGGCGTGGGCACCGGCTACGCGTTCCTCGCCAACGGCCTGTCCTTCGTCGCGCCCGTCGCCGGACTGCTGCTGATGCGCGGCCGCGAACTGCACGTCGTCGAGCGCGCCCCGCGTGCCAAGGGACAACTGCGCGAGGGCCTGCACTACGTCGCCGGGCGCCCCGACCTGATCTGGACCATCGTCCTGGTCGGGTTCGTCGGCACCTTCGGCTTCAACTTCCCCGTCTACCTCTCGGCCTTCGCGAACGACGTCTTCCAGGCCGGCGCAGGCTCCTACAGCCTCTTCAACACGCTGATGGCGATCGGCTCCCTCGTCGGGGCCCTGCTGGCGGCCCGGCGCGCCACCACCCGGATGCGGGTGCTGATCGCGGCGGCGGTGGCCTTCGGCACCATGGAGCTGGTGGCCGCGACTGCCCCCTCGCTGTGGCTGTTCGCCCTGCTCATGGCGCCGATCGGGATGTTCGGCATGACCGTCAACGTCACCGCGAACACCAGCATCCAGATGACCACCGACCCGGCCATGCGCGGCCGCGTCATGGCCCTGTACATGATGGTCTTCCTCGGCGGCTCACCCGTGGGCGCGCCGATCGCCGGCTGGATCACGGACGCGTACGGCGTCCGGGCGGGCCTGGCGGTGGGCGGCGCGATCGCCGCTGCCGCCGCGATCACGATCGGCCTGGTCCTGGCCCGGGTGGGCAACCTGCGGCTGTCGGTGGGCTGGCACCACGGGCACCCACGCGTCACGTTCGTACCGCGCGAGCGGAGGGAACTGGCGGCGGCGTAGGCCTCCGGGGTGTCAGTCGCGACGGAACTTCGCAGTCGGCAGGGTGAGGCCGAGGGGGGTGGTGGTCATGTCCACCTCGCCGCCGTAGGCGATCGAGAGGTCGCTCACGTAGTCGCCCTCCTTGGGCTGCGTGAACAGGCGGCACTTTCCGACGTAGGGGTCGGCGACAAGGTAGACGGGGACCTGGGCGAGCGCGTAGGCGGTCTTTTTGGGGCCGTAGTCATTGGCGGCCGTGTCTTTGGAGATGACCTCGGCGATGAACTCGACGTCCTGGTAACGCCAGCGGCCCCGGGAGTCCTGCTCGGCGTCGTCTCGCATCTTCGCCACGTCCGGGCAGTAACCGTTGAGCTGCCCGGGAAAGTCGATGCGGACATCCGACAGTACGTTCACGTCCTCGTCGAAGTGCCCCAAGAGCGCCTTGATGATCAGCAGAATGGTTTTCCAGTGGGTGTCCCGCTGCGGCGACATGAAGACGGCCCCCTCGACGATCTCGACCTTGAATCCCTCGGGGACGGGCATCTTCTCGAGCCGGTCGAACATCTCGTCGAGCTGGCGCGTGTTGTCGCTGTCGGCCATCGCGATCCTGTCTTCAAGGACGGTCATCGTGGCGCTCCTCCCCGGCCGCCCTGTGGACGAGTGCAGCCGCGCGCTTCAACGATACGCACGGTGACCGGGACACGCCCGGACGCGAGGACCCGGCGGGCAGACTGACCCCATGAGACTCTTCGCCGCCGTACTGCCTCCCGAGGACGTGGCCGACGAACTCGCCGAGCGGGTGGCCGAGTTGAGGAAGCTGCCCGGGGCAGCGGAACTGCGCTGGACCGGCCGCCCCGGCTGGCACTACACCCTCGCCTTCTACGGCGAGGTCGACGAGGACCTCGTCCCCGACCTGTCGGCGCGCCTGGAGCGGGCCGCCCACCGGAGTGCCCCCTTCCCCCTGGCCGTGCGCGGCGGCGGCCAGTTCGGCCACGGCAGGGTGCTGTGGGCGGGCGCCGGGGGAGACCTTCCGGCCCTGCGGCTGCTGGCCGACCGCGCCGAGGCCGCGGCGCGCCGGGCGGGCGTGCCGATGGGGGAGCACCGGCGCTACCAGGCCCACCTGACGGTGGCCCGCAGCCGGGAGGCGATCGACGTCCGCCCCTGCGTCGAGGCCCTCGGCGCGTTCGAGAGCCGGACCTGGACGGTGGCGGACCTCGCGCTGGTCCGCAGCGACCTGCCGGTGTCGGGCGTACCGGGCGAACAGCCCCGCTACGAGGTGGTCGCCCGCCGGCCGCTCGGGGCGGCCGGTTAGTCTCGCTTGCGTGGACCCGAAAACCCGAAACCGGATCATGGCCGGTGCGCTGGTGCTGTTGTTCGTCCTGGTGGCCGTGGCGGCGGCGGTCGGAAGGTAACCGCCGCCGCCCCCGCCTGCCCGGCCCCCGTGGGCGCCACGGTTGCCACCGGGCGATGGTCCTGGCGGCGGGGCGGCCGGCCGGAAGGTGTCCGCCGCCCCGCGTGGCCGGCCCCGCGGAGGCGCCACGGGTTGCCACCGGGCGACGGCGCTGGTGGTGGGGCGGTCGGCCGGAAGGTGTCCGCCGCTGCCGCTCCGCCCGTCCGGCCCCGGTGCACGCCACGCGTGCTCCCCGCCCATCTGGCCCCGGTGGACGTCACGCGTGCTACCAGGCGAAGGCCTCCGGGGAGGGCCCCGGGCCCGGGAAGATCTCGTCCAGTCCGCTCAGCAGTTCCTCGCTCAGCTCCAGTTCGACCGCGCGCAACGCGGAGTCGAGCTGTTCCGCGGTGCGCGGGCCGACGATCGGGCCGGTCACGCCGGGCCGGGTGAGCAGCCAGGCCAGCGCGGCCTCGCCGGGCTCCTGGCCGTGCTTCTCCAGCAGGTCCTCGTACGCCTGGATCCGGGCCCGCGCGGCGGGGTCGGCCAGGGTGTCGGCGGCCCGGCCGGAGGCGCGGCGACCGCCCTCGGTCTCCTTCTTGATGACCCCGCCGAGCAGCCCGCCCTGGAGAGGCGACCAGGGGATGACCCCGAGGCCGTACTCCTGCGCGGCCGGGATGACCTCCATCTCGGCGCGGCGCTCGGCGAGGTTGTAGAGACACTGCTCGCTGACCAGACCGATGGTGCCGCCGCGCCGGGCGGCGATCTCGTTGGCCTGGGCGATCTTGTAGCCGGGGAAGTTCGAGGAGCCGACGTAGAGGATCTTGCCCTGCTGGACGAGGGTGTCGATCGCCTGCCAGATCTCCTCGAAGGGGGTGCTCCGGTCGACGTGGTGGAACTGGTAGACGTCGATGTGGTCGGTCTGCAGCCGCTTCAGGCTCGCGTCGACCGCCCGCCGGATGTTGAGGGCGGAGAGCTTGTCGTGGTTGGGCCAGGCGTCGCCGTCGGCGGCCATGTTGCCGTAGACCTTGGTGGCGAGCACGACCTTGTCGCGCCGCTCGCCGCCCTTGGCGAACCAGTTCCCGATGATCTCCTCGGTGCGGCCCTTGTTCTCGCCCCAGCCGTAGACGTTGGCCGTGTCGAAGAAGTTCAGCCCCGCGTCCAGCGCGGCGTCCATGATGGCGTGGCTGTCGGCTTCGCCGGTCAGCGGTCCGAAGTTCATCGTGCCGAGGACGAGTCGGCTGACCTTGAGTCCCGTGCGTCCGAGCTGCGTGTACTTCATGGTCCTCAAGCCAACGACTTGAAGTGCGCTCTACGCAAGCGGGTTCACCGGCCCGTTCGGCCCTCGTACGGCCCGCCCAGGTCCCACGCCTGGTACATCGTGTCCGCGAAGGCCGCCGCGATCCGGTGTTCGCCGCTCGCGTTGGGGTGGGTGCCGTCGTAGGTGTGGGTGAGCAGGTCGTACGGCTGCGGCGGCGAGGCCAGCAGCAGCGGGGAGCGGCGCTCGTCCAGGTCGGCGACCGCTTTCGCCAGCAGTTCGTTGAAGCGGGCGACCTGCGCGGCGAAGGGGGGCTCCGACTCGGCGCGGACGTTCGGGATCACCGGCAGCACCACCATCCTGATGCCCGGGTTCGCGGCCCGGGCCCCGGTGACGAAGGCGTGCACGTTCTCCGCGGTCTGCTCCGCGTCGGTGTAGAAGCCCAGGTCGATCAGGCCCAGGGACACCAGCAGGATGTCCGCCCGGTGCGTGCGGACCGCCTCGCCGATCAGCGGGGCCATGTGCACCCAGCCCTCGCCCCAGCCCGCGAGGTGGCCGCGCGGGAAGTCCGGGTCGGCGTACGCGTGCGAGGTGGGGGCGTCGGTCGCCTTGTCGTGCAACGTCTCGCGCGGGCCGACGAGTGCGAACGGGCCGCCGTACGTGTCGCGCAGGTGCCGCCACAGCCGGTGACGCCATGTGTGTTCGCCTGCGCTGCCGATCGTCTGGGAGTCGCCGACGGGCATGAACCTGAGCATCCGCTCATGATGGACGATCAACGCGGGAGGCGGGGTGTGAGGCCGGACACGCCCGCTGAACCACCGCGGGGGATGGCAGGCTTGGGCCATGCGTCGCTCCCTTGCGTTCCTTGCCGCCGGTCTCCTCACCGGCGTGCTCGCCGTGCCCGCAGCCGCCGCCGGCGGCGACGAGGGGTTCACCATCAGGGACCCGAAGATCACCGAGTCCAGCGGCCTCGCCGCCTCGCACCTGCACCCCGGGATCTACTGGACGCACAACGACAGCGACGACGGCCCCTACCTCTACGCCGTCGACAGCGCCACCGGGCGGACCGTCGCCACGATCACGCTGAGCGGCATCGGCACGCCACGCGACGTCGAGGCCGTCTCCATCGGGCCGGACAACCAGATCTACGTCGGTGACATCGGCGACAACCTCGGCGGCAGCTGGCCCTACGTGTGGGTGTACCGGCTGCCGGAGCCGAGGAAGCTACGCGACCAGACGGTCAGGGCCACGCAGTACGTCGTGAAGTACTCCGACGGCGCCCGCGACGCCGAGTCCCTCGTGGTCGACCCGAAGTCGGGGCGCGTCTACATCATCGACAAGAAGGAGAACGGCGGCCACCTCTACCGGGGCCCGGCCACCCTCTCCTCCTCCGGCGCGAACATCTTCAGGCCCGTCGCCGCCGTCGACCTGTGGGCCACCGACGCCGCCCTGTCCCCGGACGGCCGGCGGCTCGCCGTCCGCGGCTACTTCGGCGGCATCTGGTACGACTGGAGCGCCGGGAAGATCAAGCGCGAGGGCCGGCTCGACGTGCCCCTGCAGCGGCAGGGCGAGTCGGTCACCTACTCCGCCGACGGCACGAAGCTGATGTACGGCACCGAGGGCACCGACAGTGCGGTGGCGGCCGAGGACGCGCCGGGCGGCGGAAGCTCCAAGTCCCCCTCGGGTGGCGGGGGTTCGAGCGCCTCCGGTGGGCCGGGCGGGGGCGGTACCAGCGGGAACGTCAAGGCCGGCGTGGTCGCCCTGGCCGTCGCGGCCGCCGTGATTCTCGGCTTCCGCCGGCTGCGGCGGAGGTGAGCCGGCGGGATCGGCGGGGGCGGGCCGGCCGGATCGGCGGGGGCTGGCGGCCGGTCCGGGGAACCGTGTCCGCGGGTCGGCGGAACCGGGCCTGCCGGATGGCTTGACGAGGTCATGTCCTGTCAGTTTCCTGGGGGATGCGTGGTGTGATGGGAGCGCTCCCATCGCGTTCCGGGCCCGCGCCTCCCCTCCCGAGAGGAAGCAGCGACATGTTCCGCAGCCTGCGAAGAGCGCTGTGCGCCGCCGTCGCGGTGCTCCTGTTGCCGACGGCCGGCGCCCTGACGGCCCACGCCGAGACCACCGCCGGCACCGCCGCACCCGGCGCCGGGTACTGGCACACCAGCGGCCGCCAGATCCTGGACGCGGCCGGACAGCCGGTCCGGATCGCCGGGATCAACTGGTTCGGCTTCGAGACCGCCAACCACGTCGTCCACGGCCTCTGGTCGCGCGACTACAAGAGCATGATCGACCAGATGAGGTCGCTGGGCTACAACACCCTCCGGCTGCCCTACAGCGACGACATCCTCAAGAGCGGGACCGTCCCCGACAGCATCGACTTCTCCGGCGGCAAGAACGCCGACCTCCAGGGCCTGACCTCGCTCCAGGTTTTGGACAAGCTCGTCGCCTACGCCGGCCAGGACGGCCTGAAGGTCATTCTCGACCGGCACCGTCCCGACTCCGGCGGCCAGTCCGCGCTCTGGTACACCGCGGCCGTCCCCGAGTCGACCTGGATCGCCAACCTCAAGGCGCTCGCGACCCGTTACCGGGGCCAGGACACCGTCGTCGGCATCGACCTGCACAACGAGCCGCACGACCCCGCCTGCTGGGGCTGCGGCGACCAGGCGACGGACTGGCGGCTCGCCGCCCAGCGGGCCGGGAACGCGGTGCTGTCCGCCAACTCCGACCTGCTGGTCTTCGTCGAGGGCGTGCAGACCGTCAACGGCGTCTCCGGCTGGTGGGGCGGCAACCTGATGGGCGTCGCCCAGTACCCGGTGCGACTGGACGTGCCGAACCGGGTCGTCTACTCCGCCCACGACTACGCCACCAGCGTCGCCCAGCAGAGCTGGTTCAGCGACCCCTCGTACCCGGCCAACCTGCCCGGCGTGTGGGACAAGTACTGGGGCTACGTCTTCAAGCAGAACATCGCGCCCGTGTGGGTCGGCGAGTTCGGTACGACCCTCCAGTCGGCCGTCGACCAGAAGTGGCTGTCGGCGCTGGTGACCTACCTGCGCCCGACGTCGACGTACGGCGCCGACAGCTTCCACTGGACGTTCTGGTCGTGGAACCCCAACTCCGGTGACACCGGCGGCATCCTGAAGGACGACTGGTCGTCCGTGGACACGGTGAAGGACGGCTACCTGGCGGGCATCAAGGCGCCCGGCTTCCCCGGGACGGGCGGCAGCGGCGGCGGGGGAGGCGGCGGCGGTACGGCCGCGTGCAGCGCCGCCTACACCGTCAGCAGCGACTGGGGCGGCGGCTTCAACGCCGAGGTGAAGGTGACCAACACCGGGACGACGGCGATCGGTTCCTGGAAGGTGACCTGGACCTGGAGCGGCGCCCAGAAGGTCACCAGCATGTGGAACGCCTCCTACACCCAGAGCGGAGCGAGCGTCACCGCGACGAACGCCGCCCACAACGGCGCGCTGGCGGCGGGCGGTTCGGCGAGCTTCGGCTTCGGGGGCGCGCCCGGGGGCGGCGGGGTGCCGGCCGTGACCTGTTCGGCGACATGAGGCAGAGGCGCCCGGTCCCGGCCGGGCGCCTCTCAGGGCCGTACCGGCTCAGTGGTGGTCCGTGGCACGAGGATGCCCCGTTCCCGCGAAGGTGATCCAACAGGTCTCGCGGGCGGTGTCCAGGAGATGCCGGACGCGTCCGCCGCCGGTCACCTCGATCTGCCACTGCTCGCAGGTCTGCCCGCGGTGGGTGCCGTGGGCCAGACCGCCCTTCAGCCGGTGGTGGCGGGGTGTTTCGGTGGCCGGTCGAGGATCCGTGCGCATGATGACCCAGGCGCGGTAGGTGTTCTCGCGTGCCTGCTGGGCGAGACTTCCCCAGCCCTTGGCCGAGGCCGTGTCCGTGAAGCGAACCTCCCAGTGACCTTCCGGTGCCGGCGGTGCGGCGCGGTCGCCGCGCCCCGCGCTCACGCAACGTCCTGCGGGTCCGGCACGGGCACAGGGCCGTAGTCCTCGTCGTGGTCCCGGGTCAGCGCGGCCAGCAGTTCGGGGTCGGAGTGGATTTCGGCCGTGTGCTGCCACGCGATCAGCATCTGGGCGACGGACGCGCTGTTGCCGACCGAGTCGGCGGCCCGCATGGTGTCGACCAGTTCCACGGCGAAGGTGTGCACGTCGGTCTCGGGAAGGAAACGGACCCAGGGAAACGCGTCCGGCAGTATGTCCAGGAGGAGCTCCATACTGCCGGGTTCCCTGCGCGCCAACGCGGTCAGCATCCGGGTGGCGGCCGACACCACGGTCTGGTCCTGCTCGGCCCGTGCCGCTGTGGTGAGGACGAGGTCCTCACCGTCTCTCCGGTGCAGCAGCAGCCGCGACGATTCCTTGAGCCGGGCGAGC
This sequence comes from Streptomyces sp. NPDC043878, assembly GCF_056435735.1. Lineage (NCBI taxonomy): Bacteria > Bacillati > Actinomycetota > Actinomycetes > Kitasatosporales > Streptomycetaceae > Streptomyces > Streptomyces sp. NPDC043878. The sequence continues at coordinate 150,778 of NZ_JBWKDW010000007.1, forward strand.
GTCTGCTTGTTCTTGTTCACCAGCTCGGAGAAGTTCACTGCCGCGTTGTCGGTCGCCATGACTTTGAAACTACTTCGAAACTCCGGGGTTCGCCATCACCCGAAGGAGGGGCATCGCGCAGTACGTCGGGTCTTACGACGCCGTCGGAGGTTTTCCGGTAAGTGACGATGCCCAGCGCGAAGGGGCGCCCGGTGCTTGCCGGACGCCCCTCATCGTCGTACCGAAGTGGTCAGAGCTTCTCGATGACGTAGTCGACGCACTTCGTCAGGGCCTCGACGTCCGCCGGGTCGACCGCCGGGAACATCGCGACGCGGAGCTGGTTGCGGCCCAGCTTGCGGTAGGGCTCGGTGTCGACGACGCCGTTGGCGCGCAGCACCTTGGCGACGGCGGCCGCGTCGATCTCGTCGGCGAAGTCGATGGTGCCGATGACCTGCGAGCGCTTCGCCGGGTCGGTGACGAACGGGGTCGCGTACTTGGACTCGTCGGCCCAGCCGTAGAGGCGGGTCGAGGAGTCCTTCGTGCGGGCCGTCGACCAGGCGAGGCCGCCCTGGCCGTTGAACCACTCCAGCTGCTCGTTGAGGAGGAACAGGGTGGCCAGCGCCGGGGTGTTGTACGTCTGGTTCTTGCGGGAGTTGTCGATCGCCGTGGGCAGGCTGAAGAACTCCGGGACGTGGCGGCCGGACGCGTGGAGGCGCTCGGCGCGCTCGATCGCGGCCGGGGAGAAGACGCCGATCCACAGGCCGCCGTCGGAGGCGAAGGACTTCTGCGGGGCGAAGTAGTAGACGTCGCTCTCGGCGATGTCGACCGGGAGGCCGCCGGCGCCGGAGGTGGCGTCCACGAGGACCAGGGAGCCCTCGTCGGCGCCCGGCACCCGCTTGACCGGGGCGGCGACACCGGTGGAGGTCTCGTTGTGGGTGAGGGCGTAGACGTCGACGCCCGCCTCGGCCGAGGGCTCGGGGTGCGTGCCCGGGTCGGACGCGATCACGGTGGGCTCGGCCAGCCACGGGGCGAGCTTGGCGGCCTTCGCGAACTTGGAGCTGAACTCGCCGAAGCTGAGGTGCTGCGACCTGTTCTCGATCAGGCCGTGGGTCGCCACGTCCCAGAAGGCGGTGGAGCCGCCGTTGCCGAGAACGACCTCGTAGCCCTCGGGGAGCTGGAACAGCTCGGCGATGCCCTCGCGCACCTTGCCGACCAGGTTCTTGACCGGCGCCTGGCGGTGAGAGGTGCCGAGGAGGGAGGTTCCGGTGGCGGCCAGGGCGTCCAGCGCCTGTGTCCGCACCTTGGAGGGGCCCGCGCCGAATCGACCGTCGGCGGGCTTGATGTCAGCGGGAATCCGGATCTCAGCCACGGGGGGAGCGTAGCGGCTGGGGGAAACCTGGTCGAAACGTAGTCCGTCGGGTGAGACGGCCGTCCACCCGCGCGTCGCCGGAGGCCGCGGCCCCGTACCTGCCCCGGGCGCCGCGTTCCTGGTTTCCTGGACGTATGACGGATCTCGAGGCCGAGCTGCGCGGGGCCGTCCGGGGTGACGTCCGGTTCGACGTCACCGCCCGCGCCCTGGTGACGATGGACGCGTCCAACTACCGGCGGGTCCCGCTCGGGGTCGTCGCCCCCCGGGACGCCGACGACGTGGCCGCCGTACTGGAGGTGTGCCGGTCGCACGGCGTGCCGGTGGTACCGCGCGGCGGGGGCACCTCGATCGCGGGGCAGGCCACCGGCACGGGCGTGGTGCTGGACTTCACCCGGCACCTGAACCGCCTGGTGTCGCTCGACCCCGGGGCGCGGACGGCGGTCGTGCAGCCGGGGCTGGTCCTCGACCGGCTCCAGGAGGCCGCCGCCCCGCACGGGCTGCGCTTCGGCCCGGACCCCTCCACCCACAGCCGCTGCACTCTCGGCGGGATGATCGGCAACAACGCGTGCGGCGCGCACTCGGTGGCCTGGGGGACCACGGCGGACAGTGTGCGGGAGCTGTCGGTGATCACCGCGCGCGGGCGGCGGCTGCGCCTGGGAGCCGGGTGGGCCGGGGCCCCCGACGGGCTGCGGGAGCTGGTGGAGGGCGAGCGGGCACGGCTGCGGACCGGCTACCCCGAGCTGCCCCGCCGTATCTCCGGCTACGCGCTGGACGCCCTGCTGCCCGAGAAGGGCGCCGATGTCGCCCGGTCCTTCTGCGGTTCGGAGGGCACGCTGGGCGTGCTGACGGAAGCGGCCGTACGGCTTGTCGAGGCGCCCCCCGCGCGGGCCCTCGCGGTGCTGGGGTACGCCGACGAGAGCGCGGCCGCCGAGGCCGCGGCGGGGCTGCTGCCCCTCGGGCCGCTCACCGTGGAGGGCATGGCGGCGGACCTGGTGCCGGCCACCGCCGACCTGCCCCGGGGCGGGGCCTGGCTGTTCGTGGAGACGGGCGGCGCCACTCGGGCCGAGGCACGCGCGCGGGCGGAGGCGGTCGTCCGGGCGGCCGACGTCGTGGACGCGCGGGTGGTGACCGACCCGGCCGGGCAGCGGGTGCTGTGGCGGATCCGGGAGGACGCGAGCGGTACGGCGACGCGGATGCCCGACGGCTCCGAGGCGTGGCCCGGCTGGGAGGACTGCGCGGTCCCGCCGGCCCGACTGGGCGCCTACCTGCGGGACTTCAGGGGCCTGCTGGCCGCCCACGGGCTGCGCGGGACGCCGTACGGGCACTTCGGGGACGGCTGCGTCCACGTCCGTGTCGACTTCGACCTGCTGACCCCCGCGGGCGTCGGCCGCTTCCGCCGGTTCTCCGAGGAGCTCGCCGGCCTGGTGGTGGCGCACGGCGGCTCGCTGTCGGGGGAGCACGGGGACGGGCAGGCGCGGGCGGAGCTGCTGCCGCGCATGTACGGCCCCGAGCTGGTGGCGGTGTTCGAACGGGCCAAGGCGATCTGGGACCCCGACGACCTGCTCAACCCGGGCATGCTCGTGCGCCCGGCCCCGCTCGACACCAACCTCCGCTTCTCGGTCCTGCCCTCCACGCCGGTGGACGTCGCCTTCGGCTATCCGGCGGACGGCGGCGACTTCCCGGCGGCGGTCCGCCGCTGCGTGGGCGTCGCCAAGTGCCGTACCGCGTCCGGGTCCGGCACCTCCGTGATGTGCCCGTCGTTCCGGGCCACCGGCGAGGAGGAACACTCCACGCGCGGGCGGGCCCGGCTGCTGCACGAGATGCTCGCGGGCGAGCTGGTGACCGACGGCTGGCGCTCCACCGAGGTCCGCGACGCGCTGGACCTGTGCCTGTCCTGCAAGGGCTGCCGGTCCGACTGCCCGGTCGGCGTCGACATGGCCACGTACAAGGCGGAGTTCCTGCACCACCACTACGCCGGCCGGCGCCGGCCCGCCGCCCACTACGCGCTGGGGTGGCTGCCGGTGTGGCTGCGGGCGGTGGCGCGCACCCGCACGGCGGCCGTGGTCAACGCGCTCGCCTCCGTACGGCCCCTCGTGCGCGTCGCGCGACGGCTGGGCGGGATCGCGCCGGAGCGGGAGGTGCCGCGGCTGGCGACGGAGACGTTCAGCCGGTGGTGGAGGCGGCGGCAGCCGGCGCCCAGCGATGTCCGTGACACCGGGGGCGCCGGTGACATCCGTGCCGCAGGTGACCTGGTGATCCTCTGGCCGGACACCTTCACCGAGCACCTCTCGCCCGCCGTCGGCCGGGCGGCGGTGCGCGTCCTGGAGGCGGCCGGGCTGCGCGTGGCGCTCCCGCCGACCCTGCGCCTGCGCGCGGCCCCGGTGGGCGACGGCCGGACGGTCGCCCTCGACCCCGTGTCGCTCCTGCGGGGGCGGGGCCGGGTCTGCTGCGGGCTGACGTACGTCTCCACGGGCCAACTCGACCGCGCCCGCACCGTCATGCGCCGCACCCTGGACCTGATGGAACCGGTCCTCGACACCACCGCCCCGGTCGTCGTCCTGGAGCCCAGCTGCGCCGCCGCCCTCCGCACGGACCTCCCGGAACTGCTGCACGACGACCCGCGCGCGGCCCGCCTGGCCGCCCGGGTCCTCACCTTCGCCGAGACCCTGCGACGACACGCCCCCGACTGGACCCCGCCCCGCCTCGACCGCCCGGTGGCCGGCCAGACCCACTGCCACCAGCACGCGGTCCTCGGCGACGCCGCCGACCGTCGGCTGCGCGCCGCCTCGGGACTGACCGGCGAACTCAGCGGCGGCTGCTGCGGCCTGGCCGGCAACTTCGGCTTCGAGAAAGGCCACTTCGAGGTGTCGCGGACCTGCGCCGAGGAGCAACTCCTGCCCGCGGTACGCGGCGCTGCGGACGGCACGGTGATCCTGGCGGACGGTTTCTCCTGCCGGACCCAGCTGGAGCAGCTGGCGGGTGTGCGCGGGCTCCACCTGGCCGAGGTGCTGGCGGAGGGGCTTAGGCCCGGGGACCCCGGCCGTTGAGCAGGCGCTATCAGGCAGTTCTCAGGTTCGAAAAGCAACTCCCAGGGTTTCCAAAGGTATTCACAGCGCTACTTTGCCGTTTCTTGCGGACGCCCCGACGGGAGCCGTGTAGGTTTCTCGGTGTCGGGAATTCCTCGGACCTACTGGTTAGCGCAATCGCAAGGAGTCGAAATGAGTTTCAAGAAGCTTGCCCCGCTGCCCCCGAAGCCCAAGTCGAAGCAGCTGCCGCCCCCGCCGAAGCCGAAGCCCAAGAAGCACCACGCCAAGCCGGTGCCCAAGCCGATCCCCGGCCACGACAGCTGACACGGCGTTGAGCGGGAGGGCCGATGGTGCACCGTCGGCCCTTTTTGCTTTCACGTTCTCATGCTCTCGCACTTTCCGGGACCTCGAATTCTCCGGACCGTTCGTGAGTTGAATTCACTTTCACGTGGAGGGGTTGCGGAATGGATGACGACGGCGAGGGCGACGACGACCTCGCATACGAAACCCCCACCATCCCGGCCCGTACCGCTTTCCGCCGCTTCTGGCCTCTCACCAAGGGCCTGCGCGGCAGACTCGTCGCCGTCTGGGTGTGCACGGTGCTCGCCGCGCTCGCCGAGACCGAGGCCATCCTGCTCTTCGCCGAACTCACCGACCACGCCCTGCGACAGGGCTCGCTGGCCGCGTTCTGGCGGCCGGCCGCGGAGTGGCTGGGCGTCGCGACGGCCGGCGCGCTCGTCGCGTACACCGGCAACTCGCTGGCCGCCTGGCTCACCGAACGCTTCGTGATGCGGCTGCGCGAGCAGGTCTTCGACCATGTGCAGCAGCTGCCGCCGCACTTCTTCCAGCGCCACCGCCAGGGCGATCTGCTGTCCCGGCTCACGGGGGACATCGAGGCCATCGAGACGATGGTGGTGTCCGGCCTGGTGGGCGCCGCCTCCGCCGTCTTCAGCGCCCTCTTCTACGCGGCCGCCGCGTTCTGGCTGCGCTGGGACCTGGCCGCCGCCACCTTCGTCCTGGCCCCGCTGTTCTGGCTGGCCGCGCGCCGCTTCGCGGGCTCCATCAAGTCCGTCGCACGCGAGGGGCGGGTCGCCGACGGCGCGATCACCTCCGTCGTGGAGGAGTCGCTCGGCAACATCGTCCTCACCCAGGCGTACGACCGCCGGGACGCCGAGCGCCGGCGGCTGCACGAGGAGGCGAGCGCCTGGTTCCGGGCCTCCGTCCGCGCGACACGGCTCAACGAGGCGTACGAACAGGTCGTGCAGGTCATCGAGACGGTGTGCGTGCTCACCGTGATCGGCGTCGGCGCGTGGGAGATCTCCACCGGCCGCATGACCCTCGGCCAGCTCCTCGCCTTCGCCGCGTTCCTCGGCTACCTCTACCCGCCCGTACGGGGTCTGGCCCAGCTCGGTCTCACCGTCACCGCGGCCACCGCGGGCGCCGAGCGGCTGATCGAGATCCTCGACGCACGGCCCGCGGTCGGCGACCCCCGCCGCGCCTCCGACACCGGCCGGCCGGACGGCGTGGTCGAGGTACGGGACGTCTCCTTCCGCTACCCGGGCGCGGACACCGCCGCCCTGGAGAGCCTGTCCTTCACCGTCCGCCCCGGCGAGCTGGTGATCGTCACCGGCCCGAGCGGCGCGGGCAAGTCCACGGTCTCCAAACTCCTGCTCCGCTTCTACGACCCCGACGCCGGCTCGGTCAGCCTGGACGGCGTGCCCCTGCGGGACTTCCCGCTGGCCCGGCTGCGGGAGTACGTCACGCTGCTGCCCCAGGAGACGCTGGTCCTGCACGACACGGTCCGCGCGAACATCGCCTGCGGCCGGGCCGGCGCGAGCGACCGGGCGATCGAGGACGCGGCGCGGGCCGCCGACGCGCACGAGTTCATCATGCGGCTGCCCGACCGCTACGACACCCGGATCGACCCCAACTCGGCCCGCCTGTCCGGCGGTCAGCTCCAGCGCCTCGCGATCGCCCGGGCCATCCTGCGGGACGCGCCCGTCCTCGTCCTCGACGAACCGACGACCGGCCTGGACGCGATGGCCGCCCGCCGGGTGGTGAAACCACTGCGCCGACTGATGGCCGGCCGTACGACGATCATGATCACCCATGACCTGAACCTCGCCCCCGACGCCGACCGCATCCTGGTCGTCGACCGGGGCCGCGTCGTCGAGACCGGCCGCCACGACGAACTCCTCGCGCACTGCGGCGCGTACGCCCGGCTGCACCGCTCCCAGAACAACGCGGCCATGGACACGGGAGAGCTGCGACTGCCGCTGTTCGTGGAGGGCGGGCAGTGGTCTGCGCCTGTCCCTGGGCCTGTGGCTGTTCCTGGGCCTGCGGCTGTTCCTGGGCCTGCGGCTGTTCCTGCGTCTGCGCAGGGCTGGTACCAGCCGTCCGTGCCGGCACAGGGCTGGGAGTACCAGCCTGTTCCGGTGGAGGGCTGGGTGCAGCAGCCTGTTCCGGTGGAGGGCTGGGTGCAGCAGCCCACCGGCCACCCCGCCGCGTTCCCCGACGGCCGCCCCCTGTTCCGCGACGAGGCGCCGACGGGGCCCTGGGACGGGGCCTGACGGAGCGCGGGGCGGGGAGACGCGAGGGTGAGGCGAGGGTGAGGCGAGGGCGGTGCAAGGGCGAGGGAAGGGCGAGGCGAGGGGCACGCGAGGGCGACCGGAACGGTGACCGGGGCCGGACCCCCACCACCACACTCCTCCCGTAGGACAGTGGCAAAAGGGGTTCACACACCTGACGAAGTCCATTACCGTGGACTGAGTCGTACAGTGAGATGAACGAACCCCTGCCGAGTCCCCCGGAAGGTCCCGTGAGCACCCCCAGCGCCAGCCCGACGGCCGTCCCCGTGGCGGACCCCGCACCGACCCCGTCCGGTGCCCCGCCGCGCCGGGGTGCCCTCGGCCCGGTGGGACTGGTGCTCGCCGGCGGGGTCTCCGTGCAGTTCGGCGGCGCGCTCGCCGTGACCCTGATGCCGCGGACCGGTGCGCTGGGTGTGGTCACCCTGCGTCTGCTGGCGGCCGCGATCGTGCTGATGGTGGTCTGCCGGCCCCGCCTGCGCGGCCACTCCCGCGCGGACTGGGGAACCGTCGTCGTCTTCGGCGCCACCATGGCCGCGATGAACGGCCTGTTCTACCAGTCCATCGCCCGCATCCCGCTCGGCGCCGCCGTCACCCTGGAGGTGCTCGGCCCGCTGGCCCTCTCGGTCCTGGCCTCCCGGCGCGCGGTCAACGCGGTGTGGGCCGGACTGGCGCTCGCCGGTGTCTTCCTCCTCGGCGGCGGAGGCTTCAGCGACCTCGACCCCATAGGTGTCGCTTTCGCCCTGGGGGCCGGCGCCATGTGGGCGACCTATATCGTCTTCAGCGCGCGCACGGGCCGCCGCTTCCCGCAGGCCGACGGACTCGCGCTGGCCATGGCTGTGGCGGCCCTGCTCTTCCTGCCGCTGGGCCTGGTGGAGTCGGGCTCCAGGCTGTTCGACCCGACGACGCTCGCGCTGGGTTCGGCGGTGGCGCTGCTCTCCTCCGTCCTGCCCTACACGCTGGAACTCCTCGCCCTGCGCCGCCTTCCCGCCTCCACCTTCGCGATCCTCATGAGCCTGGAACCGGCGATCGCCGCGACGGCCGGTTTCCTCATCCTGGACCAGTCCCTCTCCACCCTCCAGTCCCTGGCGATCGCCCTGGTCATCACCGCGAGCATGGGCGCGGTCCGCACCCAGGTGGGCCGCGGGCGGGTCAAAAGGGCGAAGGACCTGACGGACCACTGACATACCGGACCGCCCGCGCACCGGACCGCCCGCGCACCGGACCGCCCGCGCACCGGACCGCCCGCGCACCGGGCCGCCCGCGCGAAGGCCGCCGACTCGGAGGATCGCGCGTGCGGGTTCGTTGACGCGGAGGCTCGCTGGCGCGGAGGATCGTCCCGGCCAGGGGCTCACCGAAATTCATGCAAGCACGCTTGATTGTTTCATTCCCCGCTGCCATGCTCCCCCCATCGTCCCGCACACCGCCGTGCCCCAGGGAGCGCACCGTGTCCGATCCGACGCCCGTGTTCGACGATCTGTGTGAGGAGAGCGAGGGACTGGACCGGCTCGTGGCCGGGCTCGGCTCCGAGCAGTGGTCCCTCGCCACCCCCGCGCCCGGCTGGAGCATCGCCCACCAGATCGCCCATCTCGCCTGGACCGACCGCTCCGCGCTGCTGGCCGTCACGGACGAGGACGGGTTCCGCGCGATGGTCGAGAAGGCGCTCGCCGCGCCGGACTCGTTCGTCGACGAGGGGGCCGAGGAGGGCGCCCGGCTGTCACCCGCCGAGCTGCTGGTGCGCTGGCGGGCCGGTCGCACCGCGCTGGACGCCGCCCTGCGCGCGGCCCCGCCCGGCGCCCGTTTCCCCTGGTACGGGCCGTCCATGTCGGCCGCCTCCATGGCCACGGGCCGTCTTATGGAGACCTGGGCCCACGGCCAGGACGTGGCGGACACACTGCACATGGTCCGCACCCATGGAGACCGCCTTCGGCATGTGGTCCGCATCGGGGTGCGGGCCCGGGACTTCGCCTTCCTCGTGCACGGTCTGACCGCGCCCGCCGAGGAGTTCCGCGTCGAGCTCACCGGGCCCTCGGGGGACGTGTGGGCGTACGGTCCCGAGGACGCCGCCCAGCGCGTCACCGGCTCCGCCCTCGACTTCTGTCTCCTGGCCACCCAGCGGGCCCACCGCGCCGACGTCGCCCTGCGTGCCGTCGGCCCCGACGCCGACCGCTGGCTGGACATCGCGCAGGCCTTCGCGGGCCCGCCCGGCCCCGGCCGCCCGCCGAAGGAGGCCGGCCGGTGACCCTCCGCATAGGCAACGCCTCCGGGTTCTACGGCGACCGCTTCGACGCGATGCGCGAGATGCTCACCGGCGGCGAACTGGACGTCCTGACCGGCGACTACCTCGCCGAGCTGACCATGCTCATCCTGGGCCGCGACCGCCTGAAGGACCCCGGCGCCGGATACGCCCGCACCTTCCTGCGGCAGCTGGAGGAGTGCCTGGGCCTGGCGCACGACCGGGGCGTACGGATCGTCACCAACGCCGGCGGCCTCAACCCCGCCGGACTCGCCGGCGCCGTACGGGAGCTGGCCGCCCGGCTCGGCATCCCCGTGCGGGTCGCGCACGTCGAGGGCGACGACCTGACCGGCGCCCACCCGGGCAGTCTCGCCGCGCACGCCTATCTCGGCGGCCACGGCATCGCGGCCTGTCTCAGGGCGGGCGCCGAGGTGGTGATCACCGGGCGGGTCACGGACGCCGCCCTGGTCAGCGGCCCGGCCGCCGCCCACTTCGGCTGGGGCCCGGAGGCGTACGACCGGCTCGCGGGTGCCGTCGTCGCCGGGCACGTGCTGGAGTGCGGGGCGCAGGCCACCGGCGGCAACTACGCGTTCTTCGCCGGCCAGGAACCGGGGCGGCTCCACCGCCCCGGCTTCCCGCTCGCCGAGCTCCACGAGGACGGCACCGCCGTCATCACCAAGCACCCCGGCACCGGCGGCCTGGTCGACGTCGGCACGGTGACGGCGCAGCTGCTGTACGAGACCGGCGGCGCCCGGTACGCGGGCCCCGACGTCACCGCCCGCCTCGACACCGTGCGCCTCACCCAGGACGGCCCCGACCGGGTGCGGATCGAGGGCGTACGGGGAGAGCCCCCGCCGCCGGAGCTCAAGGTCGGCCGCAACCGGCTCGGCGGCTTCCGCAACGAGGTCACCTTCGTGCTGACCGGCCTCGACATCGAGGCGAAGGCCGCGCTCGTCCGGGCCCAGATGACGGACGCGCTCGCCAAGTCGCCGCCGGCGCGGGCGCGGTGGGACCTCGTGCGCACCGACCGGCCCGACGCCCCGACCGAGGAGACGGCGAGCGCCCTGCTGCGGCTCGTCGTGCGGGACCAGGACCCGGAGGCGGTGGGCCGGACGTTCAGCGGGGCCGCCGTCGAACTCGCGCTGGCCAGCTACCCCGGCTTCCATGTGCTGGCACCACCTGGAAAGGGCGCACCCTATGGGGTCTTCGAGGATGTGTACGTCCCCCATGGGGCCGTAGACCATGTGGCCGTCCTCCACGATGGACGCCGGGCCCCTGTGCCCCCGGCCCAGGACACCCTCGTACTGGAAGAAGCGCCGCAGCCGCCCCTGCCCGAGCCGCCCGCGCCTGCGGCGGCGACCCGCAGGGCGCCGCTGGGCCGCGTCGCCGGGGCCCGCAGCGGCGACAAGGGCGGCAACGCCAACGTCGGCGTGTGGGCCCGCACCGACGACGCCTGGCGGTGGCTCGCCCACACCCTGACCGTCGGCCTGTTCCGCGAACTCCTGCCGGAGACAGCCGGGTTGCCGGTCACCCGGCACGTCCTGCCGGACCTCCGCGCCCTGAACTTCGTCGTCGAGGGCATCCTCGGCGAGGGCGTCGCCGCCCAGCACCGTTTCGACCCGCAGGCCAAGGCCCTCGGCGAATGGCTGCGCTCCCGCCACCTGGACATTCCGGAGGCTCTCCTGTGACGGTCATCGCGTCCGCCCTCGACACCGGCGGCCCCGACCACCGCGCGAACCGCGACACCATGCTCGCCCGGCTCGCCGACCTCGACACCGAACACGCCAAGGCCCTCGCGGGCGGCGGCGACACGTACGCCGAGCGGCACCGCGAGCGCGGCAAGCTCCTCGTCCGCGAGCGCGTCGAACTGCTCCTGGACCCCGACACGCCGTTCCTGGAGCTTTCCCCGCTGGCGGCCTGGGGCAGCGACTACGCGGTGGGTGCCTCGCTCGTCACCGGCATCGGGGTCGTCGAGGGCGTGGAGTGCCTGATCACCGCCAACGACCCGACCGTGCGCGGCGGCGCCAGCAACCCGTGGAGCCTGAAGAAGGCGCTGCGGGCCAACGACATCGCGCTCGCCAACCGGCTGCCCTGCATCAGCCTCGTCGAGTCCGGCGGGGCGGACCTGCCCTCGCAGAAGGAGATCTTCATTCCGGGCGGCGCCGTCTTCCGCGACCTGACCCGGCTGTCCGCCGCCGGCATCCCGACCGTCGCCGTCGTCTTCGGGAACTCGACCGCGGGCGGCGCCTACGTCCCCGGCATGTCCGACCACGTGATCATGGTCAAGGAGCGGGCGAAGGTGTTCCTCGGCGGGCCGCCGCTGGTGAAGATGGCCACCGGGGAGGAGAGTGACGACGAGTCGCTCGGCGGCGCCGAGATGCACGCGCGCGTGTCCGGCCTCGCGGACCACTTCGCCGTCGACGAACCGGACGCCCTGCGTCAGGCCCGGCGGGTGGTCGCCCGCCTCAACCACCGCAAGGCGTACCCCGACCCGGGCCCGGCGGCACCCCCGAAGTACGACGCGGAGGAACTGCTCGGCATCGTCCCCGGGGACCTGAGGACGCCCTTCGACCCGCGCGAGGTGATCGCCCGGATCGTCGACGCCTCCGACTTCGACGAGTTCAAGCCGCTGTACGGCAGCAGCCTCGCCACCGGCTGGGCGACCCTCCACGGCTACCCGGTCGGCATCCTCGCCAACGCGCAGGGCGTGCTGTTCAGCCAGGAGTCGCAGAAGGCGGCCCAGTTCATCCAGCTCGCCAACCAGCGGGACATCCCCCTGCTGTTCCTGCACAACACCACCGGCTACATGGTCGGCAGGGAGTACGAGCAGGGCGGCATCATCAAACACGGCGCGATGATGATCAACGCGGTGAGCAACAGCCGGGTGCCGCACCTGTCCGTCCTCATGGGCGCGTCCTACGGCGCCGGGCACTACGGCATGTGCGGCCGCGCCTACGACCCCCGCTTCCTGTTCGCCTGGCCGAGCGCCAAGTCCGCCGTCATGGGCCCGCAGCAGCTCGCCGGCGTCCTGTCGATCGTCGCCCGGCAGTCGGCGTCCGCGAAGGGCCGGCCCTACGACGAGGACGCGGACGCCGCCCTGCGCGCCATGGTGGAGCAGCAGATCGAGTCCGAGTCCCTGCCGATGTTCCTGTCCGGGCGGCTGTACGACGACGGCGTCATCGACCCGCGCGACACCCGTACCGTCCTCGGCCTGTGCCTGTCCGCCATCCACACGGCGCCCTACGAGGGTGCGCGCGGTGGCTTCGGCGTCTTCCGGATGTGAGGGGCCCACGTTGATCACCACTGTCCTCGTCGCCAACCGGGGCGAGATCGCCTGCCGGATCTTCCGCACCTGCCGCGAGCTGGGCATCCGTACCGTCGCCGTGCACTCCGACGCCGACGAGAACGCGCTGCACACGCGCACGGCGGACGCGGCGGTACGGCTGCCGGGAGCGTCGCCCGCCGAGACGTATCTGCGCGCCGACCTGATCGTGAAGGCGGCCGTCGCCGCCGGCGCGGACGCGGTCCACCCCGGCTACGGCTTCCTGTCCGAGAACGCCGGCTTCGCGCGCGCCGTCACGGACGCCGGCCTGGTGTGGATCGGGCCGCCGCCCGAAGCCATCGAGGCGATGGCGTCCAAGACACGCGCCAAGGAACTGATGGGCCTGGCCCCCCTCACCGACGTCACCGAGGCCGACCTGCCGGTCCTGGTGAAGGCGGCCGCGGGCGGCGGCGGACGCGGCATGCGGGTCGTCCGCGAACTCGCCGACCTGGACGCCGGACTGGCCGCCGCGCGCGCCGAGGCGACGAGCGCCTTCGGCGACGGCGAGGTCTTCGTCGAGCCCTACCTGGAGGACGGCCGTCACGTCGAGGTGCAGATCCTCGCCGACACGCACGGCACGGTCTGGGCCCTCGGCACCCGCGACTGCTCCCTCCAGCGACGCCACCAGAAGGTGATCGAGGAGGCCCCGGCGCCCGGCCTGACACCCGAACTCACCGAGGAACTCCACGCGATGGCCGTACGCGCCGCGAGCGCCGTCGACTACGAGGGCGCCGGCACCGTCGAGTTCCTCGTCTCCGCCGACGGCAGAGCCCACTTCCTGGAGATGAACACCCGCCTCCAGGTCGAACACCCCGTCACGGAAGCCGTGTTCGGCATCGACCTGGTCGCCGCACAGATCCGGGTCGCCGAGGGCCACGCCCTGGAGAGCGAACCACCGCGCGCGCGGGGCCACGCCGTCGAGGCCCGCCTCTACGCCGAGGACCCGGCGAACGAGTGGACCCCGCAGACCGGCACCCTGCACCGGCTCGCCGTCCCGGACGTCCGCCTGGACACCGGCTACACCGGCGGCGACACCATCGGCGTCCACTACGACGCCATGCTCGCCAAGGCCGTCGCCCACGCACCCACACGCGCGGAGGCCGTCCGCCGGCTCGCGACCGCCCTCGAACGGGCCGCCGTGCACGGCCCGCCCACCAACCGCGACCTCCTCGTCCGCTCCCTGCGGCACGAGGAGTTCACCACCGCCCGCATGGACACCGGCTTCTACGACCGCCACCTCGCGGAGCTGACCACTCCCGTCCCCGACCCGTACGCCCCGACGGCCGCCGCGCTCGCCGACGCCCACGGCCGCTCCCGGTTCGGCGGCTGGCGCAACCTGCCGTCCGCCCCGCAGACCAGGCGCTACGCCATGGCCGGCGAGGAACACGAGGTCCGCTACCGCCACACCCGCACCGGCCCGAGCGTCGACGGGGCCCGGGTCGTGCACGCCGACGCCCGCCTCGTCGTCCTCGAAGTGGACGGCGTACAGCGCAGGTTCGAGGTCGCGCGGTACGGCGACGACCAGGTGTACGTCAACGCCACCGCCCTCACCGCCCTGCCCCGCTTCCCCGACCCGGCCGCCCAGCTCGCCCCCGGGTCCCTGCTGGCCCCCATGCCCGGCACGGTCGTCAGGATCGCCGAAGGACTGACCGCGGGAGCCGCCGTACAGGCCGGGGACCCCCTGATCTGGCTGGAGGCGATGAAGATGGAACACCGGATCACCGCCCCGGCCACCGGCACCCTGAGCGCCCTGCACGCCGTACCCGGCCAACAGGTCGAGGTCGGCATGCTGCTGGCCGTCGTACAGGCCACCTAGTGCCGCGACCGGCGAACGTTGCCTGCCGCGGCACCGGGGACGCGGGAACTCGCGCGACCGGCCACACCGATACCCGCATGTCCCGGACTTCCCGACCCTCCCCCCGAGGAGCCCCATGACCACCCTCGTAGAACCCGAAGAGCACAAGGCCCTGCGCTCCGCCGTGTCCGCCCTCGGCAACCGCTACGGCCGCGCGTACATGGCCAAGGTCATCGCCGACGGCCGCCACCCCGACGAACTCTGGTCGGAGGCGGCCAAGCTGGGCTACCTCGGCGTCAACCTCCCCGAGGAGTACGGCGGTGGCGGCGGCGGCATCGCCGAACTGTCCATCGTCCTGGAGGAACTCGGCGCGGCCGGCTGCCCCCTGCTGATGCTCGTCGTCTCACCCGCCATCTGCGGCACCGTCATCGCCCGCTTCGGCACCGAGGAGCAGAAGCGCGCCTGGCTGCCGGGCCTCGCCGACGGCACCCGCACCATGGCCTTCGGCATCACCGAACCCGACGCGGGCTCCAACAGCCACCGCATCACCACCACCGCCCGCCGCGACCCGGACAGCGGGGAGTGGCTGCTCACCGGCCGCAAGGTGTACATCTCCGGCGTCGACATCGCCGACGCCACCCTGATAGTCGGCCGCACCGAGGACGCCCGCACCGGCCGCCTCAAGCCCTGCCTGTTCATCGTCCCGCGCGACGCCGACGGGTTCGTCAGGCGCCCCATCGACATGGAACTGCACGGCGCCGAGAAGCAGTTCGAGCTGACCCTCGACGACGTACGGCTGCCCGCCGGCGCGCTCGTCGGCGACGAGGACGCCGGCCTCCTGCAGCTCTTCGCCGGCCTCAACCCCGAACGCGTCATGACCGCCGCGTTCGCGATCGGCATGGGACGCTACGCGCTGACCCGCGCCGTCCGCTACGCCCGCGAACGCACCGTCTGGAACGCCCCCATCGGCTCCCACCAGGCCATCGCCCACCCGCTCGCCCAGGCCCACATCGACCTCGAACTCGCCCGCCTGATGACGCGGAAGGCCGCCCACCTCTACGACGCCGGCGACGACGCGGGCGCCGGCGAGGCCGCCAACATGGCCAAGTACGCCGCCGGAGAAGCCTGCGTGAAGGCCGTCGACCAGTCCGTGCACACCCTCGGCGGAAACGGACTCACCCGCGAGTACGGACTCGCCTCCCTGATAACGGCCTCCCGAGTGGCTCGTATCGCACCGGTGAGCCGGGAGATGATTCTCAACTACGTCTCCCACCAGACCCTGGGCCTGCCCAAGTCGTACTGATCAGCACACCGCCGTGCCAGTCGCGCCAGGAGGAACCGTGTTCCGCAGCGAGTACGCAGACGTCACCCCCGTCGACCTGCCCATCCACGAAGCGGTACTCGGCCGGGCCGCCGAGTTCGGTGACGCGCCGGCGCTGATCGACGGCACCGACGGAACCACCCTCACCTACGACCAACTCGACCGCTTCCACCGGCGGATCGCGGCGGCACTCGCCGAGGCGGGCGTCCGCAAGGGGGACGTCCTCGCCCTGCACAGCCCCAACACGGTCGCCTTCCCCACCGCGTTCTACGCCGCCACCCGCGCCGGCGCCTCGGTCACCACCGTGCATCCGCTCGCCACGGCGGAGGAGTTCGCCAAACAGCTCCGCGACTCCGCGGCCCGCTGGATCGTCACCGTCTCCCCGCTCCTGGAGACCGCGCGCCGGGCCGCCGAACTCGCCGGCGGCGTCCAGGAGATCTTCGTCTGCGACAGCGCCCCCGGACACCGCTCGCTCATCGACATGCTGGCCTCGACGGCCCCCGAACCACAGGTCGCCGTCGACCCCGCCGGGGACGTCGCCGTCCTCCCGTACTCCTCGGGCACCACCGGCACCGCCAAGGGCGTCATGCTCACCCACCGGCAGATCGCCACCAACCTCGCCCAGCTCGAACAGGCCATGTCCGCCGGCCCCGGCGACCGCATCCTCGCCGTCCTGCCCTTCTTCCACATCTACGGCCTCACCGCCCTGATGAACGCGCCCCTGCGCCTGGGCGCCACGGTCGTCGTCCTGCCGCGCTTCGAACTGGAGACGTTCCTCGCCGCCATCCAGAACCACCGCATCACCGGCCTGTACGTCGCCCCGCCGATCGTCCTCGCCCTGGCCAAGCACCCGGCCGTCGCCCAGTACGACCTGTCCTCACTGAAGTACGTCGTCAGCGCCGCCGCCCCCCTGGACGCCGGACTCGCCGCCGCCTGTTCCCGGCGGCTCGGCCTGCCACCCGTCGGCCAGGCGTACGGCATGACGGAACTGTCGCCCGGCACCCACGTCGTCCCCCTCGACGCCATGCACCACGCGCCCCCCGGCACGGTCGGCAAACTCATCGCCGGCACCGAGATGCGCATCGTCTCCCTCGACGACCCCGGCAAGGACCTCGGCACCGGCGAACCCGGCGAGATCCTCATCCGCGGCCCCCAGGTCATGAAGGGCTACCTCGGCCGGCCCGACGCCACCGCCGCGATGATCGACCCCGACGGCTGGCTGCACACCGGCGACGTCGGCCACGTCGACGCCGGAGGCTGGCTGTTCGTCGTGGACCGCGTCAAGGAACTCATCAAGTACAAGGGCTTCCAGGTCGCCCCCGCCGAACTCGAGGCCCTCCTGCTCACCCACCCCGGCATAGCCGACGCCGCCGTCGTCGGCACCTACAACGACCAGGGCAACGAGGTCCCGCACGCCTACGTCGTCCGCCAGCCCGCCGCCGCCCTCTCCGAGGGAGAGGTCATGATGTACGTCGCCGAACGCGTCGCCCCCTACAAACGCGTCCGGCAGGTCACCTTCGTCGCCGGCGTGCCACGCGCCGCCTCCGGCAAGATCCTGCGCCGGCAGCTCAGGGAACCCGGGGAGAGCTCATGACGTCGATCGGACGCACCCACGCGCGAGCCGTCGAGACCCTCAGCCTCGACTCGCCGGCCAACCGCAACGCCCTCTCGGCCGCCCTCGTCGCCGAACTCGCCGACGCGCTGGCCGACGCCGCCGAGGACAGCGCCGTACGCGCGATCGTCCTCACCCACACCGGCAACACCTTCTGCGCCGGTGCCGACCTGCGCGATCCGCCGCCCGCGGACGCCCTGACCGGCCTCCTCCGGCAGATCGTCGAGCTGCCCAAACCGGTCGTCGCCCGGGTCACCGGACACGTCCGCGCGGGCGGCCTCGGCCTGCTGGGCGCCTGCGACATCGCCGCCGCCTCCACGGCGGCAAGCTTCGCCTTCACCGAGGTCCGCATCGGAGTCGCCCCCGCCGTGATCTCCCTGCCCCTCCTGCCCCGCACCGACCCGCGCGCACTCGCCCGCTACTACCTCACCGGCGAACGCTTCGACGCCGCCGAGGCGGCCCGCGTCGGCCTGCTCACCCTCGCCGGCGACGACGTCGACGCCGTACTGGAACCCGTCCTGGACGGCCTGCGCCGGTCCGCGCCCCAGGCCCTGGCCGAGACGAAGGCACTGCTCACCGCTAAGGTGCTGGAAGGCTTCGCCCGGGACGCGGACGCGCTGGCCGGCCTGTCCGCCCGGCTGTTCGCCTCCGCCGACGCCCGCGCGGGCATGACGGCCTTCCTCGAACGACGGGACCCCCCATGGGTGGTGTGAGCACAGCCGAACGCGACCGCGCCCCCAAGCAGGACCGCAGCCGCGCCACCCGCCGCAGGCTCCTGGAAGCCGCCGTGGCCTGCCTCGCCGAACACGGCTGGGCGGGCTCCACCGTCTCCGTCGTCGCCGAACGCGCCGGCGTGTCCCGCGGCGCCGCCCAGCACCACTTCCCGACCCGCGAGGACCTCTTCACCGCCGCCGTCGAGTACGTCGCGGAGGAACGCTCCACCGCCCTGCGCGCCCTCTTCCCCGAGGGCGCCGGCGACGACCGGCGCGCTGTCGTCAGCGCCCTCGTCGACCTCTACACCGGGCCGCTCTTCCGCGCCGCCCTGCACCTGTGGGTCGCCGCCTCCTACGAGGAACAGCTGCGCTCCAGGGTCACCGAGCTGGAGGCGCGCGTCGGCCGCGAGACCCACCGCATCGCCGTCGACCTCCTCGGCGCCGACGAGACCCGCCCCGGCACGCGCGAAACCGTCCAGGGCCTCCTGGACATGGCCCGCGGCCTCGGCCTCGCCAACCTCCTCACCGACGACGCGGGCCGGCGGGAGCGGGTCGTGGCCCAGTGGGGCGCCCTGCTGGACGAGGTACTGCACTGATGGACGAGGTACTGCACTGAGCGGTCCCGGCACCCTCCGGGACCGAGCCGGCCCTCAAGGACCGAGCCGGGGCTCCGGGACCGAGCCGGCCCTCCGGGACCGAGCCGGGGGGCCTGCCCTCAGGGGCAGAGCCGCTCCACCCGCCAGCCGCCGTCCGCCTCCGCGACGTACCGCAGCCGGTCGTGCAGCCGGTTCTCGCGGCCCTGCCAGAACTCCACCGCCCGCGGCGCCACCCGGAACCCGCCCCAGTGCGGGGGCACCGGGACCTGCTCGCCCTCCGGATAGCGCGCGGCCAGCTCCGCGTAGGAGGCGTCCAGAGCGGCGCGGTCGGCGACGACCGAGGACTGGGCGCTGGCCCAGGCGCCCAGCTGCGAGCCGTGCGGACGGGAGCGGAAGTACGCCGCCGTCTCGTCCCGCCCGGTCCGGCGGGCCACCCCCGTGACGATCACCTGCCGGGCCACCGGGTGCCACGGGAACAGCAGCGAGACGTGCGGGTTCGCGGCGAGGTCGCGGGCCTTGCGGGAGTCGTAGTTGGTGTAGAAGACGAAGCCCCGCTCGTCGAACTGCTTCAGCAGCACCGTGCGCGAGCCGGGCCTGCCCTCCGCGTCCGCCGTCGAGACGATCATGGCGTTGGGCTCGAAGAGCTGCCCCTCCGTCGCGGCCTGCTGGAACCAGCGCGCGAACTGCTGCACGGGAGAAGCGGCCAGGTCGGCCTCGGCGAGGCCCTCGGCCCGGTACTGCTTGCGCATCGAGGCGGGATCGAGGGAGACGGCGTCCGGTTCGGTCACCCGGTCATCCTGCCGTACGCACGACCGCCGTGGCGTCGGCACCCCACGGCCCGCGGATGGCACTCAGTGCCGCGACCACTCCCCAAAGGTGGCACCCGGAGATATGGTGCTGGTGCCATCCCGGTGGGTGACCCCCGGGCGCACCGGGCATCACCCGGGTGACCGCTCAGGACCGCGCGTCCACGAACATCAGGGGTTCGGAACACGGCCGCGGAACCACCGAGCGCCCACGCCGTCCGCCGCGTCCAGCACGCCATCGGTCCCACCCCGAGCAGCCGCGGCACCGACTGCCGCACCTACCGTGAGGAGCCGCCCGATGTCCGACTTCGTACCCGGACTCGAAGGAGTCGTCGCGTTCGAAACGGAGATCGCCGAACCGGACAAGGAAGGCGGCGCCCTGCGATACCGGGGCGTCGACATCGAGGACCTGGTCGGCCACGTCTCCTTCGGCAACGTCTGGGGGCTGCTCGTCGACGGCGCCTTCAACCCCGGCCTGCCGCCCGCCGAACCGTTCCCCATCCCCGTGCACTCCGGTGACATCCGGGTGGACGTCCAGTCGGCACTCGCCATGCTCGCGCCCGTGTGGGGCCTCAAACCCCTCCTCGACATCGACGCCGGACAGGCCCGCGACGACCTGGCCCGCGCCGCCGTCATGGCCCTGTCCTACGTCGCCCAGTCCGCCCGCGGCCAGGGCCTGCCGATGGTGCCCCAGCGAGAGATCGACAAGGCGCAGTCCGTCGTCGAACGCTTCATGATCCGCTGGCGCGGCGAGCCCGACCCCAAGCACGTGGCCGCCGTCGACGCCTACTGGACGTCCGCCGCCGAGCACGGCATGAACGCCTCCACCTTCACCGCCCGGGTGATCGCCTCCACCGGCGCGGACGTCGCGGCCGCCCTGTCCGGCGCCGTCGGCGCCATGTCCGGGCCGCTGCACGGCGGCGCCCCCTCCCGCGTCCTCGGCATGATCGAGGAGATCGAACGGACGGGGGACGCCGAGGCGTACGTCCGGCAGGCCCTGGACCGCGGCGAGCGCCTCATGGGCTTCGGCCACCGCGTCTACCGCGCCGAGGACCCGCGCGCCCGGGTCCTGCGCCGCACGGCCCGCGAACTGGGCGCGCCCCGCTTCGAGATCGCCGAGGCGCTGGAGAAGGCCGCACTGGAGGAACTCCACAACCGCCGCCCGGACCGGGTCCTGGCGACCAACGTGGAGTTCTGGGCCGCGATCATGCTGGACTTCGCCGAGGTGCCGGCGCACATGTTCACGTCGATGTTCAGCTGCGCGCGCACGGCCGGCTGGTCGGCCCACATCCTGGAGCAGAAGCGCACGGGCCGCCTGGTCCGCCCGTCCGCCCGCTACGTGGGGCCCGGGTCACGCGGCCCGCGGGAGATCGAGGGATACGCGGACATCTCCCACTGATCCGGGGAAAGCAGGCGACCCGCGAGCTCGGGTCCTCCGCCTGGGGCGGGGGCGCCGGCCGGACTCACCGGCGAGCTCGCGGGTCGGGTGACTGCGTTGGATTAGGCCGGCTGCGTACGACGCGCGCACGCTGGTCCGGCACCGCAGTGGATGGATGACGGACCGCTAGCCCGCAGCCACCTCACGCGTCCGGGTTTCACTCATGTACCCGATCACCTCCTTTCAGCGTTGGAGCCACCCTAAGAACCGATCGAGCACCGATCAACCGGTTTTCCGGAGATGTTGACCGCCGGTCCGCGGTGGGGTTTTCTGCTGCGGTGTCTGATCTTCGAATAGAGCCGGTCGTCGGCGACGTCATGCTTGAGGAGTGGCGGCAGGTGCACAACGCCGTCGTGCCGCCTGCCGCCCTGGAGTTCGAGGAGGTGCGCGAGCGCGGTGGGCGCAACCGGCTGGACAACGCCTACCTCGGGGACGTGCTGGTGGGCTGCTCGACCGTCCGGCCGCCGGTCGGCGAGGACGCGGTGGCCACCGTCATCGCGCGCGTGCTGCCCGGGTTCCGGCGGCGGGGCTTCGGGACGGCGCTCTACGACCGGGGACTCGCCCACGCGCGCGAGCTGGGCGCCCGGGTGATCGAGACCTGCGTGCTGGCAGCCAACGAGGACGGGCTGCGGTTCGGGCGGGCACGCGGATTCGTGGAGACCGACCGGTATGTGCTGGACGGTGAGACCGCCGAGTGGCTCGACATGCGCCTGGATGCGGGACAGGTGGCGGCCGTGACCTGGGGCGGAGCCCGCTCGTGACAGGCTTCGCGTTCACGGCACACAACGATTCCCTCAATCTTGCGGGAACTCGATGTGTGCTGCGTCACGTTCCAGTTAGATGATTGCAAGTGAGCGAACCGACGCGCCGTACGTGCGGACGCAGCTTGGCAGGGGGTCCAGGTGAGTGCTTCCCGGCGTAGTGGGACCACCGACGAGCTCGGTCCGGACGAACCCGGACGCGAAGGTCCTGAGGGACCCGGTGGTTCGGATCTTCTTGCCGCCCTGCTCGACGGCATGGACGCGGCCCTGTGCGCCTTCGACGCCGACGGTGTGGTCACCCACTGGAACCGGGAGGCCGAACGCATCCTCGGCTGGACCGCGGCCGAGGCCGTCGGACGGCAGGGGTTCGCCGGGTGGGCCGTCCGCCCCGCGGACGCCGAGGAGGTCCAGGGGCGGCTGATGTCCGCCATGCACGCGCCCGGACGGCAGGTGCACGAGTTCGCCCTGCTGACCAAGGACGGGGGACGCGTCCTGGTGCGCACCCAGTCCGCCACCGTGCACGGACCCGACGGGAAACCGGCCGGCGTCTACTGCGCCTTCAGCGAGGTGCACGCCCAGATCGACCTGGAGCGGTCCATCGCGCTGAGCGAGGCGCTCCTGGAGGACGCGAGCTGGGGGGTCGTGCTGGTCGACGTCGACCTGCGGCCCGCCGTCGTCAACGCGTACGCGGCCCGCGCCCTCGGCACCGGGCGCACCGCGGTGCTCGGGCGGCCGCTCGGGGAACTGCTCGCCCAGGGCGTGGAGGAACTGGAGGGCGCGCTCACGCACGTCCTCGCGGAGGGCGCGCCGCCCGCGCCCGCCGAGCTGTGGGTGGGGGTGCGCACCCCGGAGGGCGAGCAGCGGCGCTGCTGGCGCAGCGGCTTCCTGCGGCTGGCCTCGCCGCTCGCCGAGGAGCCCGTACCGCTCGGTGTGGGCTGGCTCTTCCAGGACGTGACCGAGCACAAGCAGGGCGAGCAGGAGGCCGCGCTGCTGCGGTTCAGGACCAACCAGCTGCACCGGGCCGCGCGGGCGGCCGCCGAGTGCGAGGACCCGCGTGAGGCGGCCACGGTCCACCTGGACTTCGCCCTCGCCGGTTTCGCCGACCACGCCCTGATCGACCGGGTGGCGGGCGGCGCGCTCTCCGAGGCGGAGACGGCCGCGCCGGTCCGGCTGGTGCGGGTCGCGGCCACGCCCTCCGGGGCGCCGGGTCCGAGCCTGCTCACCGGACAGGCCGGGCTGCCCGTGCGGTACGGGCAGGGGCATCCGGCGCTGCAGTGCGTGGAGCGGGCGGGGTCCGTGCGGGCGAGCAGGGGGTCGGTGCCGGCCGACCAGTCGCGCGAGTGGGCGCTCAGTCGGCAGTGGCCCGGCGACGCGGTGCACGCCCTGTGCGCGGTGCTGCGCAGCCGGGGGCGGACGCTGGGCGTGGTGACGTTCCTGCGCGGCGGGGGCCGGCCCCAGTTCGAGCGCGCCGACGCGACCTACGCGGAGGACGTGGCGGCGCGCATCGCGGCGGCGCTGGATCTGTCGGGCGTGGCGGAGGAGCGGTAGGGGCGTCCTCCCGGAACCGATCGGTGCCGGTCGGGCACCCTCTCCGGCTTCCCGAGCGCCCCGGTCGGCACCCTCCGGCTCGTGAGCGCCCCGGGGCGAGGCACCCCCGGCCCCTCCCGCCCCGGTCGGGCACCCTCTCCGGTCGGGCACCCTCTCCGGTCGGGCACCCTCTCCGGTCGGGCACCCGCCCCGGTCGGGCACCCTCTCCGGCTTCCCGAGCGCTCTGGTCGGCACCCTCCGGCTCGCGAGCGGCCCGGTCGGGCAACCCCCTACGGCTCCCTCCCGCCCCGGGGCCACGCACCCCGACCCCTCCCGCGTCCGGGACAGGCACCCCCCGGCCCCTCCCGCCCCGGTCAGTGCCGGTAGAAGATCCGGTCGCCGTACTCCTCCATGACGCGGCTGTTCCACTCGTGGCCGCCGTCCACGTTGCCGGAGCGCAGCAGCGGGGGGTCGATACCGCGGTCGGCGAGGGAGCCGGCCGCCGTGGCCATGACCGCCTGGAGGAGGGCCGAGGTGACGACGGTGGAGGCGGGGGCGAAGGGGGCCGGGACGGTGTCGACCGTGAGTTCCGCGTCGCCGATCGCGATCTTCGAGTCGAGGACGATGTCGCAGTGGTCCCTGAGGTAGGTGCCGGAGACGTGCCGTGAGCGGGTCTGCGTCGCGTACGCCACCGAGGTCACGCCGATCACCTTCACGCCCAGCGCGCGGGCGCTGACGGCCATCTCCACGGGGAGCGCGTTGCGGCCGGAGAGGGAGATGATCACGAGGGCGTCGCCCGCGCGCAGCGGTGAGGACTCCAGGACGGCGCTCGCGAGGCCGTCGACCCGCTCCAGTGCCGAGCCGAGCGTGGCCGGCATGACGTCGACGCCGACGACGCCGGGGACGACGAGCAGGTTCATCAGGGCCAGTCCGCCGGCCCGGTAGACCACGTCCTGCGCGGCGAGCGAGGAGTGGCCGGCGCCGAAGGCGAAGAGGCGGCCACCGGCGGCGACGGTGTCGGCGAGCAGGACGCCGGCGGCGTCGATGCTGTCGGCCTCCTCGTCGCGGACCCGCTGCAGCAGGCCGATCGCCGCGTCGAAGAACTGGCCGGCCAGCGTGCGGTCGCTCATACGGGGCCCTTCCGAGCGTCGGGGGTCTGTGCCGCGAATCACGGTGGATCACCGTGCGGTCCGGACCAGCGTGGTGTCAATACGGCGGCGGGGGAGCGCTGGTCGCCGGGTCGTCCGGATGGGTGGACCGGGACGTGAACGCCCGCGTGAGCGCCCGGTTTCCCCGGCGCGGCACGGTTGTCAGTGCTATGCGTCAGAATTGGGTCCAGGGCCAGCGCACGCGCCGCGGAGCCGTCGCGCTTCCGGCAGAGCTAATCGAGGGGCACGTATGTCCGGACTGATCGACACCACGGAGATGTATCTCCGCACCATCCTCGAGCTGGAGGAGGAAGGTGTGGTCCCCATGCGCGCCCGGATCGCCGAGCGGCTCGACCAGAGCGGACCGACGGTCAGCCAGACGGTGGCGCGGATGGAGCGGGACGGCCTGGTGTCCGTCGCGAGCGACCGCCACCTGGAGCTCACGGACGAGGGCCGGCGGCTGGCGACCCGTGTGATGCGCAAGCACCGGCTCGCGGAGTGTCTGCTGGTCGACGTGATCGGCCTGGAGTGGGAGCAGGTGCACGCCGAGGCGTGTCGCTGGGAGCACGTGATGAGCGAGGCGGTGGAGCGGCGCGTGCTGGAGCTGCTGAGGCACCCGACCGAGTCGCCGTACGGCAATCCCATCCCGGGTCTGGAGGAGCTGGGCGAGAAGGACGGCGCGGACCCGTTCCTGGACGAGGGCATGGTGTCGCTGGCCGACCTCGACCCGGGTGTCGACGGGAAGACGGTGGTCGTGCGCCGTATCGGCGAGCCCATCCAGACGGACGCGCAGCTGATGTACACGCTGCGCCGGGCGGGTGTGCAGCCCGGTTCGGTGGTCAGTGTGACGGAGTCGGCGGGCGGGGTCCTGGTGGGCAGCGGTGGCGAGGCCGCCGAGCTGGTGTCGGACATCGCCTCGCACGTCTTCGTGGCCAAGCGCTGAGCTCGGCGGGAGTGGCCGGAGGTGCCCTCACGGGTGGTCAACTGGCGTTGTGGGCGGGGTAGTTGTGGCGTGGCGCCGGTGCCATCGAATCTGGGATTGGCGGGTCCGAAGCGCAGCGCTCGAAGGCTTCGCGTGCGAGGCTGTCGCGTGAGGCATATGACTGGAGGGGCTCTGGGCCGTGGCCCGGCGGTGTGGTCGCCGGACCGGGGAGAGGGGCGGGAGGATGCGCCGCAGACGAACAGAGGGCCCCGGCGCCGTGTGGCGCCGGGGCCTGTCCTCCCCTGTGCTGACCCGGAGCCCCGAGCTCTCAGGGTCATTCCCCTCGGACCGCTTTCCCCGAGTGGTCCGCCTCCCGCTGAAGATCTCCCCTCGGTGGCGGCGATCATTCCTTGAGAGGGGTCACTCGAACGAGGGGTGTTGCTCGCAGAAAGAGCATTTTCGAATACCCATTCGATAGCCTGCGGGGTGACGGGTCACGCGGGACGTGCGCTACAAGGATGTGCACGGAACACCGGCAGGACAGCGGTACGCGAAGCTAGGGGGGTGCCAGGACCATGGCGCGACGCATCGACGTGACCGGGGCGGGCGGCGTACGTCTCGCGGCCTGGGAGTTCGGCGACCCTCCCAAGGCCGATCCGGCGCGCCTCGTACCGAGCCAGGGCGCGCCGCCGGACGGGTCGCCGCCGGCCGGCGGGGCCGCACCGCCCCCTCGCACCCTGGCAGGCGAGCCCGCGCACACCCCGGGCGTGCTGTTACTGCACGGCCTGATGGGCCGCGCCTCCCACTGGGCCTCCACCGCCCGCTGGCTCTCCGAGCGGCACCGCGCCGTCGCCCTCGACCAGCGCGGACACGGCCAGAGCGACAAACCCCCGCACTCGTCCTACACGCGTGAGGCGTACGTCGACGACGCCGAGGCCGCCGTCGAGCAGCTCGGTCTCGGCCCCGCCGTCCTGATCGGCCACGCCATGGGCGCCCTGACCGCCTGGCAGCTCGCCGCCAGACGCCCCGACCTGGTCCGCGGTGTGGTCATCTGCGACATGCGGGCCTCCGCGCTTGGCGCCGCCTCGCAGCGTGAGTGGGAGGACTGGTTCAGGGCCTGGCCGATGCCCTTCGCGACGCTCGCCGACGTACGCAAGTGGTTCGGCGAGGACGACCCGTGGGTGGAGCGCCCGAACCCGTCGCGCGGCGCGTTCTACGCCGAGGTGATGCAGGAGTCCCCGGACGGCTGGCGTCCGGTCTTCGAGCCGCGGCAGATGCTGGAGTCCCGCGAGACCTGGGTGTACGACGCGCACTGGGAGGAGCTCGCCCAGGTGCGCTGCCCCACGCTGGTCGTGCGCGGCCTCGACGGGGAACTGGGCCGGGCCGAGGCCCAGGAGATGGTCCGCGTCCTGCCCCGCGGGGAGTACGCCGAGGTCGCGGACGCCGGCCACCTCATCCACTACGACCAGCCCGAGGCGTGGCGGGCGGCCATCGAGCCGTTCCTCGACGGTGTGCTCACCGCGCCGTGAACCCGCCGGGCCGGGCGACAGGGCGGCGCGGGAAGGACGGACCCGGCGGCTGGGGCCGCCGCGGGGGCGCGGTCAGCCCTTGCTGACGGCCGTCAGGATCTCCGGCAGCCGGCGTGCCGTGCGCGGCGCGGCCAGCCGCAGACCCAGCAGCGTGATCGCCGCGCCGTAGCCGGCACCCGCCGGCAGCAGCAGCCAGCTCCAGGTGCCGGCGCCCTCGCTCACGTTCAGCCAGATCGCCGCCGCGATGACGGGGGCGCACAGCAGGGCGGACGCGATCATGCCGCCGAGGATCGAGACCCAGGCCAGCCCGGCCTGCCCGGGAGCGACGTTCTTGTAGCCCTCCTGCGGGATCGAGTAGGGGAAGCGGGCCGAGGTCCACGCGCCGGTCGCCAGCATCGCGCCGAGCAGCGCGAAGGACACGCCGAGCGCCTCCGGCAGCTGCCGCCAGTCGTCGAGCAGTGCCGTCGTCACCACGGTGACCAGCGTGGCGTAGGGGAGGGTCACCAGGAGCAGTGCCAGTGCCCGGCCGCGCAGCTCGACGTACGCGTCGCGGGCGGAGGAGATGGTCAGCGCGACCATCCAGAAGGCGGAGGTGTCCTGCCCGAACTGGTTGTACATCTGGATGCCGAGCAGCCCGGCGGCGAAGCAGGCGAAGTAGACCGAGCCGGTGCCCTGCGCCGCGTTGACCACCGGCACGATGAGGCCGATGGCCAGGGACGTCACCCAGGCCGCCTTGGTCCTGGGGTCGCGCCAGACGTAGCGCAGGCTGCGTTCCATGACGGTGCCGGTGCGCCCGGCGGGCAGCAGCCGGGCGAGACCGCCCGGGGTCCGCTCCCGCGCCGGGGAGTCGGCGGCCTGGAGGGTGGACCCGTCGGGTGCGGTCATCAACCGGGTCAGATGCCGCGACCACACCGCGAGGAGCGCCGCCAGCGCCGCCGCGTTCAGCGCGAGCTGCGCGACCGCGACGCCGTAGGACCCCTCGCTCGCCGCGCGCACGGCGCCGATCGCCGACGCGGGCGGCACCCAGCGCAGCACCTCGGCCGCCGGGTCGAGCTGCGCGAGGCCGGAGGTGCCCAGCCGCTGCGCCCCGAAGTTGACCAGCTGCGCCCCGATGGCCACGACCAGTCCGCTCAGCACCGCGAGATCCCGGCCCTTGCGGCTGGTCAGCAGCCGTACGTTGGCGGCGGCCACGGCCCGCGCGAGGGCCACGCACACCAGCAGCGCGAGCACCACACCGACGACGCCGACGACCCAGGCGGCACCGCCGTGCGCGAGTGCCACCACGGAACCCGCCAGCAGGCACAGCGTGAACAGCGGCCCGATGCCGACCAGCGAGGCCACCAGCAGGGCTCGCACCAGCGGCCGGGGCCGCAGCGGCAGCATCACCAGACGGGTGGGGTCGAGGGTCTCGTCGCCGCTGGGGAAGAACAGCGGCATCACCGCCCAGCCCAGCGCCAGCACCGCGACCAGCAGTACCACCACGGACTCCGCGTGCGCGTGTCCGCGCAACGCGATCAGACCGAGCAGTTGCAGCGCGGCGAACAGCAGGGTGACGGCGGCCGACGCGATGTACGCGGCCCGCCGCCCCCCGGACCGCCTGAGCCCGTTGCGCAGCAGCGACAGCTTCAGCCGTACGACGACGGGGGTGACGTCGGAGCTCATCGCGCCCCGCCGCCCAGCCAGTCGAGGTCGGAGCCGGTGGCGCGGCCGTTCGCCCCGACGAGTTCCAGGAACGCCTGCTGGAGGGAGGGCGCCTCTCCGCGCACCTCGGCGAGGGTGCCGTGGGCGCGGATGCGGCCCGCCGCCATGACGGCCACCCAGTCGCACAGCGACTCGACGAGCTCCATCACGTGGGAGGAGAAGACGACGGTGGCGCCGGAGGACGTGTACCGCTCCAGCACCCCCCGGATGGTCTGCGCGGACACCGGGTCGACGCCCTCGAACGGCTCGTCGAGGAAGAGGACCTCGGGATTGTGGAGGAGCGCGGCCGCGAGACCGATCTTCTTGCGCATGCCCGTGGAGTAGTCGACGACCAGCTTGTGCTGGGCTCCGGCCAGGTCGAGGACGTCGAGGAGCTGGGTGGCGCGCCTGTCGACCTCGGCACCGGGCAGGCCGCGCAACCGGCCGGAGTAGCCGAGCAGTTCGCGTCCCGACAGCCGCTCGAAGAGCCGCAGTCCCTCCGGCAGCACCCCGATCCGCGCCTTGACCGCGACCGGGTCGCGCCAGACGTCGTGCCCGACGACCTCGACGCTCCCCTGGTCGGGCCGCAGCAGCCCGGTCACCATCGACAGGGTGGTGGTCTTCCCGGCACCGTTGGGACCCACCAGCCCGATGAACTTCCCGGCGGGCAGCTCCAGATCGATCCCGGCCACGGCGACCTGCTGCCCGAACCGTTTCCACAGCCCCCGAACCCGCACGGCCGCCGCGTCCGCCACTCGTCCCTCGGTCATGCGAGAACCCTACGGCGGAACACCCGGCCAAAGGGGGCGGGGGGAACCGCGCGACAGGCCACGACGTGCCCGCGCCCCCGCAGTCGCCACCTGTCCGCGACCGGTCCGCACCCGGCAGGCGCGACGGCGGACGACTACCGGTCCCGGCCGCACGCGTAGGCGAGCGGCGAGACCAACTCCTCCGCGTCGGGCAGCCACCGGTTGGCGGGGGTCGGCCGGCACGCCCACTGGACGGCCCCCCGTGACCCGAAGCGCGTCGGCGGCCCGGCGACGTAGGAACCCTCGCCCAGCGCGACCAGGTCGAGCAGGGAGGGGGACCAGCCGAGCCTGCGCACCAGCTCCGGCATCTTCGCCGAGGCACCCGGCAGGACGAGGAAGTGCATCCGGCGGTCCGGCGTCAGCGTCACCGGACCGAGCGTCAGCTCCATCCGCTCCATCCTGGCCAGGGCGAGGAATCCGGCCGTCTCGGTGACGGAGATCGCGTCGAACGTGCGGCCCGTCGGCAGCAGGATCGACGCGGTGGGGTGCGTGGACCACATCCGGCGCGCCACGGTCGCGCTGCCCGTCGCCTGCGTCGCCCAGTCCTCGCGCGCCGGATGTGCGCCGGGGGCGGCGCACGCGGCGTCGCCACACGAGCAGTACTGCACCCCGTCCACGGCTTCCAGCCAGGTCCCGGGGACGACGTCCCAGTGGCGTTCCTCGGCGTAGCGTACGGCTGTCTCCAGCAGCGATTCCCCGCGCTGCTTCGGAATCTGAGCGGCTTCGGTGCCCGCGATCGTCTCGTCCACGCTCCACTCAACTCCCGCGTCCACCTGGAGTTACGGGGGTAGCGCGCGCGGGGGAGGAGCATCGATTCGGCGCCTGGGGCGCATGGATGCACGGGTGGGGGCGCGCGGGAGGATCCGCGACGGGAGCTGGGTACCCAGGTGGGGGGTCGGGCTTTTGTCTTTACCCCGGCAATCCTCGCATGCCTCGCATTTTCGGTATGTCCGCGGGGCATTGATCTTCACGGCCGGATCTTTGCGGTGCACGAACCGGTGCAGCGTGACGCTCGCGGTCGCGAAAGACATGTCAACTCGGTGCGTGGGCAGGCACCGCAGCCACAGGGGGTACGCCAATGGCCGCAAGGCCGCTCGTCGCGCGGCAGCCGAACGAACGACTGCAGGCGCTCATCCAGGAGGCCGGCTGCTCGAACGCGGGGCTGGCCCGCCGGGTCAACATGTGCGGTGCCGAGCACGGCCTCGACCTGCGCTACGACAAGACGTCCGTGGCCCGCTGGCTGCGGGGACAGCAGCCGCGCGGGCGCGCCCCGGCGATCATCGCCGAGGCGCTCGGCCGCAAGCTGGGCCGGACGGTCACGATCGACGAGATCGGCATGGCCAACGGCAAGAACCTCGCCTCCGGCGTCGGTCTGCAGTTCTCGCCGACCGTGCTGGGGGCCATCGAGCAGGTCTGTGAGCTGTGGCGCAGCGATGTCGGGCGCCGCGACTTCCTGTCCGGTTCCTCCGTCGCCGCGTCCGCGCTGGTCGAGCCGAGCCGTGACTGGCTGATCTCCTCGCCCGACTCGCAGGTCGCGCGGGCGGCGGGACCGCGGGTGGGGCAGTCCGACGTGGCGGCCGTACGCGCGATGACCCAGGCGCTCACCGACCTGGACCACCAGTACGGCAGCGGGCACGTGCGCCCGGTCGTCGTGCACTACCTCAACAGCGTCGTGTCCGGGCTGCTGGCCGGCTCCTACCGGGAAGCCGTGGGGCGCGACCTGTTCGCGGCGGTGGCCCGACTGACCGAACTGGCGGGCTACATGGCCGTGGACACCGGCCAACCGGGCCTCGCCCAGCGCTACTACATCCAGGCGCTGCGTCTCGCGCAGGCGGCGGGTGACCGCGGCTACGGCGGCTATGTGCTCGCCGCGTCCATGAGCCACCTCGCCGCGCAGCTCGGGAACCCGCGTGAGATCGCCCAGTTGGCGCGGGCGGCGCAGGAGGGGGCGCGTGGGCGGGTGACCCCGCGCGCCGAGGCGATGTTCCACGCGGCGGAGGCGCGTGGGCACGCCCTGCTGGGCGACGCGCGGGCCGCCCAGGCGGCGTCCGGGCGGGCGATCGGCGCGCTGGAGTCGGCGGACGCCGCCTCCGGGGACGACGCGCCGTGGATCACGCACTTCGACGAGGCCTACCTCGCCGACGAGTTGGCGCACTGTCACCGTGACCTGGGGCAGGCCGACGCGGCGGCGCGGTGCGCGCAGGAGTCCCTGGACGGGCATCCCGAGACCCGGGCGCGCCGGCGAGCCATCGGATACGTGCTCCTCGCCACCGCGCAGGTGCAGCAGCGTGAGGTGGAACAGGCCTGCAACACCGGTATGAAGGCGGTCGAGTTGCTGGAATCGCTCCGCTCCAACCGGGGCGCGGAGTACCTGGAGGACCTCCAGACGCGACTGGAGCCGTACCGGGAGGAGCCGGTGGTCAGGGAGTTCGGGGCGCGCCTGGAGCTGCAGGCGGCGGCGTGAGGGAGGCCGCGGACACATGAACGTGCGGGGAACGGCGGGTTGACGCGCACGGGGGGACATGTACAGCGGTCCGCGGACCGGTTCTGTTACCGCCGTCACAGGGAAGGAGGTCCCGTCCTGAGCTGCGTGGCACCGGGCTCCGGGGACCCGGTAGCGTGAGCCGACGATTCCGAAGGTCCCCCATCAGTAGGAGTCCCGGTGACGCAGAGTGGACAGGGCGAGGAGCCCTCGGCGCGCCCCGCGCGCGAAGGCATCGTGCTGCCCTCCGACGGCGGGGAACCCCTGCTGCCGGGCATGACAGGCGGTTACCCGGGCGGCGCGTACGGCGGCCGCCGGGCGGGCCAACGAGACGGCGACGGCCAGGCCGGCCAGGCCGGCCAGGCCGGCGACGGCGGCCCGAACGGCGACGGCGGCCAGAACGGTCAGTACGGCGCCCAGAGCGGCCGGTACGGCGCCCAGGACGGTCAGTACGGCGGCCAGGGCGCTCACGGTGACCCGTACGCGGGTCACGAGGCCGCTCAGCAGGGCGGCGATCCTTACGGCGACCGCGGGGCCGCGCGGCGGAGCGGGCCGCAGGGCGGGCACCAGGGCGGGCACCAGGGTGGTCCGTACGCCGGGCAGCAGACCGGTCCGTACGGCGATCAGGGCGCCGCGCCGCAGGGCGGGCAGCGGCCCCCGGCCGTGTCGCCGAACGGCGGCCAGGCGTGGGGCACGTCCTGGGGCCCCGGACAGGAGCAGGCCCCGGCGCCGCAGCCGGGGCGGGGCGGCTGGGACAGCCCGCCCGCGCAGCAGGCGCCGTGGGGCGCCCCCGAGGCGTCCGGCGGCGGCATACCGTCCCAGCCGCTGCCCGCGGAGGAGACGCGCACCCCTCCGTCGTACGGACCCGCCGGCGGCTACGGGCCGCCCGCGGCGGGTGGCTACGCCGAGGAGGGTGCCACCCAGTTCCTCCCGCCGGTCCAGGCGGGCCCCGCCCCCGGGACGGAGGGCGCCACCCAGTTCCTCCCGCCGGTCCAGGCGGGCCCCGCCCCCGGGACGGAGGGCGCCACCCAGTACCTGCCGCCCGTCCCCGCGGACGAGGGGGCCACCCAGTACATCCCGCCGGTGGGTCCCGGGGCGCTGCCGCCGGAGATACCCGCGGAGTCCGCCGCCGAGTCGACGCACTACCTGGGCCGTGCCCGGCAGGCGGGTCCGGGCGCGGGCCCGCTGCCGCCGGCCGCCCACCCCGACGCGCAGGCCACCCAGTTCATCCCGCCCGTGCCCGGGCAGAACGCCGCGCCGCCGTACGGCGGGGAGCAGGACCGGCAGCCGCCCGCCGAGTTCGACAACCTCTTCCGCAGCGGGCCGGGCGGTGACGGCCCGGCCGGAGCCACCCAGCAGCTGCCGCGCTTCGCGCAGCCCGGGCCCCAGCGCCCCGCGCCCGCCGCCCACTCCCCGCAGCCCGCCCACACCCCGCCCGGCCAGGGCGCCGGCCACCGCGGCTACGACGAAGGTGACGACGCCGGCCGGGGGGGCCGGGGCGGCCGGAGCGGCTCGCGTCTGCCGTTGATCGCCGCCGTCGGTATCGGTATCGCCGTGCTCGGTATCGGCGCGGGAGCGCTGCTCTCCGGCGGCGGGGGCGACAACGGGAGCGACGACAAGGACCAGGCCGTGTCCGCGACGGCGCCCACGACGCGGGGGTCCGCCTCGCCGTCGGCCGATCCGGCCGAGCGGCAGGCCACGGCCCTGGACAAGCTGCTCGCCGACAGCGGGGCGAGCCGGGCCTCGGTGATCAGCGCGGTGGCCGACGTGAAGAACTGCGACAACCTGGGCCAAGCGGCCAAGGACCTGCGGGGCGCGGCCGCGCAGCGCGGTGAACTCGTCACCCGTCTGTCCGGGCTCAAGGTCGACAAGCTCCCCGGCCACGCCGAGCTGACCACCGCTCTCACCAAGGCGTGGCAGGCGTCCGCGTCGGCCGACGAGCACTACGCGGCCTGGGCCGACCAGACCGCCGGCCGCAAGGGCTGCAAGAAGGGCCAGGCCCGCACCACCGGCCAGACCGTGGCCGGCAACCAGGCGAGCGGCACGGCCAGCACCCAGAAGGCCAGGGCGTCCCAGCTGTGGAACGCGATCGCGAAGTCGTACGGCCTGACCCAGCGCACGCCGACCCAGCTGTGACCCGGCGGGCCGGGCCGCGTCCGCGAGCCCGGCCCTGCCGCGGCACTAGTCCAGCTGGGCGTTCGCCAGGGTTCTCGTCACGTCGGTGAAGCCCTTGCCGGCCGCCACGAGCCGGCCCTGTCGTACGACCTGGAGGGTGACGTCCGCGTTGACCAGGCGCGGGAAGCCGACGGTGGCGAGCCGGCTCTGGAAGGTCCAGCGCAGGGTGGGCGTGAGCCCGCCGGTGGTGACCTTCAGTCCCTCGTCGAGGGCGTGGGTGACGGCGTCGGCCGTCACGTCGCCGCCGCCGAGCGACTCGATCACCTGCTGGAAGACGGTGTAGGCGATCCACGTGGTCTGCACGCCGGCGTCCGCCGGGTCGATGCGGTTGTCGTCGAACGCCTGCTTGCTGATCACTTCCTTCATGCCGTCCCAGCGCTTGTCGGTCACCACCGGGTACCAGCCGGTGATGTACGCCCCCTCGTAGGGCCCCGACCGCCCGCCGGACCCGTTGATCACCGTCTGGTCGACGCTGCCGAGGGTCATCGCCGTGCGCACCGCGGGGAAGTCCTCGCGGGCGCGGCGGAAGGAGTCCATGAAGGTGCCGGTGCGGTCGCCCAGCGCCGGCACCACGCAGCCCCTCTTCGCCGGGTCGGTGGTGATGGCCCGCAGGACGCGGTCCGACTGCCCCGAGTACTCGGTGGCGTCCTCCTGCGCCAACTGGTCGCGGGAGTCCGGGTGTCCGCCCGTGGCCAGTCCGGAGTCGAGCAGACCGGGCAGCTCGTCGCCCGCGATGCTGTCGGGGCGTACGAGGGCCACGGGGCCGCAGCTCCCGGCGAGTTCCCGGCCGAGGCCGGCCAGGAGGGTCGGCTGGCCGCCGTTGACCGGGTAGGACAGTGGGCTGGTGAACTCCCCGTTGGTGACGCCGTATCCGCCGATGTACGGGATGCCGGCGCCCTCCAGGGGAGGGAGGAAGGAGTCGCTGTACTGGCTGTAGGAGCCGACGACGGCGACGACGTTCTCGTCCACCGCGCGGCGCGCGCACTTCGCGGCGGTCACGCTGTCGTTGTGGTCGTTGCAGGTCAGGACCTTCAGCTTGCGGCCGTTGATGCCGCCCTTGCCGTTGATCCAGCGGGCGTAGGCCTGCGCGAAGGCGGGCATGCCGGGTTTGTTGGTCGCGGCGGTGTCGCTCGGGGCCCAGGTCATGACGGTGATCGGGTCGTCCCCGGAGCCCCCCGTGACACCGGGGACGACCCCGCAGCCGGCCGCGAGTGACACACACGCCACCAGCGCCCCCGCGCGCAGGGCGGTGGTTCTGACGGGCCGGGTGATCGTGGGGAGGAAGGTGCTGCGGAAGCGTCGCCTGCCGGTCATGGGCACACACGCTTCCGCCACATCACCAACCTGGGGATGACCGTCGGTTAGTGCGCGGTGACACCGGGGTGAATTGCGGGGGTCGGTGAGCCGCCCGCGCGGAGGAACGTACGATCGATGACCGTGCAAGGTTCGGAGAACTCTTCCCGTCGCGGCCGTCGCTCCCCCACCATGGGCGGCATGCCACAGAACGACATGCCCTGGTGGCGCTGGCGCAGCAATGTGCGTTCCGCGCTGCACATGCTCTCCGACCCGGCGTTCCAGCAGGACGTCTGGCTGGCCGGCGTGGAGGGGTACGGCGACGTCACCGACGCCGTGTACCGCCTCGTCGAGGACACCTGGCTGGACAACTGGTCCGCCGAGAAGTACGTCGGCACGATATTCCGGGACTCGCAGGAGGCGGCGCTCGTCGACACCGCCGTCCTGCGGGTGCTGCGGATCATGCACCAGGTCGGGCCCGACGCCCAGGTCTCCGCGTACGTCGACCACCAGGCGTGGCCGGAGGCGGTGCGGGCGGCGCGGGACGCGCACGTGCGGATGGCGGCGGCCGACGGGGAGGACCCGGACACCCCGCCGCGCACGCTGGAGGTGCTGCGGATCATGACGCGGTCCGCGTAGCGGACGACCGTCCGCCCGTGCGGGCGGATATGGGACCCTGGGCTGCATGAACGAGCAGTCCGGCCCAGTCGCGGCCCCCGCCGACCAGTACGTCCTGACCCTCTCCTGCCCGGACAAGCAGGGCATCGTGCACGCCGTGTCGAGCTACCTCTTCATGACCGGCTGCAACATCGAGGACAGCCAGCAGTTCGGCGACCACGACACGGGACTCTTCTTCATGCGCGTCCACTTCTCGGGGGACGCGCCGGTGACGGTGGACAAGCTGCGGGCCAGCTTCACGGCGATCGGTGACGCCTTCCACATGGACTGGCGGATCAGCCGGGTCGAGGACCGGATGCGGGTCGTGCTGATGGTCAGCAAATTCGGGCACTGCCTCAATGACCTGTTGTTCCGCGCCAGTATCGGGGCGCTGCCGGTGGAGATCGCGGCCGTGGTGTCCAACCACACCGACTTCGCCGAGCTCGTGGGGTCGTACGACATCCCCTTCCACCACATCCCGGTGACCAGGGACACCAAGGCGGACGCGGAGGCGCGGCTCCTGGAACTCGTGCGGGAGCAGGACGTGGAGCTGGTCGTGCTGGCCCGCTACATGCAGGTGCTATCCGACGACCTGTGCAAGCAGCTCAGCGGGCGGATCATCAACATCCACCACTCGTTCCTGCCGAGCTTCAAGGGCGCCAAGCCCTACCACCAGGCGCACACCCGGGGCGTGAAGCTGATCGGCGCGACCGCGCACTACGTGACCGCCGACCTCGACGAGGGCCCGATCATCGAGCAGGAGGTCGAGCGTGTGAGCCACGGCGTCACGCCGGACCAGCTGGTCGCGATCGGCCGGGACGTCGAGTGCCAGGCGCTGGCGCGGGCCGTGAAGTGGCACGCGGAGCGCCGCATCCTTCTCAACGGGCGCCGCACGGTCGTCTTCGCGTAGGCGGCCCCGGCCGAAACGACGGCCCCGGCTGAAACGGCGGCCCCTACATCCGGCTCATCGAGGCCGCCGCGAACAGGACGTCCCTGATCGCCTTCCGGTCTCCGAGCTGGCCGGCGGCGGCCTCCTGCGGGGACACGTGGCCGGCGGCCAGGCGGCAGAACTCGACGCCGTCGAGCGCCACATGGGCCACCTCGCGGTCCGCGGAGCCCACCGCGGCCGGGGAGTCCAGCGGGATCAGCCACTCGCCGCCGCCCAGGCCCTCGATCTCCAGCCGCAGGCTGCGGCCGGGTTCGCCCGCCGGGACGAGGTGCCGGCCCGGTCCCGGCAGGGCGAGGCCGCCCTGCCGGCGTGCGGCCAGCACCAGGGGCAGCATCCGGGCGGCCAGGTCGATCATGCGGTGCAGGTGGCGTGCGGAGGGCGGCTCGTACGGGTAGTCGACCGCCTCGGCGATGTCCTCGGCGTGCACCCAGCACTCGAAGGCGCGGTCCAGCATCGCGTCGTGCAGCGGCAGTTCGAACCCGCCGTAGGCCACCGGCAGCCGACCGGCGCGTCCGCCGGTGAAGGACACCGTGCGCACGATGTCGTGGCTCTGTTCCCGCCATGGTGTCCGGACCGCGCGGGTGGGCGGGAAGTGGGAGGCCCGCCAGTACGCCTCGGTGCGGGCGGCCGGGCCCGGCGCGTCCGACCTCACTTCCCCGAGCGGGTCGTCGAGGCCCAGCGCGACGGCGACCAGGCCGTCGACCGTCAGCAGGTGCGCGATGACACCGGCGACGGTCGTACGACGGCTGGTCGCCGAGTCCGCCTCGAACCAGCGCAGCCGTACGGGGGCGTGCCACTCGGCGTCCCCGATGTCCTGGAGCAGCGCGTCCAGGCGCGCGGTCTCGGCGTCGTAGGGGCCGGCCCAGTCGGGCACCGGGATGCGCGGCGGCCGCCGGTCGAGGCAGCCCTCCAGGACGCGGGTGCGCAGGGCGGGGTCCAGGTCGAGGCTCTCGGGCGGATGGAGCAGGCCGACCGCCTCGCGCAGCCGCAGCGCCTCGTCCGCGCAGGTGCCGCAGTCGCCGAGGTGTTCCTCGACGGCCTCCGTCTCCTCCGGCGCGCACGCGGCCAGCGCCCACGCCCCGAGAAGCGCCTTCAGGACGTGGTGCTCCAGGGCGAGCGGGGCGGACGCGGCGGACGGGACGGACGGGACGGACGCCGACAGGGGGTCCCCGGTCCGGCCCGGGGTCACGAGCGCCGGGTCGGCCGCCAACGAGTTGGCCACGGCCGGGTCGGCCGCCGTCGGGTCGGCCGCCGTCGGGTCGGCCGCCGTAGGGTCGGCCGCCGTAGGGTCGGCCGCCGTAGGGTCGGCCGCCGGTGAGCCGGCCACCGCTGAGTCGGCAACCGCCGAGTCGGCAACCACCGGGTCGGCCGTCGTCGGATCGAGCGCCGTCGGGTCGGCCGCCGTCCGGTCGGCCGGTGACGGGGAGTCCTCCGGCACGTTCAGCGCGGGCAGGGGCCGTCCGCCGTCCTCGACCGAGGCGCGGGGCAGGGGGATACGGGGCGAGCGGCCCGGTTCCCCGCCACCGCCGCCGGGACTGCCGGGGACGCCGGGGTCATCGGGGCCGGAGGGGACGACGGGGTCACCGGGGCCGGAGGGGGAGCCGGGGCCGGAGGGGGCGCCGGGGCCGTCCGCGCCGTCCGGTGATCTACCGGGTTCCTCGTGCGCGCCCCCGTGCACGGCGTCGTAAGCGTCCGCGTACGGGTCGTCCTTCTCGTCCTCCGCGTCGCCGCTGCCTTCGCCGCCGCCACCGTTGTCGGCGTCGTCCGTGTCCCGGCCGGGTCCCTGTTTGTCGGGTCCCTCCCGGTCGTGAGCCCCGCGGCCGGGGCCCCCGCGTTCGTCGTCCGCCGCGAACGGGCTCAGGTCGCTCACGCCGCACCTCCGTATCCGGGCGGCGTTCCCGCCGCTCCGGCGTCGTGCGCGGTGGACAGCAGCTGGAGGCCCAGGCGCAGCCGGCGGCGGGCCTCGTCCTCGGTGACCCCGAGGTCGGCGGCGGTCTGGCGGTAGTCGCGGCGCTGGAAGTAGGCCAGCTCCAGGGCCGCGCGCAGGGGCGCGGGCATGGACTGGACGATGTAGTCGGCGCGGGCGGCGACCGAGGCGTGACGCACCTTGCGCTCCAGTTCCTCGGTGGAGCCGTGGCCGGCCCTGGCCAGCGCGGCGGTCTCGGTGGCGCGCAGCCGCTGCACGGCGAGGCGGTGGGTCAGCGTGGCGACCCAGGAGCGCAGGGGCCCCTGCCGGGGGTCGTAGGCGTCGGGGTGTTCCCAGACGTGGGTGAAGACGTCACGCGTGATGACGTCGGCGGCGCGCTCGTCGCCGAGCACGCGGTGGGCGAGACCGTGCACCAGGGAGGCGAAACGGTCGTAGAGCTCGCCCAGGGCGGCCGCCTCACCGCGTGCGAGGCGCTGCTGCATCCTGCGGTCCCAGCGGGGCGGTGCGTCCCTCTTCGCCATGCGACCCCCTCACCCTGCCCGTTGTCCCCGG
Source organism: Streptomyces sp. NPDC043878 (assembly GCF_056435735.1). Taxonomy (NCBI): domain Bacteria; kingdom Bacillati; phylum Actinomycetota; class Actinomycetes; order Kitasatosporales; family Streptomycetaceae; genus Streptomyces; species Streptomyces sp. NPDC043878. Next base: position 189,987 of record NZ_JBWKDW010000007.1, read on the forward strand.
CCAAGCCTGCGTCCACCGTCCCCTCGAATGTAGTCGGCACGGCCGGGAACGCACGCCCCTTTGTGGCAATGTGCGCCCCCCGGTGAACCAGTGGTGATAGAAGGCCTCGGCCTCGGCGCCGGCCCTTCCCCCGGGTCTCGGACCCGATCGAACAGGATCGAAGGCGACGGGAACAAGCCCCTTTCGTTCGGTGGCCGTTTTGTCTGCCGTGTTTCCGGGAACGGCCGCTGGGCAGCCGCGCTGCAAGGAAGCGTAGGGATTGCTTCCGTTACGTCCGGCGACGAAGGGCATGGTGGTGACGTTCAATGTGACGGACGGTGAGCAGGGCGACTGGGTCGTGCTGCGTGTGTCGGGCGAGCTGGATCTGGTGACGTCGCCGCTGCTGCGTCAGCCGGTGCACGACGCGGTGGCCGAGGGCCGCCACAGTGTCGTCATCGATCTTTCCGAGGTGTTCTTCTGCGACTCCAGCGGGGTGGGCGTGCTGATCGCCGTCCGCCGCCTGATGCGCTCCTGCCAGGGCCGGCTGCGGCTGATCCTGCCCGCTCAGGGGGCGGTCGACGGCTCGCACGTGAACCGGGTCCTGGGCGCGCTGGGCGTCCGCCGCCTCTTCGACGTGTACGCCGACGTCGACGACGCCCTCAAGGAGGAGGCGGAGCCGTTGCCGGTGTAGGGCGGGTACGTGTGGCACGGACGGGGCGCGTGCGGTCGCTCCGCCACACTGTTGTCCCGAAATTCCCCCGGTCTTGGCACAAGCGTCGATTTCCGGCTCCGGGACCGCCGCCGGCGTCGTACGCTCCGTGCCAGACGCACCCCACGCGAGGTAAGGCGGCAGGAACGAGATGGCCAGCAGCGAGTACGAGCGCAGGATCGCCGCCCGGTTCGCCACCTTCGACCAGGACGGCAACGGCTACATCGACCGCACCGACTTCAGCGTGGCGGCCAAGGCGCTGCTCGCGGAGTTCGGTACGGCGGCCCGGTGCGACAAGGGTCAGGCGCTGTACATCGGCGCGGAGGCGTTCTGGCAGGGCATGGCGGGAATCGCGGACCGGGACGGCGACCAGCGGATCACCCGGGAGGAGTTCGTGAACGGCGCGGTCAAGCGCCTGCGCGACAACCCGGAGCGGTTCGCCGAGATCGCCCGCCCCTTCCTGCACGCGGCGCTCGCCGTCGCGGACGCGGACGGGGACGGCCGGGCCACCGTGGCGGACACCGTACGGGTGCTCACGGCACTCGGGGCGAGCGAGGAGACGGCCCGGACCGCGGCCGCCGTCCTCGACACGGACGCGGACGGCAAGGTCGGCGAGACGGAGATCGTGTCGGCGTTCGCCCGCTACTTCACGGTCGCCGAATAACGGTCCCCGAGCCCGCCCCTGTCCCGGTCCCCGAGCCCGCCTCCGTGTCGGTCTCCGAGCCCGCCCCGCTGCCGGTCCCCGAACTCGCCCCCGTGCCGGTCTCCGTGTCGAGCTCCGGACCCGCCCCCGTGCCGGTCTCCGGACCCGCCCCCGTGCCGGTCTCCGAGCCCGCCCCCGTGCCGGTCTCTGGACCCGCCTCCGCGCCGGTCCCCGAACTCGCCTCCGCGCCGGTCCCCGAACTCGCCTCCGCGCCGGTCCCCGAACTCGCCCCCGCGCCGGTCTCCGAGCCCGCCCCCGCGCCGGTCTCCGAGCCCGCCCCCGCGCCGGTCCCTGAACCGGGCTCCGACCCGGCCTCCGACCCCGCCTCCGCCCCGTCCCCCGGTCCCCCCTCCGCCCCACCCCCCGCATAGCGTTCGCGCAGCTTGTACTTGAGCACCTTCCGCAGGGTGTCGCCCCGCGGAAGGGCGTCGACCACCTCCAGCCGCTCCGGCAGCTTGTGCACCGCGAGCCCCGCCGCGCGCAGGTACGAGCTCATCTCGGCCGCCGTCAACCCGGCTCCCTGGGGCGGCCGTTCGACCACCGCGCAGACCAGCTCCCCGCGCTCGGCGTCCGGCAGCCCGACGACGGCCACGTCACCGACGGCGGGGTGGCCGTGCAGCAGGTCCTCGATCTCCTTCGCGGAGATGTTCTCGCCCTTGCGGATGATCACGTCCTTGAGCCGGCCGGTCAGCACCAGGTGCCCGCTCCCGGTGAGGTGCCCGAGGTCACCGGTGCGCAGGAACCCGTCCTCGTCGAAGGCCGCCGCGGTCTGCGCGGGGTCCAGGTAGCCCTGGCAGACGGCCTCTCCGCGCAGCCGCACCTCGCCGTCCACGATCCTGATCTCCATGCCGTCCGGCGGGCGCCCCTCGGTCGTCGCCAGGTTCTCCGCCGTGTCGTCCGGCGCGCCCATGGTGATCATCGGCACCTCGGTCATGCCGTACCCGTGGGTGAGCCGCACCCCCATCTCCCGCTCGACGCTGTGCTGGAGCTCCGGCGGCTTGGGCGCCCCGCCCCCGGCGAGCAGCCGCAGGGTCGGGATGAGCCTCGTCTCCGGCCGTCTGCGCTGTTCGGCCAGGAACATCGAGTAGAACGCCGTCGACCCGCCCGCCACGGTGACTCCGTGCCTGCGGTAGCCGTCCAGGGAGGCGGGCAGCGCGAACTGCTCGAACAGCACCGCCGGGAAGCCGTACAGCAGCAGCATCACCGTGTAGTCGGGGCCGCCGATGTGGGCGTACGGGAAGGCGATGGAGCCGACGTCGGCGGCCGTGGGGCGCAGCGCGTGTCCGAGGCAGGAGCCGCCCGCGATGAGTGAACGGTCCGTGTGCAGCACGCCCTTGGGGTCGCTGGTCGTGCCCGAGGTCCAGTAGATCCAGCGGACGGACGTGCCCTCGCCCGGCGGGTCGGGCAGGACCCGCGGATCTCCGTCGGGCAGTGCGTCGTACGCCTCGAAGACGCCCTTCGCGCCGAGCCGACGGGCCATCTCCGTGTGGTCGAAGCCCCGCCACGTGCCCGGCACCGCGAAGTACTCCGCCTTCGACTCGCGCAGCGCGAACCCGACCTCACGGTCCCGCAGGAAGGGGATGACCGGGCTCTGGACCGCGCCCAGGCGGGCCAGCGCGAAGGACAGCAGCACCGTTTCGACGCGGGTGGGCAGCTGCCAGGCGACGACCGTGCCGGGGCGTACGCCCATGCCGTACAGCCCGGCCGCGACCCGCTCGGCGCGGTCGCGGAGCTCGCCGAAGGTCAGGGTGCGCTCGTCCTGGAGGAAGACGGGGCGGCCGGGGGTGAGGCCGGCGCGGCGGGAGGCGAGCTCCCAGAGGGTGCGGGAGGAATCCAGGGCGTGCGCGGTGTCGGTCATGACAGGCACCCTCTTCTGCGGCTCGGCTCGCCTTGTTTATCTGACGGCGCGTCAGATCGTGCCGAGAGCGTAGGGCTCGTCGCCTTGTCGGTCCAGGGGTGCGGGAGTAGCGTCCCAGTGGCGCGGTATCTGACGGGCCATCAGATAAGCGACTCCGGTGGAGGACCCATGACCGAACTGCCCCGCATCATCAGCGTCGACGACCACGTGATCGAGCCCGCGCACCTCTTCGAGACCTGGCTGCCGGCGAAGTACCGCGAGCGCGGACCCCGGCCCCTCACCGCCGGCATCGGTGAACTCGCCTACGTGGCGGGCAAGTACCAGATCACCATGGACCCGGACGGTCCGCCGACGGACTGGTGGATCTACGAGGACCTCAAGTTCCCGTACAAGCGCAACATCGCCGCCGTCGGCTTCGACCGCGACGAGATGACCCTGGAGGGCATCACCCGCGCCGAGATGCGGCGCGGCTGCTGGGACCCGAAGGAACGCCTGGCCGACATGGACCTCAACCACGTCGAGGCGTCCCTGTGTTTCCCGACCTTCCCCCGCTTCTGCGGCCAGACCTTCGCCGAGGCGCACGACAAGGAGGTCGCGCTGGCCTGTGTGCGCGCCTACAACGACTGGATGGTCGAGGAGTGGTGCGGCGACAGCGGCGGCCGGCTCATCCCGCTGTGCCTGATCCCGTTGTGGGACGTGGAGCTCGCGGTCGCGGAGATCCGGCGCAACGCCGCGCGCGGGGTGAGGGCGGTGACCTTCTCCGAGATCCCCACCCACCTCGGCCTGCCCTCCATCCACTCCGGCTACTGGGACCCCTTCTTCGCGGTCTGCCAGGAGACCGGGACCGTGGTGAACATGCACATCGGGTCGTCCTCGCAGATGCCGGCCGCCTCCCCGGACGCACCGCCCGCCGTGCAGGCGTCGCTCTCCTTCAACAACGCGATGGCCTCGATGATGGACTTCCTCTTCAGCGGCGTCCTGGTGAAGTTCCCGCGCCTCAAACTCGCCTACTCCGAGGGGCAGATGGGCTGGATCCCGTACGCCCTGGAGCGCGCCGACGACGTGTGGGAGGAGCACCGGGCATGGGGCGGGGTGCGTGACACGATCCCCGAGCCGCCCTCCACCTACTACTACCGGCAGATGTTCTGCTGCTTCTTCCGCGACAAGCACGGCGTGGCCTCGCTGGACGTGGTCGGGCGCGACAACGCCACCTTCGAGACCGACTACCCGCACGTCGACTCGACCTTCCCGCACACCAAGGAGGTCGCCCTCGACCATGTGAAGGGCCTCGACGACGAGACGGTGCACAAGCTGATGCGCGGCAACGCGATCCGCATGCTGGAACTCGACCTGGACGACTAGTGGACCTCGCCGACACCCCCGAGGAGGAGGAGTTCCGGGCCCGGCTGCGGGAGTGGCTCGGCAAGGCGCTGCCCTCGCTCCCGCCGAAGCCGCCCCCCGACGACTGGCCCGCGCGCCGGACCTACGACCTCGGCTGGCAGCGGATGCTGCACGGCGCCGGGTACGCCGGTCTGCACTGGCCCGTGGACGCGGGCGGCCGCGGAGCGACCCCGACCCAGCACCTGATCTTCCTGGAGGAAACCGAGAAGGCGGGCGCGCCCTACGTGGGCGCCAACTTCGTCGGACTGCTGCACGCCGGCCCCACCATCGCCGCCGAGGGCACCCCGGCGCAGCGGGCGCGCTGGCTGCCGCCCGTCCTGCGCGGCGAGGAGGTCTGGTGCCAGGGCTTCAGCGAACCGGACGCCGGCAGCGACCTCGCGTCCCTGCGCACCCGCGCACACCGGGACGGTGACCACTACGTGGTCAACGGGTCCAAGATCTGGACCTCGCACGCCGAAGTCGCCGACTGGTGCGAGCTGTTGGTGCGTACCGACCCGGACGCCCCCAGACACCGCGGGATCACCTGGCTGGCCATGCCGATGGACGCGCCCGGCGTCACCGTACGGCCGCTCAGGACCCTGGCCGGGTCCGCGGAGTTCGCCGAGGTGTTCCTCGACGACGTACGGGTGCCGGTCGCCAACCGCGTCGGGGACGAGAACGACGGCTGGCGCGTCACGATGGTCACGCTGTCCTTCGAGCGCGGCACCGCGTTCGTCGGCGAGGTGGTGGCCTGCCGGCGGGTGCTGGGCGAACTCGCCCGCGCCGCACGGCACGACGGCCGCTGGGACGATCCGGTGCTCCGGCGGCGGCTGGGCAGGCTCAACGCCGAGTTCCGGGCGCTGTGGCGGCTGACGCAGTGGAACGTGAGCGAGGCGGAGGCCGGCGGGACGGGCGTGCCCGGGGTGGGCGGCTCGGTCTTCAAGCTGCGGTACTCGCACGCCCGTCAGGAGCTCTACGACGCCGCCGCCGACGTCCTCGGCCCCGAGTCCCTCGACCTCGACCGGCCGTGGGTGCTCGACCGGCTGTCCGCGCTGTCGTACACCATCGCGGCCGGCACCTCGCAGATCCAGCGGAACATCGTGGCCGAGCGCATCCTCGGCCTGCCGAAAGGGCGGTGACGGCGGCCATGAGGTTCCGGCTCACCGAGGACCAGCGGGCACTGCGGGACGGCGTACGGGGGCTGCTGGCCCGCCGGTTCGACACCGCGGCGCTGCGGGCCGCGGCCGACACACCCCGCCTGGACCGGGCTCTGTGGCGGGAGCTCGGCGCGGCCGGGTTCTTCGCGCTGCGGCTGCCCGAGCGCGAGGGCGGCGTCGGACTCGGCCTCACGGAGACGGTGTTGGCCTTCGAGGAGGCGGGCCGCGTGCTGCTGCCCGGCCCCCTGGTGGCCACCCATCTCGCGGCGGGCGGGGTGCCGGGCGCGGCCACGGGGGAGACGGTCGTGACGACGGTCCTCGGCGGACTCGTGGAGTGGCTGGCGGAGGCGGACGTCGTGACGGGGGACGCCGGGGACGCCGTTGCCCTGCGGTCCCTGGATCCGCTGACCCCCGTGCACCGGGTACCCCGGGTGGTGCCGAGGGCGGGGGGCTCGGCGGCGCCGCCGACCCCCGTGCACCGGGTACCCGGGGCGGCCCCGGCGCCGGGGGGTTCGGCGGCGACCGTGGCGTCTGCCGGGCCGGAGTACGGGATGCTCACGGCGCCGGGTGCCGTGTCCGCGGGGACGGCGTTCGGGCCGCCCTCGGCGACCGCGGTGCCGGTGGAGGGCGCGGGGGGCGACGGGGCGGACGCCGTGACCCCTGCGACCGGCGCGCCCCCTGCGATCCCTGCGGCCGCCCCGACCGGCGTGACCCCTGCGACCGACGCGACCGGCGTGACCCCTGCGCCCGGCGCGCCCGGCGCGCGCGGTGTCGATCCGGTCGCCGTGCTCCTCACCGCCGCCGAGCAGCTCGGCACGGCCGGCCGCACCTGTGAGCTCGCGGTGCAACACGCCCGGACCCGGGAACAGTTCGGGCGGCCGATCGGGTCCTTCCAGGCGGTCAAGCACCTGTGCGCCGGAATGCTCGTACGGACGGAGGTCGCCCGCGCCGCCGTCTACGCGGCCGCCGTCACCGCCGGACCCGCCGACATCGCGGCGGCCCGGCTACTGGCCGACGAGGCCGCCGTGCGCGGCGCCCGCGACTGCCTCCAGGTGCACGGCGGCATGGGGTTCACCTGGGAGTCCGAGGTGCATCTGCATCTGAAGCGGGCCTGGGTGCGGGCGCGGCGCTGCGGCGGGAACGCGGAGAGCGAGGAGCTGCTCGCGGCCGATCTGCTGACGTGACGCACGCGGGGTGCGGCTGGTCCGCCGGATCGCGGACCCCGCCGGAACGGTTGTCGCGGATTGTGGCAGACCGGAATGACGGAGCGTCGATATCGGGTTGTGTCCTAGGCGTGACTCGTCACGTCCTGGAGTCGGAGCCGTGCTCCGGTACCTTGTGTGAGATGCGAGTGGTTCCGAGCACGAGCCATGCCGGTGTCGCCTCCCAGGCGCCTCCGGATCCGGCGGTGCGCGCCGTTCCTCGCCCGGTGAGAGGGCCCGCGGCCCCCACCTGTTCGACTCCCCGCGACGAGCGTCGCACAGTATCCCGCACGGGTACTCCTTCGCGCTGGAATATGCCCGAAGCGCTTGTTGGGGTGACTGTGCGTCAACCATGCTGTCGCGTAAGGGACTCACGTTCAGTGACCCTGGCTCTGGCCGTTGTTCTGGTCATGCAAAAAATGGCTACGATCGTGGCCCTCGTGAGGCGCGAGGCTATGTGTCCGCCGGTTCGGATGGTGTGAGCGGTGCAGGTGCTCCAAGTGCAGCTGGAAGTCCGGCCCGACCCCGCTGAGGTGGGGCGAGCGCGGCGGTGGACCCGCTCCCGGCTCGCCGGGTCCGGCATAGAGGCCGACGAATCCCTCGCCGAGATCGTGATCCTGCTCGTGTCCGAACTCGTCACCAACGCCGTGGTGCACACCGGCTGTCCGGCCGTCCTGCGGCTGTCCCTGCCCGACGGGGCGGAGGAGCCGGCCACCGTACGCCTCGAAGTGGCCGACTCCAGCTGCCGGGCCCCGGTGCCCCGGTGCGCGGACGGCGAGGAGACCGGCGGTCGCGGGCTCGCCCTGGTCGACGGCCTCGCCGACCGCTGGGGCTGGAGCCCCGAGGGTGCCGGCAAACGCATCTGGTGCGAACTGGACCGCCGTACACCGGCACGGGAGCCCGCGGCGGCCTACGGCGGTGCCGCGTCGGCGTCCGGACCCGTCCCGGCGTCCGCGTCCGCCTACGAGGGGCTGGCGTTCGAGGTCGTGTGACCGGTGTTCCGGCCGCCCGTCCCGGTCCGTTCTCCGCGCGCCGCGGTACGGCGCGGCCGGGGGCACGGATGCAGCCGCCCGGCGAATCCCGGGCCGGCCGGGCAGTGATGCGCCGGGATGTGCTTCCGTGCGCGCCCGTGGCAAAAGGCGTGTAACCGACTAATCACCGATCGGGTGTTGACGTGACCTGTCCGTTTGATCACGCTTGTGGTCGGCGATTCACCGCGAGGGGACGACGAGGGTTCCGGTGACGGGAACCCTCGGCGAGTGTGGGTCGTGATTCGGCGTCGGCTCCCGCGGGGCCAGGTGGAGTCGGGGCGGTACGCCGGAGTCGGATGGCGGTGCGCGGCGCCGTGCTCGGGGCGGGTGGGGGGCACTTGCCGGCCGGGCGCGGACGGGGTGGGGGAATGCGCACCGCCGTCCGACGCGTCACACGGGCGACCGCCGGATGCCGGAGGGTGTCGCCGTCACAGAACGGCGACGGGTGCCACCGGTGTTCCGGTCGCGCCGACGAAGGGTTCGGGCATCGCCGACAGCAGGAACGCGTACCGCCCCGCTTCTCCACAGGCTGTGGACAACTTTTCGAGATTCCAGTTCTGGCCCTGGAGCATCCCCATCTCCACGAGGTCGAGCGCGTGCACCGGCAGCCACAAGTCCTCTATTTCGGGCGGAAATATCTCAAAGGTCAGCGTGTCGTTGGCGACCGCCGCGACATCGCGCGCGTGGAACCACTCCGGGGTGCCGATCGAGAGCCCCGGCGACGGATAGCCGTACGCGTCCCGGTCCCCGGCGAGGTAGACCTGGATCTGCCCGGTCCGTACGAGCACGATGTCTCCGGCGCGTACGCGGACACCGGCGAACTCCTCGGCGGCCTCCAGGTCCTCCGGGGTCACGGCGTGACCGCCGGCGAGCCGGTCCACGCCCCGCGCGCGTGCCACGTCGAGCAGGACCCCGCGCGAGACCACGTGCCGCGCCTTGTCGATACCGCTGAACTCGGCGCCGCCGTGCGGGGTGATGGTGGCGGCCGGGCGGCCGTTGTAGATCCGGCCCGAGTGCGAGACGTGGGTGAGCGCGTCCCAGTGGGTGGCGGCCTGCAGTCCCATGGTCACGGCGTCGTCGCTGCACGCCACGGTGCCGGGACCGAAGATCTCCTGGTTGATCTGCACCATCGCGTGCAGGGGGTTGACCCGTCCCGGGATCATCCCGGTCTGCACGCCGTCCTGCCGCAAGGGGAGGGCCAGCGGGACCCGGCGGCCGGTCCGGACGCAGGCGGCGGCCTCGCGGACGACCTCGTCGGTGATCAGGTTGAGGGTGCCGATCTCGTCGTCCGCCCCCCAACGCCCCCAGTTGTTCACGCGCTTGGCCATGTCGTGGAACGCGGGATGGAGCGCGGGCGGCGACATCTGTCCTCCCCGGGGCTTGTCTCCGGCCGTCTGCCGGGACATAAAATCTAACGGTCCGTCAGAAACCGCGGGAAGGGGCCGGCGTGGGGAACTTCTTGGCAGGCAGGGTCGTGGCCGTGACGGGTGCCGGCCGGGGCATCGGCCGCGCGGTCGCGCTGGCCGCGGCGGCCGAGGGCGCGCGCGTCGTCGTCAACGACTACGGCGTGGGGGTGGACGGCGCGTCACCGGCCAGCGAGGTGGCCGAGGCCGTCGTCAAGGAGATCGTGGCGGCGGGCGGCGAGGCGGTCGCGGTCGCCGACGACGTCTCCACGATGGCGGGCGGGCAGCGGATCGTCGACGTGGCGCTGTCGTCGTACGGGCGGCTCGACGGCGCCGTGTGCGTGGCCGGCATCCTGCGCGAGCGGATGCTGTTCAACATGGCCGAGGAGGAGTGGGACCCGGTCGTGGCCACCCACCTCAAGGGCACGTTCACGGTGTTCCGGGCCGCGTCGGCGGTGATGCGCACCCAGCGCTCCGGCACCCTGATCGGCTTCACCAGCGGCAACCACCAGGGCTCGGTGTCGCAGGCCAACTACAGCGCCGCGAAGGGCGGGATCATCTCCCTGGTGCGCAGCGCGGCGCTCGGCCTGCACAAGTACGGGGTCACCGCCAACGCGGTCGCGCCGGTCGCCCGGACCCGGATGTCGGCCGGTGTCCCCATGGAACTCACCGAGATCGGGGAGCCGGAGGACGTGGCCGCGCTGGTCGTCTACCTGCTGTCGGAGCGGGCGCGGGAGCAGCGGATCACCGGCCAGGTGTACACGATCGCCGGTCCCAAGCTCGCCGTGTGGGCCCAGCCGAGGGAACTGCGCGCCGCGTACGCGGAGGGCTCCTGGACCCCGGAGCGGATCGCCGACCTCCTGCCCGGCACTGTCGGCACGGACCCGATGCCGCTGCTGGAGAGGGTCGCGGCGATGGAGCGGGCGGCACGCGAGGGGACGCGGCCCAACACCTGAGCACCCGACGGCGGGAACGGGCACCTTCCAGTCAACGTGAGGCGGCAGTCGTGGACTTCGGATTCATGCACGAGGACGAGACCTTCCGCGCGGAGGCGAGGACCTGGCTGGCCGCACACGCCGACCCCGGCCAGGACCGCCGCACCTGGGAGCGCACCCTCGGCAAGGCCGGCTGGATCGGCCTGGGCTGGCCGCGCGACGGCTACGGCAACCGCACCGCCACCCTCACCCAACAGGTCGCCTGGGCCGAGGAGTACGCCCGCTCGCCCGCGCCCCCGCGCTCCGGGCACATCGGCGAGAACCTCCTCGCGCCCACCCTCCTCGCCCACGGCAGCGACGACCAGCGGGCCCGGTTCCTGCCCCCGATCGCCGCCGGTGAGGAACTCTGGTGCCAGGGCTACAGCGAACCGGGCGCCGGCTCCGACCTGGCCGGACTGCGCACCACCGCCGTACGCGAGGCGAAGGGGACCTACCGCGTCACCGGGCAGAAGATCTGGACCTCGCTCGCCCACGAGGCGGACTGGTGCTTCGTGCTCGCCCGGACCGAGCCGGGGTCCAGGCGCCACCACGGGCTCAGCTTCCTGCTCGTCCCGATGGACCAGCCCGGCCTGGTCGAGGTCCGGCCCATCCGGCAGCTGACCGGCACCAGCGACTTCAACGAGGTCTTCTTCGACGGGGCCCGCGCGGAGCACGTCGTGGGCGGCGAGGGCGCGGGCTGGCAGGTCGCGATGAGCCTGCTCGGCTTCGAACGGGGGGTGTCCACCCTCGCCCAGCAGATCGGCTTCGCCGAGGAACTCGGGCGGGTGGTGCGGACCGCCGTCGCGACGGGCGCGGCCGGCGATCCCGTCGTACGGGACCGGATCGTCCGCCAGTGGGCCGAGCTGCGCACGATGCGCTGGAACGCGCTGCGCACCCTGGGCGGCTCGGGCGACGCGGGCGCGCCCAGCGTGGCCAAGCTGCTGTGGGCGGGCTGGCACCAGCGGCTCGGCGAGCTGGCGATGCAGGTCCGGGGCGCGGCGGCGGGCGTCGGGCCGGCCGACTGGACACCCTCGGCGCCGTACGAACTCGACGCGCTCCAGCACCTGTTCCTCTTCTCCCGGGCCGACACGATCTACGGCGGCTCGGACCAGATCCAGCGCACGATCATCGCCGAGCGCGTGCTCGGCCTGCCGAGAGAACCCAGGGTCTGAGGGGGCCGTGTGATGCGAGGCGTGGTGTACGACGGGAAGCGGATCGACGTCGTGGACGATCTGGCGGTGCGGGACCCGGGGCCCGGTGAGGTGCAGGTCGCGATCTCGGCGGCCGGACTGTGCCACAGCGACCTGTCCGTGGTGGACGGCACCATACCTTTCCCGGTTCCTGTGGTGCTGGGCCATGAGGGTGCGGGGGTCGTCGAGGCCGTGGGTGTGGGCGTCACCCATGTGGCGCCGGGCGACCACGTCTCGCTGTCCACGCTCGCGAACTGCGGCACCTGCGCGGAGTGCGACCGCGGCCGGCCCACGATGTGCCGGAAGGCGATCGGGCGCCCGGGACAGCCCTTCACCCGGGCCGGGCAGCCGGTGTACCAGTTCGCCTCCAACTCGGCCTTCGCCGAACGCACGGTGGTCAGGGCGGTCCAGGCGGTGCGCGTCCCCGACGACATCCCGATGCCGTCCGCCGCGCTGATCGGCTGCGGAGTGCTGACCGGGGTGGGCGCCGTGCTCAACCGGGCCAGGGTGGACCGCGGGGACAGCGTGCTGGTGATCGGCACCGGCGGCATCGGGCTGAACGTCCTCCAGGGCGCGCGGATCGCGGGCGCCCTGCGGATCGTCGCCGTGGACGCGAATCCGGCGAAGGAGGAGGTGGCCCGGCGGTTCGGCGCGACCGACTTCCTGACCTCGACCGAGGGCGTGCGGGACCTGCTGCCCACGGGCGTGGACCACGCCTTCGAGTGCGTCGGCCGGGTCGAACTGATCCGCCAGGCGATCGACCTCCTCGACCGGCACGGCCAGGCGATCCTCCTCGGCGTGCCCCCGGCGACGGCCGAGGCGTCCTTCCTCGTCTCGTCGATGTACCTGGACAAGTCGGTCCTGGGCTGCCGCTACGGCTCCTCCCGCCCCCAGCGCGACATCGCCCTGTACGCCGACCTCTACCGTGAGGGCCGCCTCCTCCTCGACGAACTGGTCACCCGCACGTACCCGGTGGAGGACTTCGAGAAGGCGGCGGCGGACGCGGAGGCGGGACGGGTGGCGCGGGGGGTGCTGACGTTCTAGTGCCGCGGCGGGGCGGACGTTGCCTGTCGCGGCACTAGCCGCGCCGGGCGGCCTCGGGGCGCGGCCGGCTCCCGACGGCCGCCGGCCCGAGGTCGCCTGTGCGGAACGTACGGCGGTACGCCGTCGGGGTGACGCCGAGTGCCGTCTGGAGGTGCTGGCGCATGGACTGGGCCGTGCCGAAACCGGCGTCGCGGGCGACGCGGTCCACGGACAGGCCGGTGGACTCCAGAAGGTGCCGGGCGCGTTCCACGCGCTGCTGGGTGAGCCACTGGCCGGGGCTCACGCCGGTCTCCTCGCGGAAGCGGCGGGTGAAGGTGCGCACCGACATGGCCTCCTGCTCGGCCATGTCCCGCAGCTGGATCGGTTCGTGCAGCCGGCCCAGCGCCCAGGCGCGGGCGGCCGTCGTGGTGGCCAGCTGCGGCTCGGGCAGCGGGCGGTGGATGTACTGCGCCTGCCCGCCGTCGCGGTGCGGCGGTACGACGGTACGGCGGGCCACGTCGTTGGCGACCGCCGTGCCGTGGTCGCGGCGCACCATGTGCAGGCACAGGTCGATGCCGGCGGCGACGCCCGCCGAGGTCAGGACGTCGCCGTCGTCGATGAACAGGACGTCCGGATCGACCCGGACCCGCGGGAACAGCCGCTGGAAGCGGTCGGCGTCGGCCCAGTGCGTGGCCGCGGGGCGGCCGTCGAGGTGGCCGGCGGCGGCCAGGACGTATCCGCCGGTGCAGATGGCGGTGAGCCGGGTGCCGGGCCGGACGCGGGCGAGGGCGGCGGCCAGTTCCGGGGTGAGGACGCCCTCCTCGTAGACCGGGCCCAGTTCGTACGACGCCGGTACGACGACGGTGTCCGCGGTGGCCAGGGCCTCCGGGCCGTGCCGTACGTCGATGGCGAAGTCGGCGTCGGTCTCGACCGGGCCAGGCGGGCGGACCGAGCAGGTGACGACCTCGTACAGGTGCCGCCCCTCGGCGTCCGTGGGGCGGCCGAAGATGCGGTGCGGGATGCCCAGCTCGAAGGGGAGCAGGCCGTCGAGGGCGAGGACGACGACGCGGTGCGGACGGAAACCCGTGGCCGGTCCGGAAGGCGATTCCATGGCCCGATCCTAACGAATGCTGACTTCCGGGCCACTCGCTCGGAACGGCCCGGGAACCGAAGCTCTATCCCGTGACCCAGACAACCGACGCCGCGGCCGCCACGACGGCACCCGAGCCTCCCCGGTCCCACCGTGTCCACCGCGCCTGGTTCGTCGCCGCCGTCACCTTCGTGACGATCATCGGCGCCGCCGCCTTCCGGTCCCTGCCCGGGCTGCTCATCGACCCCCTGCACCGGGAGTTCGGCTGGTCGCACGGCACGATCGGCGCGGCCGTCTCCGTCAACCTCGCGTTGTACGGACTCACCGCGCCCTTCGCGGCCGCGCTCATGGACCGCTTCGGCATCCGGCGGATCGTCGCCGGCGCGCTCACCGTGATCGCGATCGGCTCCGGCCTGACGGTGTGGATGACGGCGGCCTGGCAGCTCCTGCTGTGCTGGGGCGTGCTGGTGGGCCTCGGCTCGGGTTCGATGGCGCTCGCCTTCGCCGCGACGGTCACCAACCGCTGGTTCACACAGCGCCGTGGTCTGGTCACCGGCATCCTCACCGCCGCGTCCGCCTCCGGCCAGCTGATCTTCCTGCCGCTGCTGTCCTGGATGGTGGAGGCGCACGACTGGCGCCCGGCGGCCGTCACGGTGGCCCTGGCCGCTCTCGCGGTGGTGCCCTTCGTCTGGCTGCTGCTGCGCGACCATCCGGCCGACGTGGGCCTCGCGCCCTACGGTGCCGAGGAGTTCGTCCCCAAGCCCGCCCCGGTCGCCGGCGCCGCCCGCCGAGCGGTCACCGTCCTGTCCAGGGCGGCCCGCACCGGCCCCTTCTGGCTGCTCGCCGGGACCTTCGCGATCTGCGGTGCCTCCACCAACGGCCTGGTGCAGACCCACTTCGTGCCCGCCGCCCACGACCACGGGATGCCCGTCACCGCCGCGGCCTCACTGCTCGCGGTCATCGGCGTGTTCGACGTGGTCGGCACGGTCGCCTCCGGCTGGTTCACCGACCGCTACGAGCCGCGCCGGCTGCTCGCCGTCTACTACGCGCTGCGCGGCATCTCCCTGCTCTTCCTGCCGATGCTGCTCGCGCCGGGCGTGCGCCCGCCGATGATCTTCTTCATCGTCTTCTACGGCCTCGACTGGGTCGCCACCGTCCCGCCGACCGTGGCGCTGTGCCGGGAGCAGTACGGCGAGGACAGCGCGATCGTCTTCGGCTGGGTCCTCGCCTCCCACCAGGTCGGCGCCGCGCTCGTGGCCTTCCTCGGCGGAGTCGTGCGGGACGTCTTCGGGACGTACGACATGATCTGGTACGCCTCCGGTGCGCTGTGCGCGGCGGCGGCACTGATGGCGCTGGTGATCCGGCGGCGACCGGCCGCGCCCGCGGGGCGGCTCGCGGTGGCGGGCTGAAGCACCGGCGGGATCAGACGAAGCGTCCCCGGTGGAACAGCAGGGGAGGCGCGTCCTCGGCGCCCGTGCCCAGGGCGTCCACCCGGCCCACCACGATCAGGTGGTCGCCGCCGGTGTGCACCGCGTGGATCGTGCAGTCGATCCACGCGAGCGCGCCCGCGATGCGGGGTGAGCCGGAGACGGGCGCCGGGTCGTGCTCGACGCCCGCGAACTTGTCCGTGCCGCTGACCGCGAACCCCCGGCACAGTTCGCCCTGGTGGGCGCCCAGGACGTTCACGCAGAAGGCGCCCGCGCGCGCGATGCGGGGCCAGGTCGCCGACGTACGGCCGACCATGAAGGCGACCAGCGGCGGATCGAGGGACAGCGCGGAGAAGGACTGGCAGGCGAAGCCGGCGGGACCCGCGGCGGAGTCCTCGCCGCGAGCCGCCGGTGCCGTGACGACGGTCACGCCGGTCGCGAAGGCTCCCAGTACGCGCCGGAAGTCGGCGGGGGCGACCGGCGCCCGCTCGTCCGCGCCGACGCACCGCAGGTCCGGGCGGGGCAGCGCGTCCACCGGAGCGGGCGCGATCCCGGCCGACCTGAGGTAGCGGACGGCGGCTTCCGCTGTGCCTGCTTGTCCCATCACCTCCCCATTGAAGCTGACGGGCTGTCAGATGGGAAGCCTCAGCGGCCCCTGTACTCGGGGCTCCGGCGCTCCACGAAGCTCGCCACTCCCTCGCGGGCGTCCGCCGTCGTCATGTTGATCTCCTGCGCGGCCGCCTCGGCGGCGAAGGCGGTGGCGCGGTCACCGTCGAGGGAGGCGTTGACGAGCTGCTTGGCCAGGACGAGCGCCCGGGTCGGACCGGCGGCCAGCCGCTCGGCCCACGCGCGGGCCGTCCTGTCCAGCTCCCCGTCCGGCAGTACCCGGTTGACGAGACCCAGTCGTTCGGCGTCCGGCGCGGAGAGGGCGTCCCCGAAGAACATCAGCTCCTTCGCCCGCTGCGGGCCGATCAGCCGCGGCAGGAGATAGGCGCCACCGCCGTCCGGCACCAGTCCGCGCCGGACGAACACCTCGATGAACCGGGCGGACTCCGCCGCGAGCACGAGGTCGCAGGCGAACGCGAGATGCGCGCCGAGGCCCGCCGCCGTGCCGTTCACGGCGGCGACCACCGGCTTCTCGCAGTCGAGCACCGCGGAGATCAGGCGCTGCGCGCCGAGCCGGATGGTGCGGGCCACGTCACCGGGCGCGCCCTCCCCGACCCCGGTGGCCCCCCGCAGGTCCGCGCCCGCGCAGAAGCCGCGGCCGCTCCCGGTGAGGACGACGGCCCGGACGTCCGGGTCCGCGGACGCCTCGGAGAACAGCTGGACGAGGTGTTCGCGCAGGTCAGGGGTGAGGGCGTTGAGGGCCTCGGGCCGGTTGAGGGTGATGCGGCGGACGTGGTTGTCAGTGGCGTGCGGTACCAATTGATCGACGGACTTTTCCGTCATGACGGATTCGGCAGGCGCGGCGGGCTCGACGGGCCCGCCGCTCTCGACGGACTTCGCGGGGGAGGCAGTCATGGGGGTGCTCCGCTTCTTGGTGACGCTGGTCAGGAGCCGGTTATCGCTGTTCGCGCGGTTCGGGGCCAGGTCGGCACACCGCCAGCGCGTCCAGGGCCACGGCTCCCTGTCCCCTGGGCAGCACCATCAGCGGGTTGATGTCGAGCTCCGCGAGCTCGTCGCCGAGTTCCAGTGCCATCCGCTCCACCCGCAGAACCACCTCGACCAGCGCGTCGAGATCCGCCGGGGGGCGTCCCCGGACCCCGTCGAGAAGGGGCCGCCCGCGCAGTTCCTCCAGCATGTCGCGCGCCTGCTTCTCACCGAAGGGCGGCACCCGCACGGCCACGTCCCGCAGCACCTCCACGAGCACCCCGCCGAGCCCCACCGTCACCGTCGGCCCGAACAACTCGTCGTGGGTGACGCCGACGACCATCTCGACGCCCCGCTCCACCATCTGGCACACCAGGACGCCGTCCAGCGCGACCCCCTCGTAGCGGGCGATGTCGGTCAGTTCGCGGTAGGCGTCACGGACCTGGCTCGCCGAGGTGAGCCCGATCTTCACCAGGCCCAGCTCGGTCTTGTGGGCGATCTGCGCGCCGGACGCCTTCATCACCACGGGGTAGCCCACCAGGCCGGCCGCCCGTACCGCCGCCGCCGCGCTCGTCACCAGCTGCTCGCGCGGCACCCGGATGCCGTACGCCCGCAGCAACTGCTTGGCCGCGTGCTCGCTCAGCTGCTGCCCGGGCCGCATCAGCGCCCGCGCCTTGCGGAAGGAGGGCGACAGCGCGCGGGCCGCCTCGTCGAAGGGGGAGCGGTAGCCCGTCACGAAGCGGTGATGGCCGAGGTAGGCACGCACGGCGGTGACGCAGTTCGCCGCGGTGCGGAAGGTGGCCACCCGCGAGGAGCCGAGCAGCACCTCGCGGTACGCCGGCTCGGTGCCGACCGGCGACCCCCACACCACGCACACCAGTTTGTCCGTGTGCTCGGCCGCGTCCACCAGGTCCTGGACCAGCTTGTCGCTGAGCGGCGGGAAGGGCCCGGTGATCGGGCAGATCAGCACGCCCACCTCCGGGTCGTCGAGGATCGCGTCGATGATCTGCCGCCCGCGCCGGTCGCCGACCGGATGGCCGCCGTTGTCGACGGGGTTGGCCACGTTGAGATACTCGGGGATCCACTGGTGCAGTTGCGCCTGCCTGGCCTGCGACAGGACGGGCAGCCGCAGTCCCGCCCCGGTCGCCAGGTCCGCGAAGTGCGCGCCGGTGCCGCCCGAGATCGAATAGACGACGACCCCGTCGGCGCGGGGCGGCTTCGCCCGGGCCAGCAGGGCGCTGGTGTCCTGGAGTTCGTCGAGGCCGTCGACGCGGATCACGCCGTACTGCCGCATCGCCGCGTCCACCACCGCGTCCGCGCCGGTCAGTTTGCCGGTGTGGGAGGCGGCGGTGCGCGCGCCGGTCTCGGTGCGGCCGACCTTGACGGCGACCACCGGCACCCCGCGCCGGGCGGCCCGGTCGGCGGCGAGCAGGAAGGAACGGCCGTCCTTCAGCCCCTCGACGTAGCAGGCGATGGCGCCGACCTCGGGCCGCTCGGCGAAGTAGGAGATGAAGTCGGCGGTCTCCAGGTCGGCCTCGTTGCCGGTGGGCGCCCAGTGGGAGAGGCGGATGCCGAGTTCCTGGAGGGCGAAGACGGGTCGCCCCTGGTGCCCGGACTGGGTGATGAGGGCGATCGCCGGTCCGTCGAGGTCGTCCCGGAACCGCTCGAAGGCGTTGAGGTTGGTGTTGGGTCCCAGCAGCCGGGTCCCGGACCGTTTCACGGCGGCGGCGAGCCGGGCCTGGGCGGCCGCGCCCTCCTCGCCCGTCTCGGCGAATCCGGCGGCGAAGACCACCGCGAACCTCGCCTTGGCCTCGCCCAGTTCCTCGATCAGGGGGAGCGGATCGGCGACGAGCAGTACGGCGAGATCGACCTGTTCGGGCAGGTCGGCGACGGAGGGGAGGCAGGGGATGCCGAAGACGGACGGGCGGCTCGGATGCACCGGGTGCAACCGGGCTCCGACCCGCTCCGCCCAGGCGATCAGCTGCCGGGTGACACCGGCGTTCGGCCGCCCCTCGGCGTCCGAGGCGCCGACAACGGCGACGGACTCCGGCCGGAAGAAGCGGTCCAGATCCGGGACGTCGCCGTACAGCGGCCGGCCGCTGACGTCGAGGTCGTCGACGTCGGCCGGCCTGCCGTGGACGGCGGGCCCGGGTTGCTCGCCACAGGCGATGACCCGGGCCCGGCGGGAGTCGGTGGTGAGAGTGCCGTGGGTTGATCCAAGCATCTGTCCGCCCGCTGTTTGTGTGACAGCCAATAACTGACGCTCTGTCAGATTAACGAACTGACGGCGCGTCAGGAACAGTTGTGCACGCAAAGTTGGGAGACCCGGCGGCCAGGCCGGCCGTCCGGCGCCGGATCACAGGGCCGCCAGCACCTCCTTGGCCACCCGCTCGCCCGAGCGGACCGCCCCGTCCATGAACCCGTTCCAGTAGGTGGAGGTCTCGGTCCCGGCCCAGTGGATACCCCCGACCGGCTCGCGCAAAGCGGGCCCGTACTCCGTCAGCACCCCGGGTGGCGCGAAGGCGACCGGTCCGCCCCGGGAGAACCGCTCGTTGTCCCAGCGCTGCAGCACGAAGGAGGTGGGTGACTTGGCCCTGTCCCCGAAGTAGGCGGCGTAGTCCTTCAGGACCGCCGCCCTGACCTCGTCGGAACTCGCCGCGTCGTACGCCCGCATCTCGTCGGCCTCGATGAAGCCCATCAGCGCTCCGTAGGAGGCGTCGGGCGGCGAGTTGTCGAACGTCGACCGGGCGAGACCGGTGTCGCTGACCACCTGCCCGTTGAGTCCGTCGGCCCGCCAGAAGGGGGTGTCGTAGACGGCGATGGCCTTGCCGATCGACCCCATCGGCATCCGCTGGGTCAGCTGGTCGCGCGCGGCCGGCAGCAGCGGGCTGTAGGAGATCCGCGCGGCCAGCGGCGGCGGCAGCGCGACGACCACGCGGCGCGCGGTCACCGTGATCCCGTCGGCGGTCACCGTGTACGTGCTGCCCGACCTGTCGATCGAGCGCACCGGCGCGCCCAGCACCACCCGGTCGCCGAGGGTGGCGGCGAGCTTGACCGGCACCTGCTGCGAGCCGCCGACGAAGCGGGACTCCTGCGCGCCGCCCGCGGTCTCGGTGAGCCGCTCCAGGGTGCCGGGGTGGGCCTCGTTGCCGGCGGCGGCGATGTAGAAGAGGACGTAGAGGAGGGAGAGTTCACGCGGCTGCGCGGAGAAGATCGACGTACAGGCCACGTCGAGGAGGAACTTGGCGGACGGGACGACCGCGTTGGCGTTCAGCCAGGACTCGAAGGTCTGCCGGTCCCACTCGGCCGCCTTGGGGGCCGTCCAGGGGGCGTCGAGCGGGATCTGCCTGGCCATGTCGTCGAGCGAGGACTGCACGATGGCCGCGTTGGCGAGCCCGGCGACGTCGACCGGAGGGACCGAGCCGAGCAGTCCGTCGGTGGCGTAGGGGGACTTCTTGCCGTCCTTGTAGAGCAGGTTCTTGCCGGTGTTGTAGGTCGTGAAGGTCGCCACGCCCAGGGAGTCGGCGAGTGCCTTGATGCGGTCCTGGGTGGGGCCGATGAACTCGCCGCCGCCCTCGGTGACACCACCGTTGGCCAGCGGCAGGTTCACGACCCGGCCGCCGACGCGGTCGCGGGCCTCCAGGACGGCCACGGTCCTGCCGCCGGCCACCAGGTCGCGGGCCGCGACGAGTCCGGCGATACCGCCGCCGACGATCGCGACGTCCACGTCACGGGTCGCCGCGGCGGAGGTGGTGGCCGCGGAGGCGGTGGCGGCCGTGGTGCCGGTGAGGGCGGCCCCGCCGACGGCCGCCGCGGCGCCGCCGAGCAGGGTGCGCCGGGACAGGGCGTCGGGCCGGTCGGCCGTGCGGGGGGAGAGCTGTCTTTCGCGTGCCACGTGCGTCCTCCGTCGAGAGCGAGAGGTGGGGCGGAGCCAGAAAGATGAGCAGTGCTCACATTCTGGCCCCGTGCGACGGCGCGGGACAACGCTCCCGGCACAACTGACGCGGGAGTAACGAGATTGATAGGGAAGGGAGTTGGGGCAGTCGCGGGCGCCGAGGGGACTTCGGGGACGCCCGGTCGCCTCCGCCTCCGCCTCCGCCTCCGCCTCCGCCTCCGCGCCCGCCCCGCTCCCGCCCTGCTCTCGCTCCCGCCCTGCTCTCGCTCCCGCCCTGCTCTCGCTCCCGCCCTGCTCTCGCTCCCGCCCTGCTCTCGCTCCCGCCCTGCTCTCGCGCCCGCCCCGCACCCGCTCTCGCTCCCGCCCCGCGCCCGCTCTCGCTCCCGCCCCGCGCCCGCTCTCGCTCCCGCCCCGCGCCCGCTCTCGCTCCCGCCCCGCGCCCGCTCTCGCCCCGCGCCCGCTCCCGCCCCGCGCCCGCTCCCGCCCTGCCCTCGCGCCCGCCGGGAGCGCGGCGGCTCAGCCTGGCAGCCGGGACAGCCGGCCGCCGCCTGCCTTGGCGTCCGCCTTGGTGAGCGTCTTCGCGATCTTCTCGGCGTCGAGGGCCAGTTCGCGGAGGGTGCCACTGATGG
Organism: Streptomyces sp. NPDC043878; assembly: GCF_056435735.1. Lineage (NCBI taxonomy): Bacteria > Bacillati > Actinomycetota > Actinomycetes > Kitasatosporales > Streptomycetaceae > Streptomyces > Streptomyces sp. NPDC043878. Next base: position 211,227 of record NZ_JBWKDW010000007.1, read on the forward strand.
GGGTCGTGAATCCGGTGAAGTACAGGCCGGGGGCGTTCCTCGGCGCGCGGGCGCCGTGGGTGACGGGCCTGCCCTGCTCGTCCAGCACGTCGAGGTGTCCGACGAGGCCCTCCAGGGCGCGGACGTAGCCGGTGGCGGCGATGACGGTGTCCGGTTCGACGCGTTCGCCGTCGGCGAGGACCACCTTGCCGTCCTCGAAGGCTTCCACGGCGGCCACGACCTCGACGCTCCCCTTGCGCACGGCGTTGATCAGGCCGACGTCCTGCACCGGAATGGCCCCTTCCCTGACCCGGCTGTAGAGGCCGGTGGTGGGGCGGGGCAGCCCCTGGGCCGACAGGTCGGGCACCGCGAGCCGCGCCATCAGCCGCGCCAGCCGGTCCACCAGGCGGACGGGCAGCCGCCGTACGAGCACGCCCGTGTACTGCGCGGCCCAGCCCGCGGTCGAGCGGCGCACGATGTGCGGGACCGTGCGGACGGACAGCCGCACCCGGGAGGCCCCGCCCTCCACCAGGTCGACGGCGATCTCCGCGCCGGTGTTGCCGACGCCCACGACCAGGACGTCGTGGCCGGCGTGGGGCCGCGGGTCGCGGTAGTCGCCGGCGTGCAGCAGTTCACCGGTGTACGTGTCGCGGCCGGGCCAGTCCGGGAGGTGCGGGGTGTGGTTGTAGCCGGTGGCGACGACGACCGCGGCGCCGGTCAGCTCACGCCCGCCGGTCGCGCGCAGCAGCCAGCCGGTGCCGTCGGGGGAGCGCTCGACGCGGGAGACCTCGACGCCGGTCACGATCTCCAGTTCGTGGACCTCGGCGTACTTCTCCAGGTAGCGCACCACGTCGTCGCGGGACGCCCACCGTCCGAACCGGCGGGGCATCGGCAGTCCGGGCAGGGCCGACAGCCGGCGGGTGGTGTGCAGGTGCAGCCGGTCGTAGTGGCGCCGCCACGAGGACCCGACGTGGTCGGATCGCTCCAGTACGACGGCTCGCACGCCCCGGGCGCGCAGCGCGTACGCGGTGGCGAGGCCGCCCGGGCCGCCGCCGATGACGTACACGGGGCGGTCCGCCTGGTGAGCGGGCGCGGGGGAGGGCGTTGTGGAGTCGGCCATGAGCGCGAGCGTAATCACGCAGGTGGTTGATGGGTCTCGGTCAAGATGGGAATTGGTTGCGGATCGATCACGCTTGGGGGAGAGCGGGGTGGAACCGGTGACGTATCTCACCTGGTCGTGGACGGACGGCGGAGAAGGCGACGCCCGGCCCGGACGGGTCCGGGCCGGGCGTCGCGGGCGGTGGGCGCCCGCCGGCTGTGACGGGAGACGGACGCCACCGCGTTCGGGGGAGGGGGAGCGACGGCGGGGCGGCTACTCCTTCCCGCCCTTGTAGCCGGTGACCTTGGCGATCCACTTGACGAAGTCGCCGGGGTCGGTGTTGGCGCCGTGGCCCTCGTCCCAGTAGTAGAGGTGGTTCACGTCGTCGCCGAGGTTGGCGGCGGCGGCCGCGATGTTCGCGGAGACCGTCAGCGAGGTGTCGGAGTCCTTGGTGCCCAGGCGGATCCACCAGTGCCTGGAGCGGCCGGGGTTCGCCTCGGCGAGGTGGTGCATCGGGTTCATCAGTCGCAGCAGCTCGGGGATGTCGCTGTCGAGGCGCCTGGCGGTGAGGCCGGTGGTGTCGTTCCTGAGGCTGTACGCCGTGAAGTGGCGGGCCTCGGTGGTGCCCTTGCCGAACTCGTTGTTCTCGCCGGCGGACAGGTCGAAGGCGTCGAAGGCGGGGGTGGTCTTCTTGCGGGCGCCGACGTGGGTGAGGAAGTCGGCCCAGGAGAAGGTGGCCCTGCCGCCGGACCAGGTGATGAAGGTGTTGGCGGCGAGGTAGGCGGCCCGGTCGGATGCCGACAGGGCCGCCAGGTAGGTGGTGGCCGAGGGCTCCAGGTACTGCTTGACCAGGTACGCGTCGTAGTTGCGGGCGGTGAGCGGCCCGAAGCCCTTCAGGCCGCGCAGCTTCAGGGACGCCTGGTATTCGGCGAACTGCGACCGCAGCGCTTTGGAGACCGTCTGGTCGACGACCTTGCCGGTGCTCGCGGTGACGTTGGAGCCCCAGTTCCACTCGTAGGCGCCGTCGGCGTGCTCCAGGTCGGTGATCGGGCACCAGGCGCCGGTCGCGAAGATCGCGTCGGAGGCGTCGGCCGCGCCGAGCGCCCTGAGGTACGTGTCGTAGCTCCTGCTGTCGCCCGAGGCGCCCAGCAGGGAGGACAGGGCGCCGCCCGCGCTGGTGCCGGAGGAGACGATCCGGTCGGTGTCGCCCGGGATGACGCCCTTGTTGGCGCGGACGTACCGGACGGCGGCCTTGAGGTCGACGATCGCGGCCGGGGCGACGCCGTAGTACTCGCCGTCGGCGTTCTTGAGCGTACGGCCGCGGGCGCCCGGCTCCACGACGACGTACCCGGCGGCCAGGGCGAGCTTCGGCAGGCTGACCATCGCGCCGGCGTTCACCATCGCGTTGCCGCCGGACTGCACCTCGCCGGAACCGGCGCCGCTGGAGGCGGAGGCGGAGGGCGCGGCGGACGTGGAGGCGGAGGGGGCCCCGCCGCCCGGTATGCCGGTCGCGCCGCCACCGCCGACGCCGGTCGCGTCCGCGACGGAGGAGGGCAGGTAGCCGCCGACGGAGTTGGCGAACAGGATGGGCGCGCCGCTCGCGTCCACGGCGGTGCCGTCGATCTCGACGGGGACGCTGACGTTCAGGCTCTGGTACGTCTCGTCGACCGGCTTGGCGACGTAGGTGACGGCCTTCCAGAAGTGGTAGGTCACGGCGTGGTCGGTGCCGTCGGCGTCGGTGATGGTGGTCGTCAGCTTCGTGAAGCCGTCGGGATCGAAGGCGAGGGCGCCGGAGGCCGCGGAGGTGCTTCCGCCGCCGGCCGCCTGCGCGCTCAGTGCGATGCCGCCGGCCGCCGCGACACCCGCGGTGGCCCCGATCCCCATGACGACGGTCCTGCGCTTCACTGCCCGGTGCTTCACGGCGATGCCCCTCGGTCGTCCACTGGTTGTCCACGGCGGGTGCCGCGTTCGGCCTTGCGGAAGCGAACGTAATGAAGTGTCGCCAACATTGCCAACAATTCAGTCCGATTCATTGTGGACGCACAGTTTCGCGGGCGGCGCACAGGAAAAGCCGGGCGTTCCGAGGGCGCGGACGACGCGCTTCCGGCCTTTCGGTGTGTGGCGGGGGTTGCGGAAGACGGCCTCCGTCAGCTGAACTGACGTACCGTCAGATTCGGTGGTGTGTTGTGTCGGGAGGGCCCATGGACACGATCTGGCTCACCGGGGCGCAGTGGCTGGCCGTGCTGCGCGTCGGAGTCGGCCTGTGGTGGCTGGAGAGCTGGCGCCACAAGGACAAGAAGGGCTGGTTCGAACGCGGCACCGGCATCGCGTGGGCGGCGGACCTGGCGGCGAAGCACCGGTGGACCGCGGTGCGCTCCGGCTTCGACACCGTGGTCGCGCCCCGGCCGCGCACGATGGCGTACGTCGTCGTGTACGCGGAACTCGCGGTGGGCCTCGGCCTGGTCGCGGGGTTCCTGACCCCCGTCGCCCTGATCGGCGGGCTGCTGCTGAACGTCCTGTACTTCACGCTCATGATCCACGACTGGGCCGAGCAGGGACAGAACGCGATGATGGCGCTGATCTCCGCCGTCGCCCTGCTCGCGATGTCGTGGCAGACGTGGTCGGTCGACAGCGCGGTCGGGTTGTTCCGATGAGCGCGCGCCCGGACGCACGCTTCGACCTGCCGGAACCGGACGCGTTCACGCGGACCTACTGGGACGCGGCGGCCGAGGGGAGGCTGCTGCTGCGCCGGTGCGGGGCGTGCGGGCGGGCGCACCACTACCCGCGGGAGTTCTGCCCGTTCTGCTGGAGCGAGGACGTGACCTGGGAGGACGCGAGCGGTCGGGCCACCCTCTACACCTGGTCCGTCGTCCACCGCAACGACCTGCCGCCCTTCGGTGAGCGCGTCCCGTACGTCGCCGCCGTGGTCGACCTCGCGGAGGGGCCGCGGATGTCCACCGAGCTGGTGCAGGGCGGGGAGCCGCGGGCGGGGCTGGAACTGCGGGTCGCCTTCCGGGAGGGCGTGCCGGTGTTCCGGTCCGCGTGACGGCGGTGCCCCTCACCCTCGAAGGCCGCGACGGGGCCCGAGGTGTTGAATGGCCGGATGACCGACACCCGCGAGCCGCGCTCAGCCCCTCTCGCCACCGGTCTCCACGGCCACGGCCTGGCCCTGCGCTCCTGGGACCCGGAGTCCGCCACCGACGTGGACGCGTGGCTGCGCGGGCACACCGACCCGGACTTCCTGCTCTGGAACACACCGCTGAGGACGATCGACGACACCGCGAGCGCGCGGGCGTCGCTCGACGCCAGGGCCGCGGACGTCGTGACCGGAAGGGCGATGACCTTCTGCGTCACGGACGCCGGCGACGGGACGATCCTCGGGCAGGTGTCCGTGAACGCCATCGACCGGATCTTCAGCTCCGGCATCGTCGGCTACTGGGTCCTGCCCGAGGCCCGTGGCCGGCACGTCGCCGCCCGCTCCCTGCTGCTCGCAGCCCACTGGGCGTTCACCGAAGTCGGCCTTCACCGGCTGGAGTTGAGCCACGGCCTCGGCCATGAGGCGTCTTGCCGGGTCGCCGAGCGGTGCGGTTTCCGGTACGAGGGGACCCTGCGCGGCGCGATGTGGGAGGCGAACCGCAGAGACGCCTTCCGGGACGCCCACCGCCACGGCCGCCTGACCACGGACCCGGAGCCGGAGGCGCCGTGAGGACGGATCCGGTCTCATCTCTGAGATGTATTCCGGGGGCTACAGATCACGAGCACCGTGCGGCAGGCCCCACGACAGAGGGCACCCACCCCCAGGACCAGGGCCCGGCAAAGCCGCGAGATGCCCGGGTTGTCCCGTCAGTTGCCGGCTGACGTGTGGCCGCGATCTGGAACCGTTGCGGGAGAGATGGATGGTGGCCGGCTCGGGAAGCGGACAAAACGCGCCTCTGCCGACCATGCGCCCTGGCCGGCAACCATGCCACGGTCAAAACATTATGAAACAGCCCGTTGGGGTACCGCCGGCCCGACCGAACCGGCCGAACCCGACGTCCGCGGACCACATTCGCCCGCTCGTCTTCAAACGCACTGTCGATCTTTAAACAAGCATTCCTACAACGAGGACCGTGCGTTATGATCACCCAAAGCTCGATATGGGTGGCGGGCTTAATGGTAAATGAACTCCAAGTTCTTTCCGGGGGGAAATGCTCATGCAAATCATAGAGCGCTTACCGAGGCGTGGAAGCTGCCTGGCGGCTACGAGCGGTGCGCCGTACGCGACGGGTGAGCGATGATTCTAGCGGTGGCGCTCGGTATTCTCTCCGCGGCTGCAACAATTGTCGCCGCGCTTATGCAGCGCTCGTGGAGCCATTCTCGCACCCGGCTACCGAGGCACGAGTCGATCGAATTCCGGAACGTCCACGAGAGGGCCGCCTTCTCGGTGCAGGACGTGGTCAAGATCCTGGATCTCTCCGAAAGCGGTACGGGTGACCCGGCAAATCCCGGGACAGCGGTTCTGACGGATTCATACCTGATTCGCCGAGAATCCGACAAGGGCAATGGGATGGTATTTCGGTACGCCGCGAACGGCGGGCTCGAAGGCCGATGTACCAGCCATACCGACAATCATTTCGTGGCCGACTACGAGTCGATACACCGCCCGGCGTGCAAGGTCGTCTCTGTTCTACTCCACCACCTGGCGGTCCGCAACACAACCAGGATTACGAACGAAATGACCTTCCGCGGAGCCTTTGACGATGCCGGTGGCGAGGATTTCGAGACTCATATCGAGCGGCCGACGCGATCATTGACGATCATCATAGTCTTCCCGCAGGGGAAGCCCTGCCGCTCGGTGTTGGGCACGGTTCGACTCGGGGAACGCGGCCACACGGAGACGAGCCAGAGTAATGGACCGTTGGTTGTCGACAACGGCAGGCTTCTGTACTGGCGAGTCCTACCCAAGGCCAGCTCGTGGCTGCCCATAGGCACCGCGTACCGTCTTGAATGGACGTGGCAGCGTAACGCTACTGCTGTTTAGTCCGCAGTGAAGTCGCAGTATCGAGTCCCGGAATAACCTGGCGCAATGTGAACCGCGCTCCGCAGCGGGAGCGCTAAACTCACCAACCCGCAGTCTGATCATCAGGAGCTGCTTGTGCCCCACAACTCACGTAGGTCCGCCCTGGGTCTTTCCCGTTCCGACGGCCGACAGCGGCCTTCGTCGTCCAAAGACTGGATTTCGGCCCGGCGGTTTCCTGAGAGCTATCCCGGCGACTGCCCCCCCGGTCACTACATGTATTTCGACGGAGCTGTGCTTCCCATTGTCGAGTCAAGGCTCGATGCGGGGTATGAAATCGTGTTCGACGGCAGCACGGTGCCGGTCGACCGATTTCTTGCCGACTCCGGGCTTCCGACACTCTCCGAGCGTTTTCCGGTAGTGGCCTACGGCGCCAATCGGAATCCAGCCACCCTTGAGGTGAAGCTCCTCAACTACGGGTACACAGCACATGCCAGCCAAAGTATTCCTGTGCTGTCCGCGAAGCTCACCGATGCTGACGTCGTTGCGTGCGGACTTCACGGGCAGGGCTACATGTACGGCGAACTCCTTATCGGCAGCCCCTTCAGCGAGGGCGTTGAGATCGATGTCCGTGTGCTCTTCGTGGATGAGGACGGCCTGCGAGTGTTGAATGAGAGCGAAGGCGTCGCCGAAGGCCTATATTCAGTCGCGCGCATTCCGGGTGTCCGCGTGTCGGGTGCAATGGGGAAAATCAGCCCCATGGGCTACGTTGCGAATGCGCACGTGTGGTGCTCGTCCCGATTCGACAGTCCCATTGGCTATTCAACGATCAACGCGACCGGTAGGCGAATACCTGCCATGACACCGCGACAGATGATGGATCACGCCCTGGACGTACTCGAGTTGCGTGATACGACATCCCGTCTGTCCGGACTGGATCGGGATGAAACACTGGCCGCCGAACTCGCCAAGTATTTGAATGGTCAGTGGTGGTATGCATTCAACACCGGAGATGATCCAATCCGTGGATATTCGCGCATCCTGGAGGAATTCAGAATTTCGATGGCGAACACCGCATTGGCGAGCAGGACGCATGACCATCTCGAACGACTCGGATGCCTCGTCCCTCCCGGCGCGGAGTATTCCACCAACCTCGACCCCACGTGACGGCTTGCCGATCACCTCGTGGGCTGTTTCGGCTTGTCAGACGGGGTGCGGCCGCACTGGATCAACGTCACGCCGCTCACCGATGAGCAGGCCGACGCCCTCGCCGCCCCGCTGGCGTCCGCCGGACACCGCCTTCCCGGTGTCTCCGCCGGGCGGGACACCGCTGCCGCCTTCAGCCGTGCCTGGCAGCGGCGTACCGGGGTCGAGCCCCGACAGTGCCGACGCGAACGCCTCCACCGGCTGGCCGAGTTGACCGTTCCGGCACCTGCCCCCGCGGGAGCCCCGCGCACCGCCACCGCCGCTGACCGGGACCAACTGGCCCGCTGGTGCGAGGAGTTCGCCATCAGCATCGGCGAGCGCACCATCCAGGACAGCGGCGCCTGGGCCGACTCCCGTATCGCCCACGGCGGCGCCACCTTCTGGGAGACCTCGGACGGCATCCCCGTCTCGCTGGCCTGCGTCACCCCGGAAGTGGCCGGTCAAGTGAGGGTCGGCCCCGTCTACACCCCACCGGAACTGCGGGGCCGGGCATACGCGGGTGCCGTGACCGCCGAGGTGAGCCGGACCAGCCGGGACTCCGGAGCTCGGGAGGTGCTGCTCTTCACCGACCTCGCGAACCCCACGAGCAACGGCCCGTACCAGCGGATCGGGTACCGCCCGGTGGCGGACTTCGCGGTGTACGAGTTCGCCGCGCACTGACCGGGCGTCCTGCGGAGCCCCCCAGGCGTCAGCGCGCGGCGAACTGGGCGCTGGTCCTCTGTATGACGTTCGGGCTCAAGGCGATGGACTCGAAGGTCAGTTGCTGCCCGTAGATGTCCGTGATCCTGATCGCGCCGCCGCAGCCGGTGCCCTGCTCGGACAGGAAGTAGTTGTAGCCCGTGCGGGGCAGTTGCTGCCAGCCGCCACCCGTGCGGACCTCCAGGCGGGCCAGCGGGTTGCGGTGGTCGAGGGCCTGGATGCCGCACCAGTAGCGGCTGGAGCCGGTCTTGTACCGGATCGCGACCGGCTCCGACGTGGCCGGGCTCTGCAGGCTCCAGCTGACCGGGATCTGACCTGCCGAGAGCGCGGCGAGCTTGGCGAACGCCTGCTTGCTGAGGTCCAGTTGGCCGGGTCGGCACGGCGCCGGGCACTCGTTGACGATCCTGACCGTCACCGACGCGCCGCTCGCCGCGCGAACCAGCACGGTCGCCCCGCACGCCTTCGACGTCTCGTAGTCGGCCGTGTTCATCGCCGCGACCATCATCGTGGCGCTCGGACCGAACGAGCAGGCGCCGTCGCCCGTCCCCGCGTCGTAGTGGGTGGCGACGCCCTGGTAGGTCGTGCCGGGCCGGATGCGTCCCGCGAGCGGCGCGGAGCCCGACCCCGTACTGCCGGCGGTCCCGGCCGCCGGCCGGGCCGAGGCGGTGGTCCTGGCGGGCGACGGGGATGCCTTACGGCTCTTCTTCGCGGCCGGTGACGCCGAGGCCCGCTTCTTCGGGGTCTCGGATGCCGACGGTGACGGCGAAGGTGACACCGACGTCGACGCCTTGGGCGTCACGGCCTCCCGTGCCCCGGCCACGGAGGTGGCCGCGGTGCGCTTGCCGTCCTCACCGCCGGGGTGGAAGGCCACGACCAGTGACACGACGAGCGCCACGGCCGCCACGGCGACGGCCGAGATCCATGCGGTACGGCGCGGTGGACGGGAACGGCGGCGGTGAGAAGGGGTTGCCACGGACGTGTCCTTCGTTCAGACGAGGCCCCGAGTATGGGAGTTTCCGCCACTCAGTGGTCGCCGAACCCGGAATGGTTGCCGTGATCCCGGCTACAGCAGGTGATCCGCCTTGCCCGCCTTGATCTCCAGGATGAGTGTGCGGAGGGCGTCCCGGGTGTCCGTGAGGGGACGGTCCTCCTGCCCGGCGACGGCGATGTAGGCGTTGCCGGTGGGGTCGGTGCCTATGCGGAAGCAGTTGTTGCCTTCGGCGCAGAAGGGCTCTTCCCAGGTGATCTCGGTTCCCATGGTCGGTCCTCAGAGTTCGCGGGCGATGGTGTGCATGAGGTCGCGCGAGGCTGGTGATGCCAGTGACTTGGAGTGCCACCAGTCCATGTGGGCACGGTATTTGGCGAGTTCAGGCTCAGCGTGAGTGAACTCCCCGCCATGAGCGGAGTCCAACTGCACGGTGTCCAGCGCGGGGACGGGCCCGTGGGCGTACAGCACGGCATGCCCCGCGCCCGGGAAGGCGCCGACCTCGACCGTGAGGACGCGGACCTCGACGTTCTCCCGCTCGGACATCTCGCACAGGTGCTGCAGTTGCTCCCGGGTGGTACGTCTACCACCGAACTGCATGCGCAGGGCCCATTCATGGACGTACGCGACGTAGTCGACAGGGTTGTCCCGCTCCAGCACTTGCTGCCGCTGGGCGCGTTGCGCCACCCGTAGCTCGACCTCCGACTTGGGGAGTGGGGGCAGCGCCGCGTCGAAGATGGCTCGGGCGTACCCGCTCAGCTGAAGCAGGCCAGGCATGTGCACGGTCTGCAGAGTCTGCAGTCGGGTCGCGAACCATTCCAACTCGGCCACATCCAAAAGCCTTTGCGGCAGAATGCCCCGGTACTGATCCCACCAGCCTCGCTTGCCGGATTCCGCCATGGCGACCAAGGCCTCGACGTAGTCCTGATCGGCGCAGTCGTAGTCGCCGGCAAGGACACGGATGCGCTCGGGAGAGGTGATGCGGACACCGGTCTCCATGTTGGACACCTTCGTCCGGTCCAGCCCGAGCAGCTCGGCTGCGTGCTCGGTGGTCTTGCCCGCTGCGAGTCTCATGTTGCGCAACTCGGCACCCAGGCGCTTCTGGCGCTCACTCGGCGTGGCACGTGTCGGCATCAGCACCCCTTCTCTCGCTTGACCGAGCCTCAGTCTGCCGGGGCGAGGGCGCACCGGTCCAACTCGTTAGAGGCAATGTGGACTTTCATGTGGCACGTGTGCCAACAATTCCGCTACCGTCTGCAACAGGTCGACCACAGAACCGTCACGACCTTCCCGGAAGCGCATCACACGTACTCGCCCGGCATCTCCTCCCCTGGGAGGGGCGGGTGCGTGTCAGGGAGACAGGCCACCGGGACTTCCCTCCGCACACGACAAGGGAGTTGCCGTGCACCTCGACACCGGTTCCTGCCAGTCCCCGACCGCCGCCACCACCACCGACGCCCCCAGCCGCCCCGAGTCGCTGTCCTGCAGCTTCACGCTCCCCGCGACCCCACGAAGTCCGGGCATCGCCCGCGCCGCGACCCGGATGGTCCTGCGGGCGCACGACCTGGCCGAGGCGACCGACGCCGTCGTGCAGGTGGTGGGCGAACTCGCCGCGTGCGCCTGCCTCTTCTCGCCCGCCGGTGAGCTGTACGTGTCGCTGCGCTACCGGTACGACGCCCTGCGCGTCACCCTCTACGACGGTCACCCACCGCACCCTGACGCCCGGATGGGCGCGATCTGCGTCCTGTCCCGGCGGCTGTCGCTGCGCGTCCTGGACCGGGTGGTCCGGGACTGCCGCGGGGACTGGGGCATCGGCGGCGACCGGGAACCCTGCGGAGGCACCCGCATGTGGGCCGTACTGCCGCGTGCGGGGGCGTGCGGATATCTCCGGGAGGGAAGCGCCGGCGATTGACAGGGCTGGCCCCGGCAAGACCACCTTCACCTACGACGCGCTGGGCCGTACCAAGACCGTCACCGACGCCCGTGGTGTCACGGTCACCTACACCTACGACAACCTCGACCGGATCCGCACCGTCACCTCGCCGAACACGGTGAAGGTCGAGTACTGGTACGACGGTGACGGACGGGGCGGGCCGCTTCTCCTACGCCAAGGAGGAGAAGGCGGGTGCGATCGCCGACTCCTGGCAGTACTGCTACGACCTGGCCGGCAACCTCACCTCGCTTCCGACGTCATCGACCGGAAGGCCGCCCCGAGGTTCAGCAGGCAGCAGAACAAGGGGGCGCCGGCCCGCCGGACGAATCCGCCGCTCACGGCCAGAGGAGTTCCCTGGTCCAGTTCTCCGGCCGGCGGCGGTACGCCAGGCGGACGTGACGGCGGCGGGGGTCGCCCTGGAAGAACTCGACCTCGTCCGGGCGCAGCCGGTACAGCGTCCAGGTCGTGGCCTCGGCCTCCGGGTGCCGTTCGGCCTGTTCCCAGGCCGCCTGCGACGCCTTCGCCAGCTCCTCCACCGAGGACAGCACCTCGCTCTGCCGTCCGGTGAGCGCGGACGCCAGCGCGCCCGTCGACCGGGCGTGCAGGTCAGCCTGTGCCTCCGCGGCGGGGGCGAGGGTGACCGGGCCGCGCAGCCGGACCTGGCGGCCCAGCACCGGCCAGTAGAAGGTGAGCGCGGCGTACGGGCGGGAGGCGAGGTGGTGGCCCTTGCGGCTGGTGGCGTGGGTGGCGAAGGCCCAGCCGTCCGGGTCGGCGCCGTGCAGCATGACGATCCGGGCGTCCGGGCGACCGTGCTCGTCGGCCGTCGCCAGCGTCATCGTGTGCGGCTCGCGCTCGCCCGCCGCGACCGCCTCCGCGATCCAGGTGGTGAAGAGGGGCAGGGGTTCGGCGGGGGCCGCCGCCGGGTCGAAGGGCGGCAGGTCGGTCACCTCCGGGTCCCACACCCGCAGTGACCTCAGGATGTCGTGCAGTTCCGTTCCCATACCCCCATTGTCACGAAGCCGCCCGCCTCATTCCCCCGTGGCGGGCGGCTCGTGCCGTAGGTGTGCAGAGATCGAGGTCGGCGACGGCGACAACGCGTCCTGGGCCGCTGGACGACACCGGCATGAAGCCGGCGGCGGGATTCGAACCCGCGTCACGCTCTTGACAGGAGAAGTAGCCGCTGCCTGCGCACCTGCACGTGGAGAACGGTAGCGCCGGACGGGCCGGGCGCGCACCGGGTTTTCGGGTGGCCGGGGCAGTCCCTCCCCAGCGCCACCACCCGTCGCACCGGCTCGGTTCCGCCCACCCCGATCCCCGGCCGCGCCGACTCACTCCCGCCCCAGTACCACCGTCCCCGCCGAGCAGAACCAGCCGCCCGTCCCCGACGCCACCCCGAGTCGCGGCAGGTTTCCGTCCGCTCGGCGCACCTGCCGTGCGCCAGCCTCTCCGCGCAGTTGCCGTGCAGCCTCCACCAGCAGGAACAGGCCCCGCATGCCCGGGTGTTGGGCCGACAGGCCGCCGCCGTCCGTGTTCACGGGCAGTGCGCCACCGTCGACCCGCAGCCGGCCCTTCTCGACGAAGGCGCCCCCCTCGCCCTTCGCGCAGAAGCCCAGGTCCTCCAGCGTCACGAGGGTCATGTAGGTGAACGCGTCGTAGATCTCCGCGAAGTCCATCTCCTCGGGACCCACTCCGGCCCGCTGGAAGGCAAGCCGGCCGCTCACCGCGGCCGGGGAGACCGTGAAGTCGTCCCACTCCGAGATGCTCGCGTGCGAGACGTGTTCGCCGGTGCCGAGGACCCACACCGGGGCCGTACGGCAGTCCCGTACGTACTCCTCGGCCGCCAGCAGGACCGCCGCCCCGCCGTCGGACCGCAGACAGCAGTGCAGCTTGGTGAACGGGTCGGCGATCATCGGGCCGGACAGGACCTCGTCCACGGTGACCGGCTCCCGGAACATCGCCTCCGGGTTGAGGGCCGCGTTCGCCCGCGCCTGGACGGCGACCTCCGCCAGCTGCTCGATCGTCGTGCCGTACTCGATCATGTGGCGGCGGGCGGCCATCGCGTACTTGGCGATCAGCGTGTGGCCGTACGGCACCTCGAACTGGAGGGGGCCGCGGGCGCCGAAGGAGAGGTTCCCGGTGCGGCGGCCCGCCCTGATGTCGGCGCGGGCCGTCGAGCCGTAGACGAGGAGGACCGCGTTCGCGTGCCCGGCGGCGATCGCGTCGGCCGCGTGGGCCGCCATGACCTCCCAGGTGGAGCCGCCCACGGAGGTGGAGTCGACCCAGGTGGGGCGCAGGCCCAGGTAGTCGGCGACCTCGACCGGGGCGAGGGTGCCGGTGCCCGCCGAGGCGAAGCCGTCGACGAGCCCGCGCTCCAGGCCGGAGTCGGCGAGGGCCCGGCGCGCCGCCTGGGCGTGCAGGGCGTAGGGGGTCGCGTCGTCCACGCGGCCGCAGTCGGAGAGGGCCACGCCGACGATCGCGACGCCACGGCCGGTCGGTCCCGCCATCATGAATCTGACGGTACATCAGATGTGGTGTTCGGCGGCAGGTGTCGTACCTCTGGGCATCACGGGCGGGCCGCCCTAACATGACGGACCGTCAGATCCGGAGGAGGTCCCCCATGGACGCCGGCTTCACCGCCGAGCAGCACGAGATCCGCCGTACCCTCCGCGAACTGCTGCACCGTCGCTGCGGATCGGCGGCGGAGGTGCGGGCCGCCGTCGACAGCCCCACCGGTCACGACCCGGCGCTCTGGGCCGCCCTCGCCGGCGGCCTCGGACTGCCCGGACTGGCCCTGCCCGAGGCGTACGGCGGGGTCGGCTGCTCCGTCACCGAACTCGCCCTGGCCGGCGAGGAGACGGGCCGGTTCCTCGCCCCTTCCCCGCTGCTCGCCACCGCCGCCCTCGCCGCGCCCCTGCTGCTCGCGCTCGGGACCGAGGCGCAGCGGGCCGAACTGCTGCCCCGGATCGCCTCCGGCGCGCTGACCGCCGCACTGGCCGTACCCGGCGCGCGGCTCGCCACCGTCCTCGCGCTCACCGGCCCCAACACCGGCGACTGGGCGGGCGGCGGACGGGCGGGCGGTGTCCAGGCCGGGCGCGCGGGCGACGGCTGGCGGCTGTACGGGCAGGTCGACCAGGTGCTCGACGGGCACAGCGCCGACCTGCTGCTCGTCGCCGCCCACGCCGGGGGCTTCGCCCGTTCGCGCACCCTGCTCTTCCTCGTGCCCGGCGACGCCCCCGGGCTCGTCCGCGTGCGGCAGACCGCGCTGGACGCGACCCGCCCGCAGGCGCGTCTGCAACTACGGGACGTGTCCGCGCGGTTGCTCGGGGACGAGGACGGCGACCAGGTCCTGGCGGCGCTCGCCCGGACCGGCGACGGGGTCGCCGCCCTGCTGGCCTGCGAGGCCGTCGGCGCCGCCGACCGGGCACTGGAGCAGACCGTGGGGCACGTCCGGCAGCGCGAGCAGTTCGGGCGGCCGATCGGGTCCTTCCAGGCCGTGAAGCACCGGCTGGCCGACGTGTACGTGCAGGTGCAGGCCGCGCGCTCGGCGGCCTACTACGCGGCCTGGGCCGCCCCGGGCGGCGAGCGGGTCGGCCCCCTCGCCCTCGCGCAGGCCCTGGAGGCGCTGCGGACCGCCGCCGCCGAGGGCATCCAGCTGCACGGCGGCATCGGTTTCACCTGGGAGCACGAGGCCCACCTGTACTTCAAGCGGGCCTGCGGAGACGAACTGCTGTTCGGGCCGGTCCACCGGCTGCGGGAGCGGGCCGCCGCCGGAGCCCGTCTGTTCGAGACCCCGGAGGTGAGCGTGTGATGACCGTCGGCGTGCGCGTGGTGCAGAAGGTGTCCTCGACCCGCGGCTTCGCCCGGGTGGCGCCGTACGTCATCCCGGCGCTCGACCGTGCCGTCCACCGGCTCACCCGCGGGAAAGTGCTGCTCAGCGCGCAGATGCTGCCGGGGATCGTGCTGACCTCGACCGGTGCGCGCAGCGGGCTCGTCCGGCGGGCGCCGCTCGCCTGCATGCCCGAGGAGGACGGGCGGAGCTGGATTCTGGTCGGGTCCAACTTCGGCCGGCCCGGACACCCCGCCTGGACGCACAACCTCCTCGCCCATCCCGAGGCCGAGATCAGCTGGAAGGGCGCGGACCTGCCGGTCACCGCCCGGCTGCTGGCGGGGGAGGAGCGGGCGGCCGCCTGGCGGGAGGTGCTGCGCTTCTGGCCGCCGTACGCCACGTACCAGGCGCGGGTGGAGCGCGAGATACGGCTGTTCAGGCTGGTCCGCCGCTGAACCCGTCGACGGGGAGCGGCCGGGGTCCGTCGGCCGGGCGGTTGAACCGGTCCGCGGGGGCCGGCCGGGGTCCGTCGGCCGCGCTCTCCGGCGTCAACTCCCGCCGGACGTGCGGCAGGCGGTGGCTCACCGGAGTGAACCACCGCCTGGCAGACAGGACTTCGGGACTGGAAAAAGGGCCGGACCGGCTATCTCGTCGGCTTCTTGCCGGTCACACCCAGGTACACCAACAAGGCCAGGTTGGGCTTGAGTTCGGCCTGCTTGACGCCCCAGGTCGAGAAGCCCTTCTGGTGCGAGGCGACCGCCGCGAGCATCGCGACCAGCGCTCCCGCGACCGCCCCCGGGTTCACGTCCTTGTCGACCTTGCCCTTGGACTGGAGTTCGGCGACGGAGTCCGCGAGGGAGTTGTTCACCGAGTTCAGGATCTTCATGCGGATCTTGTAGAACCGCTTGTCGCCCTCGGCCGCGCCGAGGTCGACCACCCTGAGGATCGCCTCGTTGCGGCGCCAGAACTCCAGGAAGCCGTCCACGAGTTCCTGGGCGGTCTGCCAGCCGGCCTTGCCGACCCACGACCTGCCCGCGAGCAGCTCGGTCAACCCGGCGCCCTCAGTGGCCATTTGCTCGGCGATCTCCAGGACGGCGCCTTCGACGTCCGGGAAGTACTGGTAGAAGGTGGCGGGCGAAGTGCCCGCCTTCCGGGCGACATCGATGACTTTGACGTCCCGGTAGGGGGAAGAGCTGAGCATCTCGCTGAGGCAGTCGAGCAGCTTCTGCCGGGTCGCCTGCCCACGCCGACCGGCCACGCGGCCGTCGACGGTACGCACTTGTCCTGTCATGACGTCAGCTTACCGAGGGGTGAGGGGAGCGCGATTCGGCCGACTGCAAATGGGGTGCGAGGGGGCGCGGAGGGTGGCGCGCCTGGTCTGCGAGGTGGGCGAGACGCCGTTACGTTGTCGGCATGGCCGAAAACAGGGCATCCGCGTACGGAGAGGGCGTCCCCTGCTGGATCGACGCCCAGCTTCCCGACCCGGCGGCGGGCAGGCGGTTCTACGGTGAGCTCTTCGGGTGGACCTTCGAGGAGCGGGCGGAGCTGCCGGGCTCGCCCGTGTGGGCGCTGCGGGACGGCGAGCCCGTCGGCGCGCTCGTCCGCAAGGCGGACGGCCGGATGCCCACCGTCTGGACGGTGTACTTCGCCACCCCGGACGCCCGGGCGCTGGCCCGGCGGATCGCCGCCGCCGGCGGGCAGGTCGTCACGGCGCCCGTGCCGGCCGGTGACCTGGGCGCGGCCGGACTGGCCGCCGACCCCGAGGGCGCCGTCTTCGGCATCTGGCAGCCGGGCCGCCACCCCGGTTTCGGCGCGCGGCACGAACCGGGCACCTTCGCCTGGGCCGAGCTGTACGCGCGGGACACCGAGACCGCCAACGCCTTCTACGGCGAGCTCTTCCACGACGCCCTGTTCGGGCCGGACGCCGAACCCGACTTCGGCCGCGCGTCCGTCGCCGAGGTGTTCCCGGCGGAGATGCCGCCGCACTTCCTCGTCCACTTCCGGGTCGACGACTGCGAGGCCGCGCTCGCGACGGCCCAGCGGCTCGGCGGGCGGGTCCAGGTGCCGCCCTTCGGGGCCACGTACGGAAGAGTGGCCGTGATCTCGGACAACCAGGGGGCGTCGTTCGCCGTTCTCCAGCGCTGAACGGCGGACTTATGTCCGCAGATGCGGCGAGACACCCCGATTTTTCCCCGAGTTCGCAACCAGTGCCCCGGACAGGAAGAATCGGGGTGCGTGCCGCCAGGGCGGTGCGGTGGTGAGACGCTGCACGGGGTCGCGTACATATGTGGGTGGCGCGGCTCGTACGGGGAGGTGGCAGGCAAGTGGTGGATCAGCTGACGCAGCACGATCCGCGGCGGATCGGGCCGTTCGAGGTGCTGGGACGGCTGGGTGCCGGCGGCATGGGGCTGGTCTATCTCGCGCGCTCGGCGTCCGGCCGGCGCGTGGCGATCAAGACGGTCAGGACGGAGCTCGCCGAGGATCAGCTCTTCCGCGTCCGCTTCACGCGGGAGGTCGAGGCCGCCCGCGCGGTCTCCGGCTTCTACACGGCGGCCGTGGTCGACGCCGACCCGCGCGCGGCGGTGCCGTGGCTGGCGACCGCCTACGTGCCCGCGCCCTCCCTCGAGGAGATAGTGAACGAGTGCGGGCCGATGCCCGCCCAGGCGGTGCGCTGGCTGGCCGCCGGTGTCGCCGAGGCGCTCCAGTCGATCCACGGCGCCGGGCTCGTCCACCGCGACCTGAAGCCCTCCAACGTGCTGGTGGTCGAGGACGGGCCGCGGGTCATCGACTTCGGCATCGCCTCCGGCGTTTCGAACACGCGTTTGACGATGACGAACGTCGCCGTCGGCACGCCCGCCTACATGTCCCCGGAGCAGGCGAAGGACTCCCGCAGCGTCACCGGCGCCAGTGACGTCTTCTCCCTCGGCTCCATGCTGGTGTTCGCCGCCACCGGACACGCCCCCTTCCACGGCGCGAACCCCGTCGAGACGGTGTTCATGCTGCTGCGCGAGGGCCCCGACCTGGAGGGCCTGCCGGACGAACTGCGCCCGCTGATCGAGTCCTGCATGCAGATGGAGGCGAAGAACCGCCCCAACCCGGCCGACCTCCAGGCCCAGCTGGCCCCCCACCTCTTCGGCTCCGGCTCCGACGACAGCGGTACGGCGTCCGCGTGGCTGCCCGAGCGGGCGGTCACCCTGATCGAGACCCGCCGCGGCGGCCGGCTCGCGCTCCAGCCGGCCCAGGGCGGCCGTGCCGGCGGCCGGGTCGCCCCCGTACCGCCCCCGCCCTCGCGCGACCCCGTCATCCCCGTGCCCGTGGGGGCGCCCGACACCGGCCCCGTGCGGCTGGCCGGCGCCCAGGTGCCGATCGGGCCCGGACCGCGCGTCGCCGACGCCCGCGCCGCCGCCGTGAAGGCGCCTCCGCCGGAGGCCGGCCTGGCCGCCGCCTGGTCCAGACCCCGCCCCGGCGTCAACGGCACGGACGGTGCCGTGGGCCCCGCCGTACCCGCGCCCCCGCCGGTACCCCCGGAGACCGCGGCCGGCTGGCGCCCGTGGCGGTTCCGGATGTCGAACGACGTGTGGGGCACCCCGTCGGTCGCCGGCGACCTCGTCTACGTCACCTCCTTCGAGGTGCACGCCCTCGACGTGGGTACGGGCCGCCGCCGCTTCAAGACGCGGGACGTGGCCTGGTCGATGGCCGTCGCGGACGGCCGTGTCCACGCCTCCGACGGGCCCACCCTGTTCGCCCTGGAGGCCCGCGAGGGCGGCGACCTGTGGCGGCTGTCGACGGACGCCTGGGTGTACTCGCTGAAGGCGGACCGCGGGACCGTGGTCACCGGGACCCGCGGTGGCGGCGTACAGGCGTGGGAGGCGTCCAGCGGCCAGAAACTGTGGGAGCTGACCGGCGTCCAGACCGACTTCGAGTCCCCGGAGGCCGGACCGGCCCTGCACGACGGCACGGTGTACGTGTGGCAGGACGCCCGGCTGCGCGCCCTGGACGCCCGTTCGGGTGAGGAGCGCTGGTCGTACCCGATCGGCGACGCGGCCTCCTGCGGCGGGGTGCCGGTGCGGGTGGCGCCCGCGCCCGACGGCTACGTCTACGTCTCCGCCGGCACCCGCGTGCTGGCCGTCGACGTGGCGAGCGGCCATGTCCGCTGGCACTTCGAGGCACCGGCCGCCTTCCTGTGCGCCCCGGCCTTCGTGCCCGGCCCCGCGGTCACCGGCGGCGGCGTCTACCTCGCCGACTACCTCGGCACGGTCTACGCCCTGGACGCCACCGACGGCCGCGACCGCTGGCGCATCGCCACCGAGGCCCGGGCGTCGGCCGACCCCGTCCTCGTGGCGGCGGGCCATGTGCACGTGGGCAGCGGAAAGGGGCTGTACACCCTGGACGCCGTCACCGGAACCCCCAAGTGGCGCTTCCAGGCGGGCGGCGACATCGTCGGCGCCCCCGTGGTGGCCGAGGGCCGTATCCACTTCGGCTCCACGGACCACCTGCTCTACACGCTGAAGGCCGACGACGGACGCCTGAGGTGGAAACTGGCGACCGGCGGGGAGATCACCGGCTCGCCGGTCGTCAAGGACGGCGTGGTGTACGCGTGCAGCAAGGACCGCTGCGTGTACGCCCTGGACGCCGAGAAGGGCACGGGCACGGCACGGACCGCCTGACCGCGAACGCGGGACCCGGCGGTCCCCCACCGGACCCGGTGGTCGGACCGGACCCGGTGGTCCGCCCGGCCTCGGTCCGCCCCGGTGGGGAGCCTCCTAGCGCAGCCGGAACTCGCGTCCCCGCCGCCCGAACAGCTCGGTCTGGCGCTCGCCCGGGAGGTTGCCGAGCGCGATCAGGTGCGGGGCCTGCGCGAACCCCTGGGCCAGCGGCGCCTCCCTGGCCGCCCACAGGGCGCGCACGGTGCCCTGCACGGCCTCGGGCGGGCAGTCGGCGATGACCTCGGCGCAGGCCAGTGCCGCCGCCAACGCGCCGCCGGGCTCGGTGAGTTCGGACACCAGCCCGACCTCGTGGGCGCGCCGCGCCGACATCCGCTCGGCCGTGCCCATCAGCGCCATCCGCGCGGCCTCTCCGGGCGGCATGCGCTGCGCCATCAGCACGGACTCGTACGCGCTGACCATCCCGTAGGTGGTGTGCGGGTCGAAGAAGGAGGCCGTCGGGTCGGCGACGAGGAACTCCGACTCCCCGAGCAGGTAGAAGGCGCCCCCGCAGGCCATCCCGCGCACGGCCGCTATGACCGGCTTCCACAGGTCGTTGGCCTTCGGGCCGACCCGCAGCAGCGGATCGTCCGTCATGTAGGGCGAGTTCGGCTGCGGCACGACCGTGTCCCGGTCCAGGCCGGTGCAGAACGCACGTTCCCCGGCCCCGGTCAGCACCACCGCCCGCACCGCGTCGTCGAACCGCAACGCGCTCCACACGCCGACGAGTTCGTCCCGCATGGCGAGGTCGATGGCGTTGAGCCGCGCGGGCCGGTCGAGGGTGACGACGGCGACACCGGTGTCCTTGTCGGCGTCGACCCGCACGCTCACGGCCGCTCCAGGACCCACTGGGGCAGCCCGTCCGGGCTGAAGACGACGTGCACCCGCGCGCCGATACGCAGACGTTCCGGGGGTACGGAGTCAAGGCGCGCCCCGGCCTCGGCGACCACGTTCCCGACGAGCCGGACGCGCGGGGCGTCGGCGAGTTCCACGACGACGACGTTGTACGGCGCCTGCTCCGCGTAGTCCGGCAGGAGCGGCGGGTGGGGGACGACGTAGGACCAGACACGGCCGCGTCCCTCGACGCGCTGCCAGTGACTGTCGAAGGACGCGCAGCGCGGGCAGCACGGCCGGGGCGGGAAGCGGAGTTCGCCGCAGCCGGAGCAGGACTGGACGCGCAGTTCGCCCTGCGCGGCGTAGCGCCAGAAGGGGGCGCCGTCGGTGTCGGTGACGGGGGCCAGCATGCCGTTCCTCAACTCCTCAGGTGGTCAGCAGCAGGGCGGAGGTGGGGACTCCCTCGCCGGCGGTCACGAGGCAGGTGGCGGCGTCCGGGACCTGCGCGGTGCTGGTCCCGCGGAGCTGCCGCACGCCCTCGGTGATCAGGTTGAAGCCGTGGACGTACGCCTCCGAGAGGCCGCCGCCGCCGGTGTTGATGGGCAGCCGCCCGCCGGTCTCCAGGGCGCCCCCCTCGGTGAACGCGCCGCCCTCGCCCCGGCCGCAGAAACCGTAGCCCTCCAGCGACAGCGGGATCAGGGCGGTGAAGGCGTCGTAGATCTGGGCGACGTCGACGTCCTGGGGGGTGAGGTCGGCGTGCTTCCACAGGTGCCGGGCGGCCGTCCAGGCGGGGCCGGTGAGCGGGTCGTCGTTCCAGTAGTTGACCATGCCGTGGTGCTGGGCGGGCAGGCCCTGGGCGGCGGAGTGGATGTACACGGGCCTGCGGCGGCAGTCACGGGCCCGCTCCCTGCCGACGACCACACAGGCCAACGCACCGTCCGTCTCCAGGCAGTTGTCGAACAGGCACAGGGGTTCGCTGATCCAGCGGGAGGTCATGTACATCTCGCGGGTGAGCGGGCGGTCGTACATGATCGCGGCCGGGTTCTGGTTGGCCCGGTTGCGGCAGGCGAGGGCGACGTTGAAGAGGTGGTCGCGGGTCGCGCCGTACTCGTGCATGTAGCGACGGGTGAGCATGGCTATCTCGTCGGCGGGCCGCAGCAGCCCGAAGGGGCGCGTCCACTGGCCGGGGGTGGGCAGCTGGACGGCCGTACTGGCCCAGGGGCGGGGCCCGGAGCCGCGTTTGCGGGAGCGCCAGGCGACCCCCACCGTCGCCTGCCCGGAGGCGACGGCGGCGGCGAGATGGGCGACGGTGGCGCAGGAACCGCCGCCGCCGTAGCCGACCTTGCTGAAGAAGGTGAGGTCGCCGAAGCCGACGGCCTTGGCCAGCTCGACCTCGTCGGTCTCCTCCATGGTGTAGGAGGCGAGGGCGTCCACCTCGCCCGGCGCGATCCCGGCGTCGTCGAGGGCGGCGAGCACGGCCCGGCAGGCGAGCGTCTTCTCGTCCTCGGGGAGCCGTTTGGCGAACGGCGTCCGGCCGATGCCGACGATCGCGGTGGCGTCCTTGAGTCCGGCCATGCTGGGCATCCCTCCGCACACCGACAGGCAGCTGACAGGCCGTCAGGTTACAGCTAATCTGACGGTCAGTCAGCTAGTGGGCGGGAGGCCGGTTGTGCGCGGAGACGTGGAGTGGGGCACCATCCCGGGCCTGGTCCGGTCGGCGGCCGAGCGGCACGCGGACGTGGAGGCGGTCGTCGAGGGCCGGACCCGGATCACGTACGCGGAGCTGGGCGCCCGCGTGGAACGCGCGGCGGCCGCGTGTCTCGCCAACGGCGTGACGGCCGGCGACCGGGTGGGCGTCTGGGCCCCGAACTCGCTGGACTGGATCGTCGCCGCGCTGGGCGCGGTGTCGGCGGGGGCGGTGCTGGTGCCGCTGAACACCCGGTTCAAGGGCGCGGAGGCGGCGTACGTGCTGCGCCGGAGCGGGGCACGGCTGCTGTTCGTGACGGGCACGTTCCTCGGCACGTCGTACGTGGCGTCGCTGCGGCGCGCGGCGGGTGAGGCGGCGGGGGAGGGCTCCGGTGACGGGCCCCTGCCCGGGCTGCCCGCGCTGGAGCAGGTGGTGGTACTGGCGGACGACGCCCCGGCCGACTTCCTGACCTGGAAGGACTTCCTGGCCACCGGGGAGTCGGTGTCGGCGGCGGAGGTGCGGGCGCGCGCCTCGACGATCGACGGCGGTATGCCCTCCGACATCGTCTTCACCTCCGGCACGACCGGCCGCCCCAAGGGCGCGGTGATCACCCACGCGCAGACCCTGCGGGCGTACGAGGTGTGGAGCGACCTGGCCGGGCTGGCCCCAGGCGACCGCTACCTGATCGTGAACCCCTTCTTCCACACCTTCGGCTACAAGGCGGGCGTGGTGGCCTGTCTGATGCGCGGCGCGACGATGATCCCGCAGCCGGTGTTCGACGTGGGCACGGTGCTGGCGAACATCGCGGCGGAACGCGTGTCGGTCCTGCCGGGTCCGCCCACCCTGCACCAGTCGCTCCTCGACCACCCGGCCCGCGACACCCACGACCTGACCGCGCTGCGGCTGGTGGTCACCGGCGCCGCGGTGGTCCCGCTGCGGCTGGTGGAACGCCTGCGGGGAGAACTCGGCGTCGGCACGGTCCTGACCGCCTACGGCCTCTCGGAGGCCAGTGGCATCGTCACGATGTGCCGTCGCGGGGACGACCCGACCGTCATCGCCGCCACCTCGGGCCGGGCCATCCCCGGGACGGAGGTCAGGGTGGTGGACGCCGGTGGAGCGGCCGTGGCGCCGGGCGTCCCGGGGGAGATCCTCGTCCGCGGCTTCAACGTCATGCGCGGCTACTACGAGGACGACACCGCCACCCGGGAGGTGCTGTCCCCCGACGGCTGGCTGCGCACCGGCGACGTCGGCGTCCTGGACCCGGCGGGCAACCTGCGCATCACCGACCGGGTGAAGGACATGTTCATCGTCGGCGGCTTCAACGCCTACCCGGCGGAGATAGAGCAACTGCTCGGCCTGCACCCCGGGGTCGCCGACGTGGCGGTGATCGGCGTCCCCGACGCCCGACTGGGCGAGGTCGGCCGGGCGTACGTGGTGCGCCGGCCGCGTGCCGTCCTGACCGCGGACGAGCTGATCGCCTGGGCCCGCCGGGAGATGGCGAACTACAAGGTCCCGCGCACGGTCGAGTTCGTGACCGAGCTGCCGCGCAACGCGAGCGGCAAGGTGGTGAAGGGCGAACTGCGACGGTGAACCTCGCGGTTCAGAGTCACCCGGTGGAGCGCTGCAATGAACTGACCGGTGTCGTGCAGGAGTTCAGCGCACGGCGCTCCGTGCCCACAAGCCTCCGGACGTGCTTCGGCCGCGGTGGCTTCCCCTCCACGCCACCGCGGCCGAACCCCCGTCGCACGTTCCCCCGTTCCCCCGTTCCCCGGCGCCGCCGTGTCCCCCGTTCCCCCGCGTCCCCGGTCCCCGGAGCCAGGTCCCCCCGGACCTGCCCCCTGGCCCCGCGAATCAGGTCCCCCCGGACCCGACTCCCGGACGCGGTCCCCCCGGACCTGGCCCACCGGATCTCGAAATCCCCCGATCCCCCGCACCCCCGATCTTTCGGATCCCCCGATCCCCCGATTCCTCGGATCCCCCGATCCCCGTCGTCCCCCGATCCCCCGATTCCTCGGATCCCCCGATCCCCCGATCCCCGTCGTCCCCGGATCCCCCGATCCGGTTCTCCCGGGTTCCCCCGAACCCGGCCCCCGTCTCCCCCGAACCCCCGTCCGGACGGCGTTACTTCGTCGGCTTGAAGGGCTCCGACGTCGCGTGCATGTCCTTCGTCGTGACGGGCTCGTCGGTGGCGTGCATGTCGCCCGTGGTGGCGGTGGCCGTGGTGGCCGCCGTGGTGTCGGCGGACAGGGTCTCCGTGGTCGCGGCCGTGGTGCCGGCCGTCCCCGTGGCGTGCATGTCCTGAGGCTTGATGACCGTCTCTTCGCTCATGTGCTGGCTCCACTCGGTGTGTTCGTCAGTAGGTCGGTGAGGCCCGTCCGGTCACTCCCCCGAGGGTGGCCGGACGGGCCTCCCGAGCCGCTCACCCTAGTGCGCGGATGCGCGGCCCTCACCAGTGACCCGTCTGCCCCCCGACGCGACGGATCGACTGGTCAGAGCATCGCCCCCGGCGATAAACGAATGATGAACGCGCGGTCGGCGCCTCACACCGTCCGTGCCGGAGCCACCAGTTCGCGCACCGCCGCCGCCTCCGCGGAGCCCAGCTCCTCGTAGATGCGCAGGGCCTCCTGCCAGCAGACCTGGGCCCGGTCCCGCTGGCCGATGCCGGTGAGCGCGTGGCCGAGGACGGTCAGGACGTTGCCGCGCCGCCACTCGCCCCCGATGCCCCGCAGCACCGTCAGAGCGGTCTCCGCGTTGGGGGCGGCCTGGGCGAACCGCCGTGCGGCGATGTCCACTTCGGCCAGCCGGAACAGCGTCATGCCCTCCCACAGACGCTGCCGGCTCTCGCGGAACACCTCCAGCGCCTCCAGGAGGCGTTCGGCGGCGGTGTCGAGCCGGCCGCTCTGGGTGAGCGCCATCCCGAGGGCGTAGCGGCCGTTGGCGCCGCGCATGGAGTTGCCCATCGCGTCGTAGATCTCCATGCCCTGCTGGGCCAGCGCGACGGCGCTGCCGGTCAGTCCGGTCGCCAGGTGGATGCGGGAGAGGTTGCACAGGGCGCTCGCCTCGCCGGGGCGGTCGCCGAGCGTGCGGAAGTGCTCGATGGCCTGGGAGAGGTGTTCCTCGCCGTCGGCGTTGCGGCCCTGGTACAGCGCGATGATGCCGCGGGCGTTGCGGCCCCAGCCGGCCGGCAGCAGGTCGCCGGCCTCCCGGGCGAGGCGGATGACCTGCTCGGCCTCCTGGTCGGCCAGGTCGAACCGGCCGCCGTCGACGTGCGCGTGGGCGAGCGTCATCAGGGCCCGCGCCTCGACCCGCGGCCCGCCGCCCTGCCGGGCCGCCTCCAGCAGCGCCCGTGCGGTGGCCTCGTACTCGCGGGGGTTGGCGCCGGACTCCGAGAGGTCCAGGGCCGCCCACAGCAGGTCGACCGCCCGCCGCAGCCTGCCGGCGCCGGCCGCGGACTGCCGGGCGACGGCCAGCAGGCAGTTCGCCTCGGTGTAGAGCCAGTCCCGGGCCGCGCGCCGGTCGGGGAACGTCAGCCCGGGGTGCTCGGTGGCGGTGAGGTGGTCCACCAGCCGGTCGCCGGGCCGTTCGATCGCGTACACCCCGGCCGCGGTGGCGAGGTAGAAGTCCAGCAGCCGCGACAGCGCGCCGTCCCGCTCGCCCGGCGGTTCGTCGCGTTCGGCGCACGCACGCGCGTAGAGCCGTACGAGATCGTGGTACCGGTACCGGCCGGGCGCCGCGGACTCGACCAGGGACGTGTCGACCAGGCCCTCCAGGACGTCCTCGGTCTCCTCGGCCGGCAGATCCAGTACGGCGGCCGCCGCCGACACCGAGAGGTCCGGCCCGTCGGCGAGCCCCAGCAGCCGGAACGCCCTCGCCTGGGCGGGCTCCAGCTGCCCGTAGCCCAGCTCGAAGGTGGCCTTGACCGCGAGGTCGCCGGCCTGGAGTTCGTCGAGCCGGCGCCGCCCGTCCGCCAGTTTCGCGGCCAGCACGGACACCGTCCAGGTGCGGCGGGCCGCGAGCCGGGAGGCCGCGATGCGGATCGCGAGGGGCAGGAAACCGCAGGCGGCCACCACGTCGAGGGCGGCCTCGCGCTCCGAGGCGACCCGTTCGCGGCCCACGATCTTCGTGAACAGGGACAGGGCCTCGTCGGGCGACATCACGTCCAGGTCGACCAGGTGCGCGCCGGCCAGGTCCACCATCCGCACCCGTGACGTGACCAGCGCCGCGCAGCCCTCGGTGCCCGGCAGCAGCGGCCGTACCTGCGCCGCGTCCCGGGCGTTGTCCAGCAGGACCAGGACCCGGCGGCCGTCGAGGACCGAGCGGTACAGGGCCGCCCGTTCCTCCAGGGAGTCCGGGATCGACGCGTCCGGTGTGCCCAGGGCTCGCAGGAAGGACCCGAGCACGGTCTCCGGTTCCGCGGCCCGCGACCCGGCGCCCTGGAGGTCGACGTACAGCTGGCCGTCGGGGAACGCGCCGCGCGCCTGGTGTGCCACGTGCACGGCGAGGGTCGTCTTGCCGACACCGCCGATGCCCGCCAGCGCCGAGACGGCCATCACCCGGCCCTCCGCCGAGGCCAGCACCTCGCCCAGTTCGGTGACGAACGCGGACCGTCCGGTGAAGTCGGGTACGGTCGCCGGGAGTTGGGCGGGGCGGACCGGCGCCGCGGCCGGCTCGGGCTGCGGGGCCGAGGGGGGCTCGGCCAGCGCGGGGTCGGCCCGCAGGATGCGCCGCTGCAGTTCGCGCAGGCCCGGGCGGGGGTCCACGCCCAGCTCGTCGGCCAGCAGCCGCCGGGTGTCCGCGTACACCGCGAGGGCCTCCGCCTGCCGGCCGCTGCGGTACAGCGCCAGCATCAGGAGCTCACGCAGGCGTTCCCGCAGCGGGTGGGCCGCCGTCAGCGCCGTCAACTCGGACACGGCCTCCGCGTGGCAGCCCTGCTCCAGGTCCATGTCCAGGCGGCTTTCGAGGAGTTGCAGCCGCCACTCCTCCAGCCGGACCCGCTGCGTCTCGGCGTAGCGTCCCGGCACTCCCGCGAGGGCCTCCCCGTCCCACAGCCCCAGCGCCCGGCCGAGGACGTCCCGGGCGTGGCACAGGTCGCCGGCGGCGCGGGACTTCTCCGCCTCGGCGGCCAGCTCCTGCACCACGGCGAGGTCCAGCCCCCCCTCGCGCAGACCCCGCACCGCGTAACCGCCGGACTCGCTCACCAGGAGCCCGGCGTCGAGGACCTTGCGCAGCCGGGAGGCGTAGGTGCGCAGCGCGGCCAGTGCCTGCGGCGGGGGCTCGTCGCCCCACAGGGCGTCGATCAGCTCGGCCGCGGTCGCGGTGCGGCCCTCGCGGAGCAGGAGCGCGGCGAGCAGCGCGCGTTGCTGGGGGGAGCCGGTGTTGAGCTGGTCCTCGCCGCGCCAGGCCCGCACCGGACCGAGCACGCCGAAGCGCAGCACCGCCGACTCCGTGGCGGAGTCGGGACGCCTCTGCTCCGGTACGCGCGGTACCTCGGGCACCTGCGGCGCCCCTGGTGCCTGCGGTACGTCCATCGCCGTCCCCCTAGAAACAGTGAGCAACGACGCCAGTTTGCCTTGTTCATGGCAGATGCGTCAGCCGTGGGAGACGGCGATCACAGGCAGGCGCACGGGGGTGCACAGAGCCCACACAGGATCTCCGCACGGTTCCGGACGGGAAGGGCCGCAGCGGGCGCCGCCCGCACAGCTGACGGGTCGTCAGATCAGCGCTACCGTGAGGTGCCATGGACACCCACGACTCCCAGGGCGGCGCGTTTCCGCTGATCATCTCGGTCGACGACCACACCGTCGAACCCCCGAACGTGTGGCAGGACCGGCTCCCGAAGAAGTACCTCGACACCGGCCCGCGCATCGTCCGGGCCCCGCTGAAGGAAATGACCTTCCTCGGCGGCAGGTTCAAGCCCGTCATGGGCCGGCCGGGCGACGACGGGCCGGTGGGCGACTGGTGGGTCTACGAGGACCTGCACCGCCCCCTCACCCGCCTGGACACCGCCGTCGGCTACGGCAGGGACGAGATCAAGCTGGAGATCATCACGTACGAGCGGATGCGCCCCGGCTCCCACGACGTCCCGCAGCGGCTCGCCGACATGGACGTCAACCACGTCCAGTCCGCCCTGTGCTTCCCGACCTTCCCGCGCTTCTGCGGCCAGACCTTCACCGAGGCGAAGGACCGCGAACTCGCGATCCTGTGCGTGCGGGCCTACAACGACTGGATGGTGGAGGAGTGGTGCGGCCCGAACGCACGGGGCCGGCTGATCCCGCTCACCCTCGTCCCGCTGTGGGACGCCGAACTCGCCGCCCGGGAGGTCCGGCGCAACGCGGCCCGCGGGGTCCGCGCCGTCGCCTTCTCCGAGATACCGCCGCACCTCGGGCTGCCGTCCGTGCACACCGACGACTGGGACCCCTTCCTCGCCGCCTGCGCCGAGACCGGCACGGTCGTCGCCATGCACATCGGCTCCTCCAGCCGGATGCCGTCCACCTCCGCCGACGCCCCGCCCGCAGTCGGCTCCACCATCACCTTCGCCAACTGCTGCTTCTCGATGGTGGACTGGCTGATGAGCGGGAAGTTCGAGCGCTTCCCCGGCCTGAAGGTCATGTACGCCGAGGGGCAGATCGGCTGGATCCCCTACATCCTGGAGCGCGCGGACGTCGTCTGGGAGGAGAACCGCGGCTGGGGCGGGGTCGCCGACAAGGTCCACCGCCCGCCGTCCGAACTGTTCGCCGAGCACGTCTACGGCTGCTTCTTCGACGACGCCTTCGGACTGCGCAACCTCGACGCCATCGGGGTCGGCAACGTCCTCTACGAGACGGACTACCCCCACTCCGACTCCACCTGGCCCAAGTCCCGCGAGGTCGGCGAGGCGCAGATGGGCCACCTGGACGCCGATGTCGTCGAGCGGATCGTCCGGGGCAACGCGATCGGCCTGCTGGGGCTCACGGCGGACGGGCTGTGGCCGGGCGGCGCCCGGTGAACTCCCCGATCGGGTACGGCATCCAGCTGCCCGTGCAGTCGCAGAGCACGATCTACGCCGAACCCTGGGAGGCCGGCGCCGGGCCCGCCGACCTGGTGGAGATCGCCCGCGCCGCCGACCGGGCCGGCTTCGGATACGTCGCCGTCTGCGACCACGTGGCGATACCGCGGCGGCTGGCACCCGCGATGAGCACCGTCTGGTACGACCCCGTCGCCACCCTCGCCCACCTGGCCGCGGTCACCGACCGCGTCCGACTGCTCAGCCACGTCGCCGTCGTGGCCCTGCGCCACCCGCTGCTCACCGCCAAGCAGTACGCCACCCTCGACCACCTGTCGGGCGGCCGGCTCGTCCTCGGCGTCGGAGCCGGGCACGTGCGGGAGGAGTTCGAGGTGCTGGGGGTGGACTTCGAGCGGCGCGGGGCCGTCCTCGACGAGACCATGGACGCCCTGCGCGCGGCCCTCGGCCCGGAGGAGTACCCCGAACACCACGGCAAGCTGTACGACTTCGGGGGCCTCGGCCAGCGGCCCCGCCCCGCACAGGCCCGCGTCCCCCTCTGGGTCGGCGGCTCCTCACCCGCCGCCGTCCGCCGGGCCGCGCTCAAGGGCGACGGCTGGCTCCCGCAGGGCGACCCGCGCGACCGGCTGCCGGGGCAGATCGCCACGCTCAGGAGGCTGCGGGCCGAGGCCGGCGCCGAAGGGCCGTTCACCGTCGGCGCGATCACCGAGCCGCTGTACGTCGGCGCCCCCGGCTGGGACGTGGGCCGGCGCACCCTCACCGGCGCCCCGCAGGAACTCGCCGATTCCCTGCGCGCCTACCGCGCGATGGGCGTGGACCAGATCCAGGTCCGCTTCCGCAGCCGCAGCCGTACCGAACTGATCGACCAGATGGCGGCGTTCGGCGCCGACACAGCTCCTCACCTCTAGGGAGACCACATGGGCAAGCTGGACGGACGGGTCGTCATCGTCACCGGCGCGGCACGCGGACAGGGCGAACAGGAGGCACGCCTCTTCCGGGAGGAGGGCGCCCGGGTGGTCGTCGCGGACGTGCTGGACGACCAGGGGGAGGACCTGGCCAAGGAACTGGACGCGCGCTACGTCCATCTCGACGTCGGCCGGGAGGCGGACTGGACGGCCGCGGTGGCCGCCACGAACGAGGCGTACGGGAGGATCGACGGGCTGGTCAACAACGCCGGCATCCTGCGGTTCAACGCCCTGCTCGACACCCCGGTAGAGGAGTTCATGCAGGTCGTGCGGGTGAACCAGGTCGGCTGCTTCCTCGGCATCAAGACCGTCGCCCCGCACATCGCCGCCGCCGGCGGGGGCACCATCGTCAACACCGCCTCCTACACGGCCGTCACCGGCATGGCGGCGGTGGGCACCTACACGGCGACCAAGCACGCGATCCTCGGCCTCACCCGGGTCGCCGCCCTGGAGCTGGCCGGACGGCACATCCGGGTCAACGCCATGTGCCCGGGCGCGATCGACACCCCGATGTCCAACCCGTCCCTGCTCGACCCCACGGCGGACGTCGAGGAGACGGCCAGGGCCCTGGAGGGGCTGTACCGCGGGCTCGTGCCGCTCGGCCGGGTCGGCCGGCCGGAGGAGGTGGCCCGCCTCGCGCTCTTCCTCAGCTGCGAGGACTCCTCCTACATCACCGGTCAGCCGTTCGTGATCGACGGGGGCTGGCTGGCGGGCGTCAGCCTCATCTGAGTGACCGTCAGCTCTTGACGGTCCATGGGTGCGGTGCCACAGTCGGCCCAGATACTGATCTGACGGTCCGTCAGGTCGGCTGGACGCCGGTAACAGACTGGGGACGGTGAACCTCCTTGGAATTCGGGCTCTTTGTACAGGGATACGTGGGCAAGCGGGCCGAGACCGATCCGCTCGCCGAGCACAAGGCGCTGATGGAGGAGACCGAGTACGTCATCCAGGCGGACCGGTCCGGCTTCAAGTACGCCTGGGCGTCCGAACACCACTTCCTGGAGGAGTACTCGCACCTCTCCGCCAACGACGTCTTCCTCGGCTACCTCGCCCACGCCACCGACCGCATCCACCTCGGCTCGGGCATCTTCAACCCCCTCACCCAGGTCAACCACCCGGTCAAGGTCGCCGAGAAGGTGGCCATGCTCGACCACCTCACCGAGAACCGCTTCGAGTTCGGCAGCGGCCGCGGCGCGGGCTCACACGAGATCCTCGGCTTCCTCCCCGGCATCACCGACATGAACTTCACGAAGGAGATCTGGGAGGAGACCATCGCGGAGTTCCCCAAGATGTGGCTCCAGGACGAGTACGCCGGCTTCCAGGGCAAGCACTGGCAGCTCCCGCCGCGCAAGATCCTGCCCAAGCCGTACGGGAAGTCGCACCCCGCGATGTGGTACGCCGCCGGGTCGCCGCCCTCGTACGCCATGGCCGCCCGCAAGGGCCTCGGGGTCCTCGGCTTCAGCATCCAGAAGGTCTCCGACATGGAATGGGTGCTGGAGCAGTACAAGACGGCGGTCGTGAACGCCGAACCGATCGGGGACTTCGTCAACGACAACGTGATGGTGACGACGACCGCGATCTGCGCCCCCACGCACGACGAGGCCATCCGGATCGCGGCCGGCGGCGGGCTGCACTACCTGCCCTCCCTCGTCTTCCGCTACCACGACACCTTCCCGCGCCCCGAGGGCTTCCCGGTCTGGCCGGAGACCCTCCCGGAGTACACCCCCGAGTTCGTCGAGCTCCTCGTCGAGGAGGAACTGCTGATCTGCGGCGACCCCGACGAGGTCCTCACCCAGTGCAAGCGGTGGGAGCAGGCCGGGGCCGACCAGCTCAGCTTCGGGCTGCCGGTCGGCGTGCCCAAGGAGGAGACCCTCCAGACGATCCGGCTGATCGGCGAGCACGTCATCCCGAAGATCG
The DNA here is from genome assembly GCF_056435735.1 of Streptomyces sp. NPDC043878. Classification (NCBI taxonomy): domain Bacteria; kingdom Bacillati; phylum Actinomycetota; class Actinomycetes; order Kitasatosporales; family Streptomycetaceae; genus Streptomyces; species Streptomyces sp. NPDC043878. Next base: position 243,056 of record NZ_JBWKDW010000007.1, read on the forward strand.
ACACCGACCCCGTCCACCGGACGTCACGGTTCCGGCAGGCCGTCTGACCGCCGTCGCGGAGCGCGGGCCGTCCGTGGCCGGTCCGCGGTTCCCCGCGCCCTCGGGGCGTGGATCCCAACGGAGTTGAGGAGGCAGGGCGCATGCTCGATCACGTCATCAAAGGGGCGACCGTCGTCGACGGCACCGGCGGCCCCGCGTACCCGGCGGACGTGGGGATCCGGGACGGCCGTATCGCCGTGATCGGCACGGTCACCGGAGAGTCCCGCACCAGCGAGGACGCCACCGGGCTCGTCCTCGCCCCCGGCTTCGTCGACCCGCACACCCACTACGACGCCCAGCTGTTCTGGGACCCCTACGCCACCCCGTCCCTGAACCACGGGGTGACCACCGTCGCCGCCGGCAACTGCGGCTTCACCCTCGCGCCGCTCCACCCGGACCGCCCCGAGGACGCCGACTACACCCGCCGCATGCTCGCCAGGGTGGAGGGCATGTCGCTCGTCGCCCTGGAGGAGGGCGCGCCCTGGACCTGGCACGGCTTCGGCGAGTACCTCGACGCGCTGGAGGGGCGGATCGCCGTCAACGCCGGCTTCATGGTGGGGCACTGCGCGCTGCGCCGGTACGTCATGGGTCCCGACGCGGTCGGCGGACAGCCGAGCGAGGACCAACTGGCGTCCATGCTGCGGCTGTTCCACGAGGCGATGGACGCCGGCGCCTGGGGCCTGTCCACCACCCAGTCCTCCACCCACTCCGACGGCGACGGCCGCCCGGTCGCCTCCCGGCACGCCCGGCCGGCCGAACTCCTGGCCCTCGCCAAGGCCGTCGGGGAACACGAGGGCACCCAGATCGAGGCGATCGTCGCCGGCTGCCTCGACCAGTTCAGCGACCCGGAGATCGACCTGCTCGTGGAGATGAGCGCGGTCGCCGGACGCCCCCTGAACTGGAACGTCCTCACCATCGACGCCTCCGTCCCCGAACGCGTGCCCCGGCAGCTGCTGGCGAGCGAACAGGCCCGGAAGGCGGGCGGCCGGGTGGTGGCGCTCACCATGCCGATCCTCACGCCGATGAACATGTCGCTCGGCACGTTCTGCGCCCTGAACCTCATCCCCGGCTGGGGCCCGATCCTCGGCCTGCCGGTCCCGGAGCGGATCGCACGGCTGCGGGACGCCGGCGTACGGGCCGGGATGCTGGAGCGCGCCAACTCCAAGGAGGCGGGCGTCTTCCGGCGGCTGGCGAACTTCGGCCGCTACGTGATCGGCGACACCTACAGCGAGGCCAACGAGGGCCTGTCCGGGCGCGTGGTCAAGGACATCGCCGCCGAACGCGGCCTCGACCCCTTCCACTGCCTGGTCGAGATCTGCGCCGCCGACGACCTGCGTACGGTCCTGTGGCCCATGCCCACCGACAACGACCCCGCGTCCTGGGCGCTGCGCGCCGAGACCTGGAACCACGAGGACGTCCTGCTCGGCGGCTCCGACGCGGGCGCCCACCTGGACCGCATGTGCGGCGCCCCGTACACCACCCGGTTCCTCGGCGACTGCCTGCGCGGCCGGAGACTCGTCGGCCTGGAACAGGCCGTGAAGATGCTGACGGACGACCCGGCACAGCTGTTCGGCCTGCGCGAACGCGGCCGGCTGCGGGAGGGCTTCCATGCCGACCTCGTCCTCTTCGACCCGCAGCGGATCAGCGCGGGCACGGCCACCCTGGTGCACGACCTGCCGGGCGACAGCCCCCGGCTGGACGCCAGGGCGATCGGGATACGGGCCGTATGGGTCAACGGCGTCGAGGCGATCCGCGACGACACCGTGACGGGCGCCGTACCGGGCCGGGTCCTGCGCTCGGGCCGGGACACGGGGACGGTGGCGACCAGGTGACCCGTGAGCGGCGGACGCTCGACGGCGACCGGGTGACCGACGGCCCGGGACTGTTCCTCGGCGGTCGCCGGGTGGAGCCGGACGGCGGTCACTACGAGGTCGTCGACCCGGCGACCGAGGAGACCGTCGGCTGGGCGCCGGAGGCATCCCGGGACCAGGTGCACGCGGCCTGCGCCGCCGCCCGCGAGGCGTTCGGGCCCTGGTCGCGCACCTCCGCCGAGGAGCGGGCGGCGATCCTCGGCCGGGCGGCGGACATCGTCCGCGAGCGGCTGGTGCCCGCCGCGGAACTGGCCCGGGCGGAGACCGGCGCGACGACCGGGACGGCCCGGGCGATGCAGGTGGGAGTGGCGGCGGCCCGTTTCCAGCGGTACGCGCGCGTGGAGCCCGCCGAGTGGGCGATCACGCCGCAGATCACCGAGGCCGGTCCGCTCGGCCGGGCCGGCGTGACCGGTGCGCTGGCGGTACGGCAACCCGTCGGGGTCGTCACCTGCATCACCTCCTACAACAACCCGTGGGCCAACGCGGCCGGGAAGGTCGCCCCGGCGCTCGCCATGGGCAACACCGTCGTGGTGAAACCGGCCCCGCAGGACCCGCTGTCCGTCTACCGCATGGCGGAGGCGCTGGAGGCGGCCGGGGCCCCGCCCGGAGTCGTGAACGTCGTCTCCGGCCGGTCGGTGGAGGTCGGCGAGGCGGCCGTGGACTGCGACGACGTGGACATGGTGAGCTTCACGGGTTCGACCGCGGTCGGCCGGCGCATCGCCGAGGTCTGCGGCCGGGGCATGAAGCGGCAGCTGATGGAACTGGGCGGCAAGGGCGCCGCCGTGGTCTTCGACGACGCTGACCTCCGCTCGGCGGTGGCCGGTGTCGGCTCGACGTTCTCCTTCTACAGCGGACAGATCTGCACGGCACCGACGCGCGTCCTGGCGCAACGCGGGGTGTACGACGAACTGGTCGGCCAACTTGCCTCCTACGCACGTCGGTTGAAAGTCGGCGACCCACGGGAGCGGGACACGGTCGTCGGGCCGGTGATCTCGGAAGTGCACCGGGACCGGATCGAGTCGTACGTCGAACTGGGCCGCAAGGAGGGCGCGGTGGTGGTCCACGGCGCCGAACGCCCCTGCCTGGACCGGGGTTTCTACGTCGCCCCCACCCTCCTCGCGGACTGCACGAACGACATGCGCGTGGCCCGGGAGGAGATCTTCGGCCCGGTGGTGGTCGTGGTCCCCTTCGACGAGGAGGAGGAGGGCATCGCCCTCGCCAACGACAGCGACTACGGCCTGATCGACTACGTCTGGTCCGGCGACGTGGCCCGCGCCTTCCGCGTGGCACGCCGGCTGCGCGCCGGCGGCGTCGGCGTCAACACCGTCGCCCGCAACATGGAGGCCCCCTTCGGCGGCTTCAAGAAGAGCGGCGTCGGCCGGGACGTCGGCTCGTACGCGCTGCACGCGTACAGCGAGGTGCAGTCGATCGTCTGGCCGGGCTGACCCCCTGCCCTCAGGGGGCGCGGGGACCCGCGCGACGAGCCACGACGGTGCCGCGGACGACCGACGGCACCGGACGGCACCGGACGGCACCGGACGGCACCGGACGCTACGTCGCGGCACGTCCGGCGGAGCGCTCAGTCGAGATCCACCCGCACCGTGAGCAGTCCCGCGCCCACCGCCCGTACCGCCGCGCTGTTCATCCGGGGCAGGCCGCGCAGCCGTACCACGGCGTCGTCGTCCGGCAGGAGGTGCGCCGTGCCGGTGAGCCAGCGGCCCCGCAGCCGCACCCGCACCCGCGGGTCCGCCTTGATGTTGCGGATGTACTGCGAGCGCTCGCCGAACTCGGAGACCAGCCAGAAGGAGTCCCCGATCCGCCGGCCGCCGACCGGGGTGCGGCGAGGCTCACCCGACACCCGGCCGGTGGTCTCCAGCAGGGTCTGCGTCGGCATCCGGCGCTGCAAGGGGTTGGCGAACCGTCGCTGGACGGCTGAGACGGCCCGGTACTTGGACTCGGCGTCGCGGAACAGCTTCACTGACACTTCCCCGTCCGTTGTCTTCGTCCGCTGCCTCACGCAGGTGGCGGTGGTCTTCAATGGTCCCAGTGTTGGACGGGAGAGGGGACGGGCGGGTCGGCGATGCGCATCGTGAGCTGGAACCTGTGGTGGCGGTTCGGGCCCTGGGCCGAGCGGCAGAAAGCGGTTCTCGCCGTGCTGCGGGACCTGGAGCCGGACGTCGTCGGCCTCCAGGAGGTGTGGGCGGCCGACGGCGAGAACCTCGCCGGATGGCTCGCGGACGAACTCGGCCTGCACTGGGCCTGGGCCCCCTCCCACGCGTCCGAGCGGTGGCAGCGGCGGATCGGGGACCCGTCCGTCGAGATCGGCAACGCGGTGCTCAGCCGCTGGCCGGTCATCGAACAGGACGTCCTGCGGCTCCCCGCCCCCGAGGAGTTGGACGACGGACGCCTCGCCCTCTACGCCCGCCTCGCCGCGCCCCACCACGAGGTCCCCTTCTTCACGACCCACCTCACCTCGGCCCCCGCGGCGTCGGCCGTACGCGTCCAACAGGTCACCGCGCTGGCGGAGTTCGTGGCGGCCCACCGGAACGGCACCGCGTTCCCGCCGGTGATCACCGGGGACTTCAACGCGTGGCCGGACTCCGACGAGATCCGCCGCTTCGGCGGCTACAGGACGGCGCCGGCCGCCCCCGGCCAGCTCTTCCTCGACGCGTGGGAGTACGCCGACCCGGCGTCCCCCTCCGCGACCTGGGACCCGGCGAACCCGTACGTCGCCGACCACAGCCCGGCCGTCCGCATCGACTACGTCCACGTGGGGCCGCCCGGCCCCGGCGGCCTCGGCCACGTCCGTTCGGTCCGCCGTGCGGGCGCGGGCCCGGTGGACGGCGTATGGCCCTCGGACCACGCGGCGGTGGTCGCGGACCTGGCGGCGGGGGCGACGGACTGACGACCTGGTGCGCGGCAGGCGACTCCGCCGACTGTCACGCACCAGGTCGCGAGCTCAGGAGCCCGACATGGCGTCCCCGAACATGGGGTCGTGCCCCGAGTTCCCGATGCCCACGGACGATGCGCCGAAGGTCACCGCGCCGGTGGCCGTGACGCCTGCGGTGGAGCCGCGCAGGACCCATACGGCGCCGTCGTCGCTGTTCTCGCCGCCCGCGCCCACCGACAGGTCGGCGCGGCCGTCCTTGTCGTGGTCGGCGAGGTGGATGGCGTCGCCGAACATGTCCGAGGACTCGTTGGCGCCCGGGACACCCGGGGTGCCCTGGTTGAAGGACTGGGCGCCGGTCCCCGTCAGGCCGGAGGCGCCGCCGCGCAGCACCCAGACGTTGCCTGCCTCGGCCGCGGAGCCGATGGTCTCGAAGTCGGCGCCGACGGCGAGGTCCGGGTAGCGGTCACCGTTGACGTCGCCCGCGGCGAGGGTGCCACCGAACGAGTCGTGGGACTCGTCCGTTCCCGGCACGCCCGGGGTGTCCTGGCTGAAGACGGCGCTGCGCGTGGTGTCGACGCCCGCCGCACCGCCGTAGAACACGGTGACGTAGCCGCCCTTCGCCGTCTGGTCCATGATGTCGACGAAGTCGGTGCCGACGACCAGGTCGTCGTGCCCGTCGCGGTCGAAGTCGGCCACGGTGAGCGCGCCCGCGTACCCCTCGCCCACCTCGGTCTGCGGAGTGGGCCCGGTCGAGGCGCCCAGGTAGACGAAGTTGCCCGCGGCGGACCCCACCACCACGTCGTCCGCCCCGTCGTTGTCGAAGTCCCCGGCGGCCAGCTGGACGGCGCCGTCGGGGTACGCGCCGGACTCGATCTGCGCGTCGAAGCGCAGCTTCCCGGCCGCGCCACCGGACCTGGTGAAGCCGCCCTTGAAGATCCACACGTCCTTGCCGGTGGACCCCACCGCCAGATCGGCCTTCCCGTCACCGGTGAAGTCCCCGACCGCGAGGGACTGGCCGAACCGGTCGTGGCCCGACGCGTTCGGGTCGCTGATCGTCGTGCCGCCCGACAGGCCGGACGAGCCGCCCCACAGGATGGTGACCGAACCGCCGTCGACATCGCCGCCGACGTCCTCCAGAGGTGTGCCCACGACGAGATCGCCGTAGCCGTCGTTGTTGAGGTCGCCGTGCGCGAGTTCGGTGCCGAAGCGGTCGGAGGTCTCCGAGGTGCCCGGCACGCCGGCGGAACTCTGCGATGTGGACTTGTGGCGCGCGGCGCTGATGCCGTTCGACGAACCGTAGTTGACGACCACGGCGCCCGCCTTCGCCTTCCCGCTCGCGACGGCACCCGGGGCGCCGGTCGCCAGATCGCGGTAGCCGTCACCGTTGAAGTCGTCGGCGAGGTGCGACGGGGCGGCACTCGCACCGCCGGGCAGGGTGATGAGCAGGCCACCGGCCAGGGCGGCCGCGACGGCGGTGGCGCCCAGGACGACGGGACGCCGGGAACGCTTGTGATGGGGCCGGGACATGGGTTCCTCTCCAGGACATACATGCGAGCCCCAGAGATGACCTCCGGTGAGCCTGAAGGGTTGTACGGGAAGGAGAGGTGCTGGTGTGTCGAGCCGCGGGACGGCACGGTGGACGATCGGGCGCGTCGCAGGGCGGCGAGCTGCTGTGGGCGGAGTGCGGGGGGCGCCTCCGGTGGCTAGTGCACCACGACCCGGTCGCCCTGCGAGGTCGCCCCCGTGGAAACGGTGTTGGCGGTGAACCGCCAGCGCCAGGTGCCGGTGGTGTTCGCGGTGACCTCGGTGCGCAGTCTGCCGGCGCTGTCGGTGGTGACCGTCTTGACGGCCTTGAAGGTGTCCGTGCCGGACTTGCGGAACTGGAGGATCACGGACTTGCCGGCGTAGTCGTCCCAGACGTTGGTGTCCCAGTCGGCCCGCCGGAGCCAGCCGGTGACGGTGAGTTCGCCGCCCTTGTCGACCGGCTCGGGCGAGGCGTCGGTGCTCTCCAGCTTGGCGTGCCGCTTGACGCTGAACGGTGCGCCCGGCGACAGGTGGTGGGAGTCGCCGTCGGCGGCCACGGCCTTGGCCTTGAAGTGCCAGCCGCCCGCGGCGCTGTCGCGCAGGTCCTGCGCGTCCGTGCCGTCCGGCGAGAGCGGGAAGCTGTAGACGCACCGCACGGTGGTCGCGCTCTGCGCGGTGCACTCGTCGCGGGTGGGACGGATGACCAGCCCGTCGGGGCCGACCACCTTGGGGCCGACAACACCGACGATCCCGGAGTCGTCCGAGGCGGTCAGCGTGACGCCGACCCCGTCCCCGAGCGTGGCTCCGACGCCGATGACCGGCTTGCTGACACTGATGGATGTGATGCGGGCGTCTCCCACGGTGGTGTCGGCATGAGCGGCGGGCACCACGGCGGCGAGGACGGCGAGGGGAGCGACGGTGAGGACCGCCGCGTAGCGCTTGCGCATGGTTCTCCCAGCACGAGGGGCCGGAACAGGGTCCGGATGTGGGGGAGACCCGCGAGGGCGTCACCGGGTTGTACGGACGCCCGTCCGCAAATCGATGTCTCCTGTTCGCAACAGTTGGCAGGATGCGGCGGTGAGCCACTTCTCCCACTCGCCCATCGGTCCCGGTCGGGACAGCGAACCTCCACCGCCGCCCCGGCCGGCCGAGCCCGGCCGGTGGCCGAAGCTGGAGGCCGCGCTCGCGGTGGTCAACCGCGACGTGACGGCCACCCTGCCCGACCAGGACGCGCTGGTGCTGATGTGCGTGCCCCAACCGGAGAACGAACAGGTCTACGTGGCGATGCCGGACGGCCGCTGGCAGGGCAACGCGGTGAACGCGTGCGATGTGGAGGCCGGCGACCCGCCGGAGCCGGACGACGCGACGACGGTCCTGATGGTGGTCGCGGGGGCGGCGCAGGAGACCCTCATGGAGTTGCTGTGGCAGGTGTGGCCGGTCTGCCGGGAGCACAAGACCGGAATGCATCCGCGCCCGCCCGGGACCACGGAGGACTGGTACCCGGACCACACGGACGCGACCGGCGCACCGGTGTGGTGGTGCCGGGGCGGCCGGGACGGCGAGTGCCACGACGTCGCCGAGGTGGGCGAACTGGCGGCCACCCTGCCGGGCAGACAACGACGTGAACTCCGGCGGAGGAGCCGCAAGGACGACGGTCGCCGATAAATGACGACGGCCGTGGACGACCACGCGTTACGGTCGGCACCGACCAGCTGATCGAGGAGGCGCCCCCATGGCTGTCCGTCCCCCACGTCGCCTGGCTCTCCTCGGCGGAGGGTTCTCCACCGAGGACGACGGCCTGTTGGACGACTGGGTGCTCGGCCACGCCCGCACTTCCCGGCCCAGGGTCTGCTTCGTCCCGACGGCCAGTGGTGATGCCCCCGGTTACGTCGAACGGTTCCTCGCCGCGTTCCGGCCACGCGACTGTGAGCCTGGCGTCCTGTCCCTCTTCCGGCGGGAACTCGATGACGACGCCCTGCGGAGGTTCCTGCTCTCGCAGGACGTCATCTACGTGGGCGGCGGAAACACCGCGAACCTCCTGGCCGTATGGCGCGCGCACGGCGTAGACCGGATACTGCGCGAGGCCCACGACCGTGGAACGCTGCTCTGCGGAATCAGCGCCGGCGCCAACTGCTGGGCCGAAAGCTCACTTACGGACTCCTACGGCCCGCTGACCGCGTTGCCGGACGGCCTGGGCCTGCTGCCCGGGTCGGTCTGCCCGCACTACGACAGCGAACCGGGCCGCCGCGCCTCCTACCGGGCAGCCGTGGCCACCGGCGCGCTGCCCGCCGGGTGGGCACTGGACGACGGAGTCGGAGCGCTCTTCACGGACGGCCACCCGACAGAGACGGTGACCCGCACCCCACAGGCCCACGTGCACCGCCTCGAACCGGACGGCCAAGGAGGCACCACGGAGAACGCCCTGGCGTGCCGGACGCGATCAAAGGACTTCTGATCGCAGGCGCCACGCAGCCTGACCCCGCGACTTCAGCGCGCTGAGAAGGGTGCTGAAAGTGACGGAGTCGGTGATGAGGACGGCTGCGGTCGGATCGGCGGATTCGGTGAGGTGGACAGTGGAAGGGGTGGCGTCGGCGGATATGTGGACGCAGGCGTCCCCTTCTTGGCAGTACGACGATTTCTGCCAGGTGCGCGTGGACATCTTCGTTCCTTCAGAGGTTCTGGGCGATGGACTGGATCAGATCGCGCGACTTCTCGGGACTGAGGGCGATGGCCTCCACGATGTCCAGGAGGGTCCGGTATTTCAGCAGCAGGGCTTCGGCGTCGAGGAAGACCGGGCCATGGAACTGGTCGAGCTGTGCGGTGTCGAGCTGCGGTACGGGGCCGTGGAGATAGTTGATGGACTGGCCCGACCCGGGGAACGCACCAACGCCGAACGGGAGCACGCGGAGGGTGATGTGGTCCTGTTCGCCCATGTCGAGCAAATGCTGCAGCTGGGCCCGGGCCACACGCCTGCCGCCGACGCCCATGTGTAGGGCCGCCTCGTGCACGACGGTGCTGTACGGGGACGGATCCGCCCTGTACAGCACGCCCTGCCGCTTGAGGCGCTGCGAAACGCGATGCTCGACCTCGGGTGGTGTGGGCGCAGGGATGACGTGGCGGAAGATCTCGCGCGCGTGATCGGCAGTCTGGAGCAGCCCTGGCACGTGGGAGGTGTACGCAGTGCGGACAGCAGTGGCGTGGTGCTCCAGCTCCGCGAGGTCGAGGAGGCCTGAGGGCAGTACTTCGCGGTACGACTCCCACCAGCCGAACGTCTTGTCGGTCGCCATGCCGATCAGGGCCTCGACGAACGCCTGGTCCGGACAGGAGTAGATGCGGGCGAGCGCCCTGACCCGTTCAGCGCTCACGCCGAACCGGCCCGATTCCACGTTGCTGAGCTGCCCCTGACTCGTGCCGACAGTTCCTGCGGCCTCTGTTGCAGTCATGCCCGCGCGCTCGCGCATCTTGCGTAGTTCGACTGCCAGCCGGAGGCGACGGGCCGTCAGGGGCGGTCTTGCGGGCATGTGAACTCCTCCTGCACGCGCGTTCCAGCAATGGTCACTCACACGAGGGAAGTTGAAGGAAAGTATCTCGGATATTGGCAAATGACATTTGCCAAGCTCTATCTTCTTGCTCAGGCGCCCCGTCTGGAAGCGCACCGTGGGACGCCGCGGCAGAGACACCAGGCACCCATCCAACTCCCCTCAGTGACCGGAGACTTCCGATGGCCACCGTATCCCCGTCGTGGAACTACACCCTGCACCTTCCGCACGACCCACGCGCACCGGGTATCGCGCGGGCGACTCTGAGGCTCATTCTGGCCGCGCATGAGATGCCCGAGCTGGCCCCCACCGCAGAGCTGGTGGCGGCCGAACTCCTGGCGAACTCGCACTGTCACACCAAGGGCCCCTACGCGCTCCGCGTCCGCTCGGCGGAGCCAGGCCGGCTGCGGGTGGCGGTCTGGGACACGGACCCGCACGTCCCGCCCGGCTTCTCCGACCCGGGACCGCCGCCCCCGCTGGAAGCCGAGGGCGGCCGAGGCCTCCACCTGGTCCGGGCCTGCGCGGACGCGTGGGGCGCGTCGGTGCTCCGGGAACTGGGCGCGTCGAAGGGCGGCAAGCTGCTCTGGGCGGAGTGCGGGGCGGGGGCGTGGTGAGCGGGGTCGCGAGGGCTCTGGGCGACGGAGTGAGATGTCCGTCCCTCGCGGGCGGCGCCATACTGGGAAGTGGAGCCATGCCCGTTCACCAGGAGCAGACCATGAGCGCACAGCCCGAGCACGCCTGGGGAGAGATGCCGCTGCCGGAGATCCGGACGGTGGACGACCTGCGCAGTGCACTCAGCCGCTACGGCTTCCCGGGCGACCGGGAGCGGTTCGAGGACGAGCTGGCAGCCGCCATAGGAGCCTCTCCGACCAATGATTTCGAGGGCGCGGCAGCTGTGGTCAGGGCTTACCGGCACCGGATCCTGATCCGGAACTCGCCCGAGGTCATGGCGGCCCTGGAGGACGCCCGGGCAGGGGGCAGCGGCACGTGAACGGAGTTCCGCTGGAGGAGGCCGAGCCCGCCAGGAAGGCGTTCGGTGACCTGACGGAGGGGGAGCGGGAAGCCGTTCGTGAGGCGCTCGAAGAGATTGCTCGCGACCCGGCTGTAGGGCGAGAGATCCCCGGCTGGCGGCCCCCGTCCGTGGAATACACGTACACGACGCCCCTCGCCCGAGACTCGGCCGAGGCGATCACAGTCGTGTACACGCACACTCCGGGCATGGGTGTGACTGTTGTCTTCTACTTTCGTGATCCACAGGTTGTGGAATGAACCCGCAGGTCAGGCTGGTCGAGCCCGGCCGGTGACCCGCGCCCCACAGGCCCACGTGCACCGACTCGAACCGGACGGCCGAGGCGGCACCACGGAGACCGCCCCACGTGCCGCCCAGCCCCTCATCCGTATGGGAGGTGTGCTGTCGGGCCGTCCCCGTACTTCGCAGAGCCGCCGCTGTCTTCTTCGGCCCACCAGTCGGGACATGGCCGGTCAGTCTGCCACCGCCCAACTCCCGCTAGCGACCCAGAAAAACCGGGTTCGTGAACGCCGCCAGCGCCCCCGGTACTGGCCCCGCCGCCACCTCGTGCCGCAGCTCCGCCCGTACGTACGCCGCGTAGGCCGGGGTCGTGTGCCACTCCGCCGCTCCCGAGCCGTCCACCGGCAACGGCGCGCTCGTGAACAGCACGCCCTGGTCCGTGACGAAGCGGATCGTGCAGCGGGGGGCGCCGGTCGCCTCCAGGCGGATCGTCACCGGGGTGTCGGGGGAGACCTCCAACCGTTCGCCGATGCCCGCCTGCCGGCCCCGGCCGCCCGTCACGGTGAAGGAAAGGGAGACCCGGCTCGACTCCGCCACGTACGACCGGCCCGACCGGATGCCGTCCTGGATCGCCTCCCGGGTCAGGTCGTCGGCCAGGACGACCGTCTGGGGGAGTCCGACCGCGTCCGGGTCCCGGTGGGCGTCGCTGTTGCCCATCGCCGGGATCCAGTCCCGGCCGCCGCCGCGCACGGACGCGACCAGCATGCTGTCCCAGTCGGCCAGCGCGACCTCGTCGTCCGGGGTGTAGGGGCCGTTCCACACCTCGACCGCGTCCGCCTCGGCGAAACCGAACTTCCAGTTGCAGCCGACGCAGGTGGCGTGCGGGTGGGCGGGGACCACCAGTCCGCCGGCGCGGCGGATCTGGCGGGCGAAGCGGCCGAAGCGGTTGTCACGGGCCCGGTAACGCCAGTCCACGAACGTCCCCGGGTCCGTGCCCAGTGCCAGCACATGGCCGTTGCGCGTGGTGATCTCCTCGCCCAGCATGACCAGGAGGTCGTCGCCGGCCACGTCCGCCCAGTGCGGGTGCCCCGCGTTCGTGTTGTGCTCCGAGGAGTTGATGAAGTCCAGGCCCGCCGCGGGCGCGAGCGCCGCGATCTCCGCCGGGGTGCGGCGGCCGTCCGAGTGCCAGGAGTGCAGGTGGCAGTCGCCCCGGTACCAGGCCCGGCCCCGCCCCCTGGCGCGGGCGGGCGGATACACGGGGTCGACGGCGGCGCCCGTTTCGCCGTAGGTCAGCGTGATCGTGATCTCGTACGACAGGCCCTGCGGGGCGACCGTGTAGGGGCCCAGCGCGATGTTCCAGGTGCCCGGCCGCACCGGGCCGGGGAGGTATCCCGGCGTCGCGTCGTCCGCGCGGAGGAAGAACTCGGTGCGCGCCCCGCCCGACCACCCCCGGAAGCCCCGGCCGCCCAGCTCGGTGCCCCGCTCGTCGAAGACGCCGATGTCGAGCGCGTTGCCCGCCGTGCCGGCCGGGACGGCGGGCCGGTCGTAGGTGTACGCGACCCTGATCTCCCGCACGCCGGAAGGGACTTCGACGGGGACGTACACGAAGTCCGGGGAGCCGGTGGGCAGGGTGCCGCGCACCGTCCTGGTCTCCTGGCCGCCCGAGCGGCCGGCCGCTGACGCGAAGCTCACGCCTCCCAACGTAAGCGCGGCGGCTGCGCCCGTCACGAACAACGCGCGCCGGGCCGGGCCCGCCGTCCCGCCGTGGTGGTCCTCGCACATGCTGCTGCTCCCCGGGTGTCGTGAGTGACGGACAGGGCATGGGCTGGGTGGTGCGGTGGTGACCGCCCGCCACTCTGGCCTCCGGCCGTGAACTGCCGTGCACGGCAAGGGGAGCGGCGGATTGCGGGCAGGAACCGGCCGAGCGGTGCACCTGTGATGCCGACCAGTCGGTATGGACAGATGGGCCGCGCCCCGGTACAGATGGGTCATGCGCATCTCCGTGACGATCTTCCTCACCGACGAGACGATCTCCCCCACCCGGCTCGCCCGTGAGCTGGAGCAGCGGGGCTTCGCCGGGCTCTACCTGCCCGAGCACACCCACATCCCGGTCGAGCGGACCAGCCCGTACCCGGCGGGCGGTGAGCTGCCGCCCGAGTACGGCCGTACGCTCGACCCCTTCGTCGCGCTGGGCCAGGCGGCCGCCGTCACCGAGGACCTCGGCCTCGGCACCGGCATCACGCTCGTCGCCCAGCACGACCCGATCGACCTCGCCAAGCAGATCGCGACCCTGGACCACCTGTCCGGCGGGCGCTTCACCCTCGGCCTCGGCTTCGGCTGGAACGTCGAGGAGGCCGACGACCACGGGGTGGAGTGGCGCACGCGGCGCGAGCTCGTCCGGGACCGGATGGGCCTGATGCGGGCGTTGTGGAGCGACGAACCCACCGCCTACGACGGCGAGTTCGGGAGTGTCCGGGCCAGCGCCGCCTATCCCAAGCCCGTGCAGAAACCGCGCGGTCCCGTCGTCGGTCCGCGCACGCTCGTCGGTGGGGCGGCCGGCCCGAAGCTGTTCGCGCACATCTGCGAGTACGCCGACGGGTGGCTGCCGATCGGCGGGCGCGGCCTGTCCGAGTCGCTGCCCGTGCTGCGCGCCGCCTGGGCCGACGCGGGCCGCGACCCGGCCGGCCTCCAGGTCGTCCCGTACGCCGTCCAGCCGAGCCCCGGCAAGCTCGCCCACTACGCCGAGCTCGGCATCGAGGAGACGGTCGTCCAGCTGCCGCCGGCGGGGGAGGCGGAGGTGCTGGGCCTGCTGGACGCGTACGCGCCCTTCATCGGCGCAGGACCCGGCGAGGGCAACGGTTCCGCGCGCGCTGTGTGACCAACGGCCGACGGGGACAAAACGGGCGGTTCCTGTCTGCCCTGATCGCCTCGCTCGTATGCTCGACGGATGACGACCTCCGCGACCACCGGAACCGGCCCCACCGGCCCCACCGACCGCTCCGGTGGCCCTGGCGGCACCGGCCCCACCGAGAACTCCATGCGGCGCGCCCTGAAACGGGCCCGGGACGGCGTCGCGCTCGACGTCGCCGAGGCGGCGGTGCTGCTCCAGGCGCGCGGCGAGGCCCTTGAGGACCTCGCCGCCTCGGCCGCCCGGGTGCGGGACGCGGGCCTGGAGGCGGCCGGCCGGCCCGGGGTCATCACGTACTCGAAGAGCGTCTTCATCCCGCTCACCCGGCTGTGCCGGGACAAGTGCCACTACTGCACCTTCGTGACCGTCCCCGGCAAGCTGCGCCGGGCCGGCCACGGCATGTTCATGTCGCCGGACGAGGTGCTCGACGTGGCCCGCCGCGGCGCCGCCCTCGGCTGCAAGGAAGCCCTGATCACCCTCGGCGACAAGCCCGAGGACCGCTGGCCCGAGGCGCGCGAGTGGCTCGACGCGCACGGCTACGACGACACCATCGCCTACGTCCGCGCCATCTCCGTCCGGATCCTGGAGGAGACCGGGCTGCTGCCCCACCTCAACCCCGGCGTGCTCACCTGGACGGACTTCCAGCGGCTCAAGCCCGTCGCCCCGTCCATGGGCATGATGCTGGAGACGACCGCCACCCGCCTGTGGTCCGAGCCCGGCGGCCCGCACCACGGGTCGCCGGACAAGGAGCCGGCCGTCCGCCTGCGGGTCCTGGAGGACGCCGGCCGTTCCTCCGTGCCGTTCACCTCCGGCGTCCTGATCGGGATCGGCGAGACGTACGAGGAGCGCGCCGAGTCCCTGTTCGCGCTCCGGAAGGTCGCACGGGCCTACCACGGCGTCCAGGAACTGATCATCCAGAACTTCCGCGCCAAGCCGGACACGGCCATGCGCGGCATGCCGGACGCCGAACTCGACGAGCTCGTCGCGACGGTCGCGGTGGCCCGGCACATCATGGGTCCGAGCGGCTGCGTCCAGGCCCCGCCGAACCTGGTCGACGCCGAGTACGAGCGGCTCATCCACGCCGGCATCGACGACTGGGGCGGGGTCTCCCCCCTCACCATCGACCACGTCAACCCCGAACGCCCCTGGCCGCAGATCGAGGAGCTCGCCGAGAAGTCCGCGGCGGCCGGGTTCGAGCTGCGCGAACGGCTGTGCGTGTACCCCGAGTTCGTCACCCGGGGCGAGCCCTGGCTGGACCCGCGGCTGCTGCCGCACGTCCGCGCGCTGGCCGACCCGGAGACGGGCCTCGCCCGGCCGGACGCGGTGGTCGAGGGCCACCCGTGGCAGGAGCCGGAGGAGGCGTTCACCTCGTCCGGCCGTACGGACCTGCACGCCTCGATCGACACCGAGGGCCGTACGTCCGACCGCCGCGACGACTTCGACGAGGTCTACGGCGACTGGGCGGCCCTTCGGGAGGCGGCCGCGCCCGGCATGGTGCCCGAACGCATCGACACCGACGTACGGGACGCGCTGCGCACCGCGGCCGACGACCCGACCCGGCTCACCGACGCCGACGCCCTCGCCCTGCTGCACGCGGACGGCCCGGCGCTGGACGCCCTCACGCGGATCGCCGACGACGTGCGGAAGTCGGTGGTGGGCGACGACGTCACCTACATCGTCACGCGGAACATCAACTTCACCAACGTCTGCTACACCGGCTGCCGCTTCTGCGCGTTCGCCCAGCGCCGCACGGACGCCGACGCCTACACCCTGTCCCTCGACCAGGTCGCGGACCGGGCCGAGCAGGCGTGGGAGGTCGGCGCGGTCGAGGTGTGCATGCAGGGCGGCATCCACCCGGACCTGCCGGGCACCGCCTACTTCGACATCGCGAAGGCGGTCAAGGAGCGGGTGCCGGGGATGCACGTGCACGCCTTCTCGCCGATGGAGGTCGTCAACGGCGCGACCCGCACCGGCCTGTCGATCCGGGAGTGGCTGACGGCGGCGAAGGAGGCCGGCCTCGACTCCATCCCCGGCACGGCGGCGGAGATCCTCGACGACGAGGTCCGCTGGGTCCTCACCAAGGGCAAGCTGCCCACGGCGACCTGGATCGAGGTCGTCACGACCGCGCACGAGCTGGGCATCCGCTCCTCGTCCACGATGATGTACGGGCATGTGGACCAGCCCCGCCACTGGCTCGGCCACCTGCGCACGCTGGCCGGCATCCAGCAGCGGACCGGCGGCTTCACGGAGTTCGTCACGCTGCCCTTCATCCACACGAACGCGCCGGTCTACCTCGCGGGGATCGCCCGCCCGGGCCCGACGGTCCGGGACAACCGGGCGGTCACCGCGATGGCCCGGCTGCTGCTGCACCCGTACATCCCCAACATCCAGACCAGCTGGGTCAAGCTCGGCACCGAGGGCGCCGCGGAGATGCTCCGCTCGGGGGCCAACGACCTGGGCGGCACGCTGATGGAGGAGACGATCTCGCGGATGGCGGGCTCGTCGTACGGCTCGTACAAGTCGGTGAAGGACCTGATCGCGGTGGCGGAGGCGGCCGGCCGCCCGTCCCGGCCGCGCACCACGCTGTACGGCGCGGTGCCGGAGGAGCGGCAGCGGGCGGCGGCCGAGTCGGACGGTCACCTGCCCGAGCTGCTGCCGGTGCTGGACTGACCGGCGGCACCGTCACAGTACGATGATCGGACCCCTGTGTGGAGGGGTCCGTAACTGAGGAGATGCGTGCCCGTGTCTGCCCGACTTCCCTCGTGGGCCTGGGTGTCCGGCCTGACGGTGGGAGCGATAGCGGCCGTCGTCGTCCTGACCGGGCAGGCGGACCGGGGGCCCCATCCCGTCGCCACCGCCGCGCGCCCCAGCGCCTCGGCGTCCACGGGCGCGCACCCCAGGCCGACCAGGAGCGCGGCCCCGGCCGCCGTGCCCGCGGACTCCGGCACCGGGCGCCGCATCGTCTACTCCCTCGGCCAGAAGCGGCTGTGGCTGGTCGACGCGAGCGACACCGCCCGCCGCACCTTCACGGTCTGGCCCGGCACGGTCAGCCCGGATCCCGGCGCGTACACGGTCTCGCTCCGCCGGGACGCCACCACGGGCTCCGACGGCGTGCAGATCGAGCACGTCGTCTACTTCGGCGCCAAGTCGGGCGTGAACTTCGCCTTCTCCAACGCCGTGGACGGCTCCTCACCCCCACCGGCCGCCGACGTCCGGACCGGCGGCATCCGCATGCGCAAGGCGGACGGCGCGGCCCTGTGGACCTTCGGCTCGACGACCACGAGGGTGACGGTCGTCGAATAGGGCCCCGGTTCCGGGAACGCTCAGTGACTGACCGTTCCTGATCGGTCGGGTGCTGTCGCATACCGTTCCTCTCCCGGAACCGACCGTCCCCGTTCGATTACAGTGCTGAGCTGTCGGGCGCGCTCGGTCGGTGGCACGGGGAGGTCTTGGTGGGTGCGACAGCCGGGCCGGTCTGGGGGCGTGCCGAACAGCAGGACTTCCGCAGCCGGGTGCGCGGGACGCTGCTCGGGGCGGCCGTCGGGGACGCGCTGGGCGCGCCGGTCGACGGGCTGGACCTCGACACCATCCAGGAGGCGCACGGCGCCGAGGGCGTCGTGGACCTGGCCCCCGCCTACGGGCGGCGCGGCGCCGTCACGCATCTCACCCAGCTCACCCTCTTCACCGTCGACGGGCTCATCCGCGCCCAGGTCCGCCGGGACACCGGCGCCTGGCACCCGCCGACCGATCTGCACCGGGCGTATCTGCGCTGGGCCGCCACCCAGCGCGACTGGGGCCCGGACGAGCGCCGTAAGGAGGACGGCTGGCTGGCCCGCGAGGAGTGGCTGTACGCCCGCCGCGACCCCACCCGGCCGTTGCTGCTCGGGCTCGGGGACGACACGATGGGCACCCTCGACGAGCCCAAGAACCCCGCCGCGGACGGACCCGAGGCGGTCGCCCGGTCCGCGCCCTTCGGGCTCCTCGTCGGCTGGGAGCCGCAGCTCGTCGTCCAGCTCGCCGTGGAGTGCGCCGCGCAGACCCACGGGCACCCCACCGCCTACCTGTCGGCGGGCGCGTACGCCGTGATCGTGCACGCGCTGGCCTGCGGCGACGACCTCGACACGGCCGTGCAGCGGGCGCTGGCCCTGCTCGCCGCGCGGGACGGGAACCCGCCCGTGTCGGACGCCCTCCAGCGCGCGCTGGGCGCGGTACGCCAGGGGATGCCCGCGCCCGCGCGGGTCGAGGAACTCATCGCGGGCGGTACGGCGGAGGGGCTGCTGGCCGCCGCCGTGTACTGCGCGCTCGTGAGCGAGGACGTACGGCACGGGCTGCGGCTCGCGGTGAACCACGACGGACCGTCCGCCGCCGCGGGCGCCCTGACCGGTGGCCTCCTCGGCGCCCTCTACGGCGAGACGGCCCTCCCGCCGGCCTGGCTGGCCGAGCTGGAGGGCCGTCCCACCCTGCTGGAACTGGCCGACGACTTCGCGATGGAGATGACCCAGGGCCCCGCCCTCCACGGCCCCGCGGGATCGTCCCCGGGGTGGCTCGCGAGATATCCGAGGGGTTGAGCGCGCCGGCCGTCCCGTGTCCGGGTGTGGGGGGATCCGGCGGCCGCGGGATCGTTCCCATGGCCGGAGCCGCGGACCCTCCCCGACGGTGGGGTCCGCGGCTCCTCGCCGGTGGCCGGCCCGTGGGCCGGGGCTCAGTCCTTGACGGGGGCCCGTACCACCGCGCCCTCCACGTCGCCCGCCGGAGCGGGGATCGCCGCCGCGGTCGTACCGTCCCCGTCCGTGTTGATCCGCTCGATGATCGCGAGGCGTTCCGGACTGTCCTCCGGCTTCACGAAGCCGATGACGATGTACAGGATCAGGGAGACCGCCAGCGGTATGGACACCTGGTACTGGAGCGGGACGCCGCCGTCGACCTCCCAGTTGATCGGGTAGTTCACCAGCCAGAAGGCGAGCAGGCCCAGCGCCCAGCTGGTGAGCGCCGCGGTGGGGCCGGAGCGGCGGAACGGCCGCAGCAGGCCCAGCATCATCGGGATCGCGATCGGGCCCATCAGACCCGCGACCCACTTGATCACGACGGTGATGATGTCCTTGAACGCGGGCGAGTTGACCTGGGTGGCCACCGCCATGGACAGGCCGAGGAAGATGACCGTCGTGACACGGGCCGCGACCAGGCCGCTCCGCGCGTTCCACGCCCGTGCCCGCTGCGACACCACCGGCGCCACGTCCCGGGTGAAGACGGCGGCGATCGCGTTCGCGTCCGAGGAGCACATGGCCATGGTGTGCGAGAAGAACCCCACGATCACCAGGCCCAACAGCCCGTGCGGCAGAAGCTGTTCGGTCATCAGGCCGTAGGAGTCGGAGCCGTCCGGCTTCTGCGCGTGCACCAGGAGCGGGGACATCCACATCGGGAAGAACAGGACCACGGGCCACACCAGCCACAGGGCCGCCGACAGCCGTGCCGACCGTTCGGCCTCCCGCGGACTGCCCGTGGCCATGTAGCGCTGGGCCTGGTTGAGCATGCCGCCGTTGTACTCGAAGAGCTTGATGAAGAGGAACGCGAGCAGGAACACCGTGCCGTACGGGCCGACCAGGGGCTTGCCGTGGCCGTGGAGCGCCGGCTCGTCCCAGGCGCCGAGGAACCCGATGCCCTTGTCGTTCAGCTTCAGCACCACCGCGACGAACATCGCGACGCCGGCCAGCAACTGGATGCAGAACTGGCCCAGTTCGGTCAGCGCGTCCGCCCACAGGCCGCCGATCGTGCAGTAGATCGCGGTGATCGCACCGGTGATGAGGATGCCCTGGTTGAGGGAGAGCCCGGTGAAGACGGACAGCAGGGTGGCGATCGCGGCCCACTTCGCGCCGACGTCCACGATCTTCAGCAGCATGCCGGACCAGGCCAGCGCCTGCTGGGTCTTGAGGTCGTACCGGTTCTTCAGGTACTCCAGCGGGGACGCCACACGCAGCCTCGACCGCAGCCGGTTGATGCGCGGAGCGAACAGCTTCGACCCGATGGCGATGCCCAGCGCGATGGGGAACGACCAGGTGACGAAGGACGTGACACCGTAGGTGTAGGCGATGCCCGCGTACCCGGTGAACATCACCGCGCTGTAGCCCGACATGTGGTGCGAGATGCCGGACAGCCACCACGGCATCTTGCCACCGGCCGTGAAGAAGTCGCTGACGTCGTCCACGCGCTTGTGCGACCAGACGCCGATCGCGACCATCACGCCGAAGTAGCCGATGAGGACGGCCCAGTCGAGACTGTTCATGTGCCCCCTTCCAGGGTTCGCCGCCAGGGTCAGGCATGTGAACTCTGGGTTCGGTGGCATGGACAGGGCAAGGAAGAGGCGGGTAAAGGGAGCGTAAAATAGTTCTGCGCAGTGACTCTCGTCCATGTACGTGAACGCCGGATGGGCCGGGAGATACGGCTCAGCGCATCAGCTCACCCGCGTTGACCAGCAACGACTGTCCCGTGATCGCCCGCGCCCGGTCCGAGGCGAGGAAGACCGCCGCGTCCGCCACGTCCGCGTCCGTCGCGAGGTCGGGCAGCGCCATCCGCTCGGTCAGCCGCGCCAGCACCTCCGCCTCCGGCACGCCCTCGGTGTGCGCGGTGAACTGTACGTACGCCTGCACCGGCGGACCCCACATCCAGCCCGGCAGCACGGAGTTGACCCGGATGCGATGCGGCCCGAGCTCCCGGGCCAGCGAGTACATCGCGCTGGTCAGTGCCCCCTTGGACGCCGCGTACGCGGCCTGCCGCACCTGTGAGGGGGCCGCCACCGCCGACTGAGTCCCGATGAACACCACCGAGCCTCCGCACGACTTCAGCGCCGGCAGACATGCCCGGGTCATCCTCAGTGTGCCCAGCAGGTTCACGTCGATCACCGACAGCCAGGTCGCGAAGTCCGCGTCCTCGACCCCGCCGAAGTGGGAGTCCCAGGCCGCCACGTGCACCACGGCGTCGATCCGCCCGAATCTCTCCCGAGCCAGCGCCGCCAGAGCCTCGCACTGTCCCTCGTCGGTGATGTCGGTCGCCCGGAAGGCGGTGTGAGCCCCGTCCGGATCGATCTCGGCCGCGCTCTTCACGAGGTTCGCCCCGGTCCGCGCCCCCAGCACGGCGTTCCCGCCGTCCCGCACGACGGCCGCCGCGACCTGATGGCCGAGTCCGGCACCCACTCCCGACACGACGACGGTCCTGCCCGCGAGCAGTGACATCGCTACCTCCCGGCTCTGGCGCTGCATCTGACGGTCCGTCAGAGTAGGAGCCTCCGCAGCAGGACGGAAGGGGAGCGCCCATGTCGGATGACACCCGCAGCGACGTGTACGCCGAGCTGGCCGCGGTGGGCCCGTACGGGGTCCGCCCCGGCCACGCGCTCATCACGATGGTCGAGCCGCACCCGGGCCACGAACACGCCTACAACCGCTGGTACGAGGACGACCACTACTACGCCGGCGCGATGGCCATGCCCTGGATGTACGCCGGCCGCCGCTGGGTGGCCACCCGCGACCTCCAACTCCTGCGCCGGCCCGAGAAGTCGGCGATCGCCCAGCCCGTCACCGCCGGCTGCTACCTCTCCACCTACTGGATCACCGACGGCCGCTACGACGACCACATGAAGTGGACGGTCGGCATCAACAGGCGCCTCAACCGCGACGGCCGCGTCTACCAGGACCGTACCCACGTCTTCACCGCGTTCCAGGACCACGAGGCGACCGTGTACCGCGACGGCGCGGCCGGCCCCCGCGACTTCCACGCCCTCGACCACCCCTACGCCGGACTCGTCCTGGAGGTCATCGACAGCGAGTCGCCCGCGCGGCGGGCCGAACTCCTGGAGTGGCTGCGGGCCCGGCACCTGCCCGGCCGGGTGGCGGGCAGCCCGGCCGCCCTGGTGACCGTCTTCCGGCCCACCCCGCTGCCCGGCGACCGCATGACGTACGTCAAACAGGTCGAGGGGGTCGACACCCGGCTCACGCTGCTGTGGTTCCTGGAGACCGATCCGCGCGAGTGCTGGGAGGAGTGCTTCACCGGACTCGACGAGGCGGTCACCGGGTCGGGGCTCGGCCGGACGGAACTGCTGGCGCCCTTCGTCCCCACGATCCCGGGCACCGACACCTACGTGGACCGGCTGCGCTGACGCGGGGCCCGGCCGGCCCCGCCGCTCACTTCAGCTCGTCCGGGCAGGGCGTGCCCCGGGGCAGCGTGTACGGGGCCGCCAGCCGGTAGACCCCCGCCTTCGGCGCGATCAGCATGGTCCACCTGTCACCCTCGGCGTCCTCCTCCGTCTCCATCAGGCAGCCGTTGACGTTGTCGAACGTCTTCGGGGTGCCCTCGGACCGGTCCTTGGACGCCTCGGTCTCCTGCGGCGGCTTCAGCTTGTTGCCGTCGCCGTCGACGATGCTCAGCCACGGCGAGTACGGGATACGGATCAGCACCCGGCCCGCCTTGCGCACCTCCATCGTCATCTCGCCCTGCTCGGCGCGGTCGACGACGGCGTTGGGCTCGGCGAGCGGCGCCGGGTCCGTCACCTGGAACAGCTGCCAGTTCGCGTCGCCCCAGACCTGGTTCAGATACGGCATGCCGCGCTGTACCAGCGCCCGCTCCCGCTCGCCGCCGTCCCCGTCGGGCTCGTCCTTCGGCACGACCACGAAGTGCACGGCCCACCGCTGGAGCCACTCGTGGTAGTTCGCCGAGTTGAGGGTGTCGTCGTAGAAGAGCGGGTTGCGCTCCATGTCGGCCTGGCGGTTCCAGCCCCGGGCCAGGTTCACGTAGGGGGCGAGGGCGGACGCCTCGCGGTGGGAGCGGGCGGGGACGACCTCCACCCGGCCCTTCTCGGCGCCGACCTTCTGCAGCTCGTTGACGAGCGGGGCCAGCTCACGCGCCCAGGACGCCGCCGGCGTGGTGTGCATGATGTCGTCGACCGACTTGAAGCCGATCCAGCCGGCGAAGCCGACGAGGGCCAGCACGACCGTGTACCACTTGCGTGAACGCGGCACCGTGAAGGGCAGCGCAGCCACCAGGGCCACCCCGGCGAACAGCATCGCCAGCCGGGAGATGTTCGACCCGATCTGCGAGCTGACCAGCCACACCAGCACGACCGACAGCGCGTACACCCCGGCCGTCAGCCGGACCGTCTTCCACTCGCTGGGAACGAGGAACAGGACCAGGAGCGCGTACGACAGCGGCAGGATCACCGAGAAGATCGTCATCGGCTGGGTGCCGGAGAAGGGGAACGCCCAGGCCGACACCGCCACCACGACCGCCGGGGCGATGCCCAGCGCCCAGGCGCCCGGCCGCCGCTTCTGGAGGAACAGCGCCACCGCGATCAGCCCCACGAACAGGCCCGCGACCGGCGACGACATCGTGGCCAGCGCGGCCAGCGGGGCCGCGCACAGCGCCTTCGCCCAGCGTTTGTAGCGCCAGCGGTGCGGCCAGCAGAACACCACGGCGACCGCGCCCAGCGCGAACACCGTGCCCAGACCGAACGTCACCCGCCCCGAAATAGCGTTGCACAGCAGCGCGAAGACGCCCGCGAGGGAGGCCCACAGGGGATTGCGCACCGAGCGGCTGCGCAGCAGGACCATGGTCAGCAGCCCCGCCGAGAGCGTCCCCGCGATCATCATCGTGGTGCGCACGCCGAGCACCGACATCAGATACGGCGACACCACGCTGTACGACACCGGATGCATGCCGCCGTACCAGGCGAGGTTGTACGCCGAGTCCGGGTGCCGGCCGACGAACTCGGCCCACGCGTCCTGCGCCGCCAGGTCACCGCCACTGTTGGCGAATGTGAAGAACCAGGCGATGTGCAGCAGACCTGAGAGCACGGTGATGGAGAGGACGGGCCGCCGCAGCAGCCGCTCCCGCACCGCGAGCACGAAGCCCCGCGTGGCGGATCCCGCCTGCTCGCGGCTCTCGGGCTCGGACGCGGGCAGGCGTATTCGCGAGTCGGCCCCCGATCCCGGATCGGCGTTGTCGGCCCGTGTCGGCTCCGCAGTGGCCACCTGAAGGCACTCCCCGTGGTGTCCGTGTCCTGTTCTCGGCCGCGTCCCGTTCCCCGCGCGTCACCGGCCTCGTCTGGTGGGGCCGGCGGCCGCGTCCCGTGAACGGCGTCACCTGCCCCGTTTCGCGACGCTAGCACGCACCCCGCCGGGCGGAACCCCGGGAGGGTCCGACCGGCGCAGGTGCGCGGGCCCGTCGCGGGCCCGGGGTCAGCCGAGGCGCTTCAGCTTGTCCGTGAGGCCCGGTTCGACCAGTTCCCTCTCCAGGGCGACCGGCACCTTGACCGCGCCGCTCGCCCCGTCGCCGACGGTCAGCGTGCCGACCCGGGTACCGGCCTTCGCGGTGTGCGGCACGTCGTCGGCGTCGAAGGACAGCTTCACCTTCAGGCCGGCCCAGCCGATCGCCGTGACGTCCTTGGTGAGGACCACCGGGGTCCGGCCGCCGAGCCCGTCGTCCACGTACCCGACGACGTCGCCCTTCTTCAGGATCTTCGTCGGCTTCAGCGCGTCCCGGGCGGCGACCATCGCGGTCCTGCTGACGTCGTTGACGGTCTGGATGATCGGCGCCTTGTGCTGGCCGAGGATCGCGCCCACCACGGTCACCGTCTCACCGCCGACCTCCTTGGTCGCGGCGAAGAGCAGGTTGCCGCCGGCCGCGGTGGTGGTGCCCGTCTTGAGGCCGATCGCCCCGTTGTAGGGGACGAGGTAGTTGTAGTTGTAGTGCTTCTGGCCTGACGGATCGGTCCACTGCCCCATCGACGTGATCGCCGTCAGCGCCGGGATCTTCACCAGCTCGTTGCCCAGCTTCACCTGGTCCCCGGCGGTGGAGACGGTGGTCTCCTTCAGGCCGGAGGCGTCCGTGTACGTCGTGTGCGTCATGCCGAGTTCCCTGGCGGTGGCGTTCATCTTCTTGATGAAGGCCGCCTCGGTGCCCGCGTCCCAACGGGCCAGCAGGCGCGCGATGTTGTTGGCGGACGGGATCATGATGGCCGCCAGCGCCTGCTTCTCGGACAGCTTGTCGCCCCGCTTGACGCTGTTGAGGGTGGACTCGCCGTCCTTGTCGTAGCCGCCCTCCTTCTCGGCGGTCGCGTCGACCTCGATGGCCGGCCCCTCGGCACCCGTCTTCAGCGGGTGGTGCTTGAGCACGATGTACGCCGTCATGGCCTTGGCGACCGAGCCGATGGCGACCGGCGTCTGCTTGCCGAAGTCCCCCATCGTGCCGATGCCGTCGACGTCCATCCAGCCCTGTCCCTCGCTCGGCCACGGCAGGTCCACCTTGCCGCCGTCGAAGGCGTAGGAGTCCTCGGCGGTCAGCGCGAGCGTCGGCGCGGGCAGCGGGCGCACAGCCTGTGCGATCGCGAACACGACCACCAGCAGCAGCACCAGCGGGGTCCAGATCTTGACCCGGCGGACGAGCGTGCGGACCGGGGTCTCCGGCGGCGGCGGCGTGTTCGTCAGCTCCGCCAGCAGGTCCAGCGGGGGCTTCGGCGGCAACGGCTGCTGCGTGGTCCGCTCCGGTCCGAGCCGCGGGGTGACGGCGGTGACGTCCGGCGTGGCGGCGGGCTTGGCGCCCGGCTTGGCGCCCGGCTGGGTGGCGGGCTTCGCGCTGGGCTTGGCGGCGGGGGCTTCGCCGGGGGCGCCGGTCCGGGTGGCGGCGGCCTTCGGCCATGCGGCGGTACGCGGCTCGTCCAGCGGCTTGAGCGCGACGAACTTGCTGGTGCGCTCGGCTGCGGTTTCGGGCTTGGGCTTGGCGTCCGTCTTGGGCTTGGCGTCCGTCTTCGGCTTGGCGTCCGCCGGGGGGGTCGCGTCCGCTTTGGGGGTCGCGTCCGCCTTGGAGCCAGCGTCCGCCGTCGGCTTGGCGTCCGTCTTGGGGGTCGCGTCCCTCGTCGGCTTGGCGTCCGCCGTGGGCTTCGTGTCGTCCTTGGGCTTCGCGCCTTCCGAGGGCTTCGCGTCGTCCCTCGGCGCTGCGGGGGTGCCGACGGGCCTGGCGTCCTTCGGGGCCCGGGCCGCGTCGCCGAGCTTCAGCATGGTCGTCGGCTGGTCCACGGCGGCCGCGGGCGGCGGTACGGCCTTGAAGACGGCGGTGGGCTGGTCGACGGGCCGCGCGTCGGCCTCGGCGGCGTCCTTGCCGTTTTCGGCGGACTCGGCGGGCGTGTCGCGGGGCTCGTCGGCGGGCTCCGGGGTCCCGGCGGGCGTGGCGCGGGGATCGGCCGCGTCGGCCGGCTCGGGCGTGTCCGTGTCGGCCCGGTCGTCTGCGTCCGCCTCGGCAGGTGCCTCGACGGCTTCCCGGGCGTCCTTCCCGCTGTCCGCCGCGCTCTCGGGCGTGCCGGGCGCGTCATCGGCCGCAGGGGCCCGCACGGCGCCCTCGGCCTTCGCGTCGGCATCCTGGTCGTCGGCGCCGTCGTCCGCGCCGTCGTCCGCGCTGTCGGCCTCGGCGTCCGCCTCGTCGCCGTCCTCGGCGCTCGCGGCTCCGCCCGCGGGCTTCTCGTCCGCCGTCCGCACCCACGCGGCCACGGCCTCCCGCAGCCGGGCGTCACCCGTCGGGGCGCCGGCGTCGCCGGAATCCGCCTCGGGCTGGTCCTCGGAGCCGGAACCGGGCTCGGCGTCGGCCTCGGGCTCGGCGTCGACCTCGGATTCGGCGCCGGGCTCGGACTCGGCGTCGATCTCGGCCTCGGGCTCCGCGTCGGCCTCGGAGCCGGCGCCGGGCTCGGCCTCCGCGTCGGCCTCGGACTCGGCCTCCGCGTCGGTGACGGCGTCCGCGGCTCCCGACTCCCCGGTGCCGCCCCGGGCGGCATCCCGCGTGTCCTCGGGGGCCTTCTCGGCCTCCCCGGCCTTCTCGGCGTCCTTGGCGTCCTCGGCGTCGGCCCTCGCGGTCGCCTCCGCGAGGTCTCGCACGGACAGCGTCCTCGTCGCCGTATCGACGCCTCCGCGGGAGCGGGACACCGCGACGCGCGGGTCACGCTTCTCGGCCGCCGGGCCGCCCTCGCTCCTGGCTTCCGGAACCGGGCCCGCGCTCCCCGACGTCGGTTCTGCCGACGACTCGCGCTGCTTCGACCTGTCGGGGGACTCGCCCGCCACCGATGCCTCCTCCATGCGCCGCACGCCCTGCGTGCGTCAACCGAACCGTGAACCGCCGCCCGGAACACCGCCTCGTGGCACTGTCCGAACCATGTACCAGTGTCCTGTGTGCGGGCCTGGCCCAAGCGGTAGACGAGAACGACATACCTACTGGTTCCATTGCAAACAGGTCACGCACCCTCGACAGACCAATGTGAGAGGGGTCACCCTGTCATTCATCCACGCGGGGAGGCATGGATGGGCAGGAGCCGCAGAACCATTCCGGAAGAGCTATTGCTTCTGGCGCTGGACCCGACCACGGGTACCACCGCACAGCCGCAGTCGCTCGACCTTGGTCTGGCCGGAGCACAGCTAGTGGAGCTGGCGCTGGCCGGACGGATAGCCCCAGACGGGGATCGTATCGCCGTGGTGTCCCCACGGCCGACCGGAGATCCGACTTTGGACTGCGCGTTGGAGTTGCTGCGAAGGCGTGGCGCTCCGGTTCGGGCGGTCCACTGGATAGGCGGGCCGCGATTGGGGCTCCGCCAGACCTACCTCTCGTATCTGGAGCGGTGCGGCATGGTGCATGCCGTGGCGGGCCAGATGTGCGGAGTGCTGCCGACGACTCGCTACCAGGCGACGGACACCGAGATCAGCCGGGAGATCAGAGCCCGGCTGGACACCGCGATCCGTACCGGCGTACCGCCGGACCCGCGGACCGCGGCGCTCGCCGCACTGGCGCACGCGGTGGGCCTCGGCAAGCACCTGTATCCGGGCAACGAGGGACGCTCGTCCCGCTCCCGGCTGCGGGACCTGATCAGGCACGACCCGATGGGCGGCCTCGTGGCGCACGCCGTGATGGACGTCCAGAACGGCGCGGTCGCTCAGCCGCGCCGTAACCAGGCACCGGCCGGCCGGCAGGCCGCGCCCGGGGCCAGGCCCGCGTCGGAACCCGCTCGTGGTGTTCCGATGCAGCCGCGTCACGCGAGCATGGTGCGCGCCGTGGCTCACTGAGCCGCAGTCCCACGGCAGCACCGCGAGGCGACCCGTACCACAGCAGGACCGCACGACCCGCAGGAACCGCACCGCCGAGCATGGCCGAGCGCCGCACCGCAGTCCCCAAGACCGGTCCGGGAGCCGCTGGTCCGCGCGGGGTGACGGAACCGTACGTCCGGACGACGACACGGTGCCGCCGCCCCGCGCGGCCGCATGTCCGCCCCCGGTCCGCCCTCTGTGCGCCCCGAGGTGCCCCGGGCTCGTCCCGAGCGCCGCAACCGGCCCGTACGCAGCGCATATCCGTCGTTTGCCAGCGGTAGAAAGCACCTTGGTGGCAGTCTGCTCAACAGCAGATACGCAAAGTGGCAGATACAGGCACACAGCCGGAGGTGCGCGTCCCGTGGCGTCCAATGTCAATCCCACCGTCAGGCGACGCCGGCTGGGCCAGGAGCTGCGCAGGCTCCGTGAGCTCAAGGGCATGACGGCCGAGGAGGTGGCGGAGCGGCTGCTCGTGTCGCAGTCGAAGATCAGCCGCCTGGAGAACGGCCGGCGCAGCATCAGCCAGCGGGACGTCCGTGACCTGTGCGGGGTCTACGAGGTCGAGGACCAGCGGATCGTCGACTCGCTGATGCAGATGGCCAAGGACTCACGCCAGCAGGGCTGGTGGCACGCCTTCGGGGACATCCCGTACAGCGTCTACATCGGCCTGGAGACCGACGCGGAGTCCCTGCGGGTCTACGAACCCCAGGTGATCACCGGCCTGTTGCAGACCCGGCAGTACGCCGAGGCGATCATCCAGGGGGCGTTGCCCGAGACCTCCACCACCGACATCGAGAAGCGCGTCCAGGTCCGGCTGCGGCGGCAGGACCGCATCGCCGCCGACCGGGAGCCGCTGCGGCTGTGGGTGGTCCTGGACGAGGCCGCGCTGCGCCGGGTCGTCGGCAGCCGTCAGGTGATGCGGGAGCAGCTGGAGCAGGTCGCCGAGATGTCCCAGCAGCCGCACATCACCGTGCAGGTGCTGCCGTTCGAGGTCGGAGCCCACCCCGGCATCAACGGCCAGTACGCGATCCTGGAGTTCGCGGACGCGGCCGACTCCAGCGTGGTGTACATCGAGGGCGTGACCAGCGACCTGTACCTGGAGAAGGCGCACGACGTGCAGAAGTACACGGTGATGTACGAGCACCTGCGGGCGCAGGCGCTGAACGTCGAACAGTCCCGTCGGCTCATCGAGGACGTCGCGAAGGAGTACGCCCGTTGATGCCCTCGGAAGTGAAGGGCCGGATGTTACACCCCTGACGGGTGCACTGAAAGAGTCACCTGGAATATGCCACTCGGTCGGGTGAACGAGTCCTCCGAATAGCGATGTTGGCGAGTAGCGTCGATCACGCCACGATCAAAGGCGTTGGCTCAAACCGTACAACTCGCCACCGGAGCAAAAATGGCAATTCTTCAGGGTGCCACGGCAACGTGGACGAAGTCCTCCTACTCCACGGGCAACGGCGCGTGCGTCGAGGTCATGTCGCCGTCGGCGACGCTGGCCGTCCGTGACTCCAAGGTCCACGAGGGCCCCACCCTGGCGTTCCCCGCCGACGCGTGGAAGGCCTTCGTGGCAGCGGTCAAGGCGTAGAGGAGGCTTCCTGATCCTCACCCGACCGTATGACCGACAACCATGCGATCGAGTAACACGCGATCAAGAACGGCAACCGTTCGACGCACCACCGCTTTACGCACCAACCGTTCAACGCAACACCGGCACAACGCACCAACCGTTCAACGCAACACCGGCACAACGCACCAACCGTTCAACGCAACACCGGCACAACGCACCACGGTTACCGCGCAGGACAGGTGCACCGTGCACCGCACACCGCACAACTGCACAGGCGCCAGCGACAGAGCCCTCTCGACCAGCTCGCCGTCCTTGCCGAGGGGGCTCGGCTGTGCCCGGCTCCGGCCCGCCTCTCCGCGTGGCGGCGCCGGTGCCGGGTGGGATCAACCCGCCAGCTGGGCCTCGACGGCCGCGACGATCTCGGCCGACTCCGGCTCGGTCTGCGGCGAGAAACGGGCCACGACCTTGCCGTCCCGGCCGATCAGGAACTTCTCGAAGTTCCACCGGATGTCACCGCTGTGCCCCTCGGCGTCGGGGAAGTCGACCAGGCTCTCGTACAGCGCGTGCCGGCCCTCGCCGTTCACCTCGACCTTCTCGGTCAGCGGGAACGTCACGCCGTACGTCGCCGAGCAGAACTCCGCGATCTCCTCGGCGCTGCCGGGCTCCTGCCCGAGGAACTGGTTGCAGGGCACGCCCAGCACGGTGAAGCCCTGCGCCGCGTACCGCTCCTGCAACCGCTCCAGGCCGTTGTACTGCGGGGTCAGCCCGCACTTGGAGGCCACGTTCACGACGAGCACGGCCTTCCCGGCGTACTGCCCGAGGTCCGCGGAACCGCCCTTCAGGGCGCCGATCTCGATGTCGTACAAAGATGTATGCGTCATGCGGCGATGTTATGGCCTGCCCGAGGGCCCGGACCGTGGACGTGGCGCGTCACACGCCTCCCCGCCCGTCCGCGGCCCGGCCGCCGCCCGGGGGATCACACCGGGGCGCCGTCCCCGCCGGTCCTGCCGCCCCCGGCCCGTACGAGGACCTCACCGGCCGGCGTCCGCGAGTACAGCACGGACCGCCCCGTCCGCCGCCGCTCCACCAGCCCCGCCTCCAACAGCACCCGCAGGTGGCGGCCGACCGAACCGAGCCCCTGGCCCGTGACGGCGGTCAGCTGGCTGGTGCTGAGGGGGGTACCGAGCCGCACCAGCACCCCGGCCCGCGCCGTCCCGAGCAGCGCGCCCAGACTCGCGGGCACGGCCGGGCCCCGGCCCGCGGCGAGGGCGCCGGCACACGGGTAGACCACCGCGTAGCGCTCGTCCTCCTCCCACGACACCCAGCCCGTCTGCGGGGTGACCGGTACGAACACGAGTTGCGCGCCGGAGATCTCCCGCGGTGGGTAGTCGTGTGCGTTCACCTGGAGCCGGTTCTCGCCGAGCCAGCGCGTCCCCGGCCGCAGCGCGTCCAGGACGGCCGCCCAGCCGCCCTGACTCATCCGTGCGGTGCGCGCGACCACGTCCGCCTCCAGGACGCGGCGCCGACGGGGCCAGTACGGCCGTACGGACTCCGCCCAGACGTCCTCAAGGAGAGCGGCCGCCCGCCCGGGGAGGTCGTCCCGGTCCAGCGCGGCCGGGAGCGGGCCGGCGAGGGAGGTCCGCAGGTGCGCGCGGGCCCGGTCGGGGTGGGCGGCGCGCACCCGGGCCACGCCCTCCTCGAACGTCTCCCGGTCCCTCGGGGTCGGCGTGAGGAAGTCGGCGATCCAGTCCCGGCCGAGCCCCGAGCGGACCAGCAGCGCCGTCACCGGGTCGGCTGCCAGCCGCCGCCGGTAGGCGGGCCGGTGGTCACGCAGCCAGACCTGTTCACCCGGGTGCGCGGGCACCCCCGCGTGCAGCAGCTTCAGCGCGGCGAAGGTCTCGGCGAGCGGGGACAGCACGAAGCGGCTGCCGGCCAGCGTGTCCGCGTTGACCTGCCACAAGCCCACCCGCCCACCGCCTCCATTCGGACCCCGGTCGCGTTCCCGCCGCGTGTCCTTCGCGGCCGTCCCCGCCTTGTGTCTTTCGCGGCCGTCCCCGCCGCGTGTCCCTCGCGTCGTC
This sequence comes from Streptomyces sp. NPDC043878, assembly GCF_056435735.1. Lineage (NCBI taxonomy): Bacteria > Bacillati > Actinomycetota > Actinomycetes > Kitasatosporales > Streptomycetaceae > Streptomyces > Streptomyces sp. NPDC043878. The sequence goes on from NZ_JBWKDW010000007.1 coordinate 274,826, forward strand.
CCCGCATCCGGTCACGAGGTTTCGCCCTGGCGCGAAACAATAACGGGGCCGTTCCCGGGGGTTACAGACTCCGCGGATGCGCAGCTACCGACAACTGTTCCGGACCCCTGAGTTCACCCCGCTCCTGCTCACCTCCGCGGCCCACACCGCGGGGCAGACCGTCGGCGGGCCGGCCCTCGGCACCCTGGTGTACCGGGCCACCGAGTCGCCGCTGCTGTCCGCGCTGAGCATGTTCGGCCCCTCGCTGGCGCAGGTGCTGGGCGCGACCCTTCTGCTGTCGGGGGCCGACCGGCTGCCGCCGCGCGCGACCCTGGCGGGCGTCTCGCTCGCCTTCGCGGCCGCCACGGCGGTGCTGGCGCTGCCCGGGCTGCCGATCCCGGCCGTCTTCGCCGTCGTCCTCGCCCAGGGGATCGTCGCCTCGCTCGGCGGGGGAGTGCGCTGGGGCCTGCTGACCGAGACGCTCCCCAAGGACGGCTATCTGCTGGGGCGTTCGGTCTTCAACATGCAGAGCGGACTCATGCAGGTCACCGGCTACGCCACCGGCGGCGCCCTGATGACGGTGCTCTCGCCGCGCGTCTGTCTGCTCACGGCGGCCGGCCTGTTCCTGGCGGCGGCCGCCGGACTCCGCCTCGGCCTGACCCGCCGGCCGCTGCGCGCCACCGGCCGCCCCTCGGTCCGGGCGACCTGGCGCACGAACGCCGTGTTGTGGTCCTCCCGGCCCCGCCGTCACGTCTTCCTGGCCCTGTGGATACCGAACGGCCTGGTCGTCGGCTGCGAGTCCCTCTACGTGTCCTACGACCCCGGCGCCGCCGGCACCCTGTTCGCCTGCGGGGCGCTGGGCATGTTCGCGGGTGACGTGACCGTCGGGCGCCTGGTGCCTGCCGCCGTCCGCCCGCGCCTGGGCACACCGCTCCTCGTCCTGCTGGCCGTGCCGTACCTGGCGTTCTTCCTGCACCCCGCTCTCCCGGCGGCCGCCGCCCTGGTCACCGTCGCCTCCGTCGGCTTCGGCGCGAGCCTGGTCCAGCAGGAGCGCCTGATGGCTCTCACCCCCGGCGAACTGAGCGGCCACGCCCTCGGACTGCACTCGGCGGGCATGATGACCATGCAGGGCGTGAGCGCGGCCCTGGCGGGTTCGGTGGCCCAACTCACCTCGCCCGCCCGGGCGATGACACTCACCGCGCTGGCGTCCCTCGCCGTGACGGCGGCCCTGGCTACGGCTGCTCGACGGGCGGGGCGACCGGCCCCGGTGCCTGGACCGGCACGGGTGCGGTAGGCACGGCGGGCGGTTCGGTGGGCGCCGGGGGTTGCGGGGTGGGTGCGGTGGCGGGTGCGGTGGGCGCGCTGGGCTGCTCCCCGGAGTGCCGGGCCGCCTTGCCGAAGTACCGCAGCAGCTCCACCGGGTAGGGCATCGCCAGCGTCGAGTCTTCACTCACCGCCGGTCGCGAGCCACCCGTCGTCAGTGGTGGCCGTGCCCGTGGGTGAAGGGCTCGAAGGTGTGGCTGAACTGCCAGGTGTCCTGAGCGATGCCCGAGCAGGCGTTGGCGCCCGCGGTGCCCACACAGCCGCCGTTGTCGCGTTGGAGCGCCCAGAAGGAGAGCGTGTCGATCCCCTTCGCGACGGCCCACTTCTCCACCTTGACGGCGTCCTGAGCGGTGAAGGTCTCCTCCGGCCCGAAGTCGTCGATGCCGGGCATCTCGGTGACGCCGATCATGTGCCAGAGCTTCACCGGGTTCTTCTTCGGGTACAGGGCGGCCAGTTGGGCCCGCAGGCCGGCGGCGGCGGTCACGGTGTCGGCCGCCATGTCATGCGTGGCGCCGTCCCAGTAGTCGAACGTCATGATGTTGACGACGTCCACGCGCGCTCCGTTGTCGACGGCGTTCCGCAGCAGGGCCACACCGTTGGGCGCGAGGCCGGTGTTCGTCGTCGGCAGGGTGTACGAGAACTGCACGGGCCTGCCGCTGCGTTCGGCCCAGCGCTCCACCTTGGCGATGGCCTTGTTGCGGCGGTCGATGCCGGCGGCGTTGTTGATCGAGTCGGCCTCGATGTCCAGGTCGATCCGGGTGACGCCGTACGTCGTGACGAGACTCTCGTACACCGTGGCGATGGCGTCGACGCTGGTGCAGCTGTCGGCGAGTTCGGTGCCGGTGGTGTCGGCGCTGTAGCCGCCGAAGGACGGGATGACGTTGCCGCCGCGTGCCTGGATCGTCGCGATGTCGGCGCCGAAGGCCGCCTCGGAGATCGGCTGGGTCGCGTCGCCGTTCCAGTCGGCGGTGCACGAGCCCGCCGCGGGCGTCTGGAGGAACGCCAGCGTGAGGTACTTGTTGCCGGACGCGGCGGCGAGCGCGGCCGGGCTCTCGCCGGTCCACGCCTCGAAGTAGGGCGCGGCGACGTGCGCGGGCATCGGCCTCGCGGGGTGCGAGGGACGCGCGGGGGCGGCCTGCGGGGAGGCGAGGGCGCCGCCTCCCGAGAGAGCCACGAGCCCGGCGGACACGGTGCTCACGGCCAGACAGGACAGCAACGCGCGAAGACAACCAGGTCGTCTCATTGACGCTCCCAGGAAGAGGGGACAGCGGGGGCTGGGGGGAACAGCGCCATCGTTGGACTAGACCAATTGTCTGTCAAGGTTCTTTACTGTTAACTGACCGATCCGCCCCACGCGGAAGGGCACCCGCCGGACCCGGCGAGTGCCCTTCACGCTGATCGGTCGGTGCAGCGATCAGGAGGGCCTGGCCGCCGACACCGGCGTCACGGTCACCGTGTCGTCGCACTCCGCGAAGACGCCGTCGTCCAGAGCGACTTGGTGCATTCCGGCGCCGGGAAGGCCGACCACCAGAGTGGGGTACGCCGAGGGATCGACGCCGGACGCGCAGTAGCCGTCGCCCTCGCCCTGGACCTGGACGAAGGTCAGCTTCACCCAGGCCGTGGCACCGGGAGCCACCCGCACCGGGGACGCCGACCCGGTGCGGGTCACCGCGAGCGGGGAGTTGTGCTCCGGAGAACCGTTGCCGGCCCCGGCGACCGAAAGGTGCCCGCCGAGCGTGCACGCGGCCCCGGAGACGTTGGTGAACCCGACGACGGCGGCCCCGGTCCCCGTCCCGCTGGGCCGGTCGGCGGCCTGCTGGGCGGCGACGTCGAGCGCGGAGGGAAGGCACCCCTTGACGGCATCGGTGCCGGTGCCGGTGCTTGCGCCGGTGTGGACGCCGGTGCCCGTGCCGGCTCCGCCGCTTCCCGCGGTGCCGCTGCCGGCCCCGGTCTCCGTGCCCCCCGTGCCCTCGGTCCCGGGGGAGGTGGTGTCCGCCGCCGGGGTGGACGGGCCGCCGGTACCGGACTCCGGCGCGGCGCCCGTCGTCGTACCGGACGGTGACGACGAGACGCCCGCCGTGCCCGGGGCGGACCCGGCCGCGGCTCCGGAGTCGCCCCCGTCCCCCTGGCACCCGGTCACGACCAGCGCGGCCGAGGCCGCGACCACCGCCACCAGGGTCTTGCGTACACCGTTGCCACACCGGATCCCGTACCGCATGACGTCCCCCGAACTCGCGTCGCCAGGAGCGGCCCTCGCCACCCCTCGCCGACGCAGACAGCCCCGCCTCACCCGGGGGTTCTCCGGCCCGAGCACCTGTGACTCAGCGGTGACGAGACCGAACCAGGATGTGGTCAAACGGGGAGGGGGGAGGCCGCATGGGGGGGGCCGGGGCGAAGGAAGGTGCGGGCACCGGGGCGCCGGGCGCCGTGGCCGGAGGGGCTCCGTCGCCGTAGCGGTCGACGTCTCTCGGGGGCCGGCCGGGATGCGGGAGGCCGTATGCCGGACGCGTCCGGCCGCCTGAAGGGCGTGCCGGAGGGGTGCGACGGCTGAAGGACATGCAAGGCGTGCGAGGACGCGCAAGGGCACGCCTGAGAAGGGTACGGCGCCGGCTCGTGGCCGGCCGCCGAAGCCACTGTCCGCGGTCGGAGTTAGCGCGCCCCGCGGTAAACCGTGCCCACGTCCGGGACGGACGCCTGCCCCTCGTCGAACGCGTACGTCTCGTCCTCGCCGAAGTCTGGCGCCTGGAACGGGTTCGTCGCGGGAGGCGGCGACGCCGCGGCGGCGGCAGAGCCGTGCGCTCCTCCCGGAGCGGAGAACAGCGAGGTCAGGTCGATGAGGGGTCTCCCATTCGGTACAGGCCCATGAGGGAACCTGGCGTGCCGTGACCGGGCACAGCGGTGATACAGCGGTCCTACAGCTTGCTCATCTTCGCGTACGGGCTGAGGATCCGCTCCTGCGCCGAACCGAAGTCGACGAGGACCGCGATGCCCTCCTCGATGCCGATCACCCGGCCGAGGCCGTACATGTCGTGGGTGACCTGGTCGCCCACGGCGAAGTGCTTGGGCGGGGGCGCGACCGGTGCCTTGAAGGGACTGGACGGCAAACTGCGCTTCAGTGCTGGTGGCTTTGTCATCAACACCAGTATGCGCCCGCGCGTATCCATTCGGTACGGCTGTAGGCATCCACTCTTCCGCCCCGGACGCCGACGGCAGGGGCGGCGGAGCGGGTGAGGCCAGAGCATCATGCCGTTGACCTGCTGTTTCGTCGGCCTGGCAGGTCGCGGGACGGGCCGGCCGCCCTCGGTATCGATCGGGCCGCGGTTCGCATCCGGAGCGCCGCCGCCCCCTCCTGGCCGGTCCGCGGACTCTCCGACCGGCTTCTGATCGACCCGCTGACCGGTGTCGTCATGGCGGCCTCCTTCGCCTACCTGCTCACCGTGGCCGAACCGGGGACACCGGGAGTGTCCTGGCCCGGGCAGCCGGCCGCCCGCGGCGGGTCCCCGCCGTCCGCCGACGGCCGGCGGGCCGACCCGTGAAAGGAGCCCCGCGGCCTGGGACTGCTCCGACCCGGGGTGAAGCCGGCGTTCTCAAGGACCCGCCGGACGCCGTGACGGCCCGTTCCCGCTGTTACCGAAGCCGCGATCGGACCATCGGTCGTTACCCACTTTCGGGTGACGGCCCCGCGGCCGCCGGGGTGGCGCGCCGTGGCGGACGGACGATACGGGCCAACCGCCGCAAGACGGCACGACTCGTTTCGCCGTCAACTTCACGCCCGTACGGCATACATGGACATTGCAGTCGAGAGTCACGGAGATATGGGCAATGGGTAACACCCCCCATGTTTCCATCGCAATCGCAGCGGGCGGTGGACAGAGTGTGAGGGCGCGGCCAGCCGGTCGCCACCCGCACACCGCACCGACCCCCTCGCCGACTCCGAGAGCCGCCGAGGACAGGTGCCCGCACCATGCAGGGGGACTTTGTGTCCGTTTCCGCATCTGTCACCGCCCGCCGTCTGGCCGCCGCCACCTTCGCGGCAGGCGCCCTGGTCGCCGTGGTGACGCTGCCGGCGTCCGCCGCCGACCACGCGCGCCCCGGCCACTCGAGGGTAGAGATCTCGGCCGTCCAGTACGACTCCCCCGGGCCGGAGGACCGTTCCAACCGCTCCCTCAACCAGGAGTGGGTGGAACTCACCAACGACGGGCGTCACACGGTCAACCTCGACGGCTGGACGCTGCGGGGAGAGGACGGCCGGACCTACACCTTCCACCACTACCGCCTGGAGGGTCGCGCCACGGTCCGCATCCACACCGGTGAGGGCCACGACTCGCGCACGGACCTCTACCAGGACCGCCACAACTACGCGTGGGACAACCGCTCCGACACCGCGACCCTGCGCAACGACTACGGCCGCTTCATCGACGACGCCTCCTGGGGCCGCGGCCGGCACCACGGCGACGACCGTCACGAGGGCGGCGGCTGGCACCACGGCGGCGACCGGCACCACGGCGACGACCGTCACGAGGGCGGCGGCCGGCACCACGGCGACGACCGTCACGAGGGCGGCGGCTGGCACCACGGCGACGACCGCCACCACGGCGACGACCGTCACGAGGGGGGCAACCGTCACGGAGGCGACGACCGTCACGAGGGGGGCAACCGTCACGGAGGCGACGACCGTCACGAGGGCGGTAACCGTCACGGAGGCGACGACCGTCAGCACGACAGCCGCCGCTGACTGACCCCGGCACCGCGGTCCGGTGACTGACCGCTGACTCCGGCCCACCGGCACCAACCAGGCGGGGGGGGGGGGGGGGGGGGGGGGGGGGGGGGGGTGGGGGGGGAGGGGGGGGGGAGGTGAGGGG
>NZ_JBWKDW010000007.1:280999-297006 GCF_056435735.1 Streptomyces sp. NPDC043878
TCCACCCCCTCTCCCCCCCCCCCCCCCCCCCCCCCCCCCCCCCCCCCCCCCCCCCCCCCCCCCCCCCCCCCCCCCCCCCCCCCCCCGCCGACGTATGTCACGCGGGACGCCGGCGTCACCTGTGCTAAGTCGCCGCGCCCCACCGGCGCCGGCGCGACGCGAGCGTGGCCGGCGACTGAACGGAGGGCTGGCTCGGCCGGCCACCGCTGACGGGACCGATGCTGACGCGCCCGACATGACTCCGCTTCGAACGCTTCGAACGCTTCGCCCGAGCCGCCGGCGCTTGCCGCCCCTAGTCGACGTCCACCCGGCCGTCCCTCGGCTTCTGCTCCTTGCTGGAGGGCAGCTGGAGCAGGCCGTTGTCCTTGGCCTCCTCGGAGCGGCGACCGTCCGGGCGGTGGCCGTCCGAGTCCTGGCCGCCCAGGTTCTGTCGGACCGAGTCGAGGATCGTCAGGCCCTGCGAGACCAGGCCGGCGGCGATCTCACCGAGGCCGTCCGCGCCGTTCAGGACGTTGACGTTGGCGCCGGCGAGACCACCGGCGGCCTCCTTGACGATCTGGGGGAGCTGGTCGATCAGCATCCGGTCGAGTGCGACCCGGTCGTACGAGGCCGCCGCCTCCGCCTGGATCTTCATCCGCTGTGCATCGGCGGCAGCGAGGATCCTGACCCGCTCGGCCTCGGCCTCGGCGGGCCTCACGATCTCGGCCACCAGTTGCTGCTCACGCAGTTTGGCCTGGCGCTGGGCCAGCTCCGTCTGGACGGCGAGCACCTCCTGCTGGGCGTGTGCCTGCGCCAGCGGACCGGCCTGCGCGGCCTGCGCCTGGGCACGGTCCACCTCGGCCGAGTACTCGGCCTTGACGATGGCCGTCTGCCGGGCGTACTCCGCCTGCTCACGGGCCGCGGCCTGCTCCGCCTGGGCGGCGGCCTGGGTGGCCTGCGCCTGGGCGATCTGGGCCTGCCGCTGGATGGCCGCCTTGTGCGGTGCGGACATCGCGTCGATGTAGCCGGTCTCGCCGTCGTCGATCGACTGGATCTGAAGGGAGTCGACAGTCAACCCGATCTTCGCCATCTCGGTCTTGGAGGTGTCCAGGACCTCGGCGGCGAGTTTCTGCCGCTCGGTGACGATCTCCTCGACCGTCATCGAACCGATGATGGCCCGCAGGTGTCCGGCGAAGATCCGGCCGGTGAGCACCGACATCTGCTCCTGGTCGGAGAGGAACCGCTGGCCCGCGTTGATGATGCTCTCGTGATCGTTACCGACCTTGAATGCGATGACCGCGCGGACGTGCAACGCGATGCCCTGCTTGGTCACGCAGGTCTCGGTGACCTCGGCCTCACACATGGAGAGGGTGAGGAACCGGACCTTCCGGAAGACCGGGAGCACGAACTTTCCGTGCCCCGTCACCACTCGGAACGGCGCGCCCCCCAGTCCCCGCCTGCCTCCCGAGATCAACATCGCCTCGTCGGGAGCGGGAACGCGGTATCCGAACATTTCTTGTACTCCTCAGTCGGCGTCGGCGGTGTCGTCGCCGAGCGCGTCCAATGGATCCACCCACTCGATGACGCCGACCTCGCGGCATCCGCGTGATTCGATCACGAGCACCGTCGAGCCGGCGGACAGAGGGCTCTCCGACCAGGCGAGGAACGTCTCCGAGCCGCCTCTGACGCGCACCAGGATCTCGCCGGGGCCCGCGGATCCGCGCGTTCCGATGAGTACCTTCCCCGTGCAGCCGACCACGGCCTCGTCCTGCGGCATCACCGGCCGTCCTCCTCGTCCTGCCCCCATGATTCCGACGATAGACCCACTCGGGCCGGGACCCAACGGCCGGGAGGCTCCGGTCCGCACCAACGGCGAAGGGTACTCCGCCGGTTCCCGCTAGGCTCCCTGTGATCTTCAGCCCGGGCACACGCCGGGGCTTCTTGTGCGGGTGCTCGCAGTCGGGGCACCGGGGGGTGGGCGAATGATGAATACTTCTGCGGTCGGAAGACGGGTCGTCGCTGCGGCGGGTGTCCTGTCGGTGCTGGCGCTGACCGGCGCGTGCGGTGTGGACAGTGGGGACGACGCCGGGGGAGGCAGGACGCCTACGACTGCCGACGCGAGCTCGACGCCGCAGGCATCCGGAGCGCCCGCCTCCGCGGGCGGGAAGGGGCTCGACCAGAAGGGCCTCGACCGCCTGGCGCTGACCGCGCACGACGTCCCCGGCTACAAGGTCAACACCGTCGAGGGCCAGGGCAGCCCAGTGGACCACGATGTGCTCACGACCTACCGCGACGTCACGCCCGCACCTTGCCGACCCGTCTACGCGGCCGCACAGCTGGGCGGCCTGCACGACTTCACGGCCCACGTCAGCCAGGATGTCGTGTCCGCCTCCGACGATCTCGGGCAGCACGCGAGTGTCGGCCTGACGTCCTACACCCTTGCCGACGCCCGCACGGTGATGACCGACCTGCGCGCGGCGTTCCCGAAGTGCGCCACCGCCGAGATGCGCCCCTCTGCTGCCCACCCGGGTGCTGGACTGGGGTATTCCGGTACCCGGTCCCGGTCCGTTTCCGGTTACGGCGACGAGACACTGGCTTTCGACGCCACCCAGGTCGTCGGCAGCGGGGGACCCGGCATCCCCGTCACCGTCCTCGTCGTCCGCCAGGACTCCACCGTCGCGACCTTCCTGTCCCTCAACCCCATCCAGCCCCCGACCATCCCCGAGGACATCGTCGACGCGCAGATGAAGAAGCTCGCCTGACCTCGTCGAGCGGGGGATGACGTACGTGCCGCGGTGCGCAGCACACGTTCGTCCAGAGGTTCCGGCCTCCCACGCGGCTGTAGTGGCACGCGTGTGGCACGACCCCGAACACGTCGAAGCGCCAGCCTGGGAGGAAACCCTCCGGGTGGGTCAACTCAACGGCCCTGTCCCACTTCGGAGTTGATCTCCCCCCGGCCGCCGAACCAGTCCCGCGGCACGAGCCGGTGCTGGTCGCCTCGTACCGGCGGGTGATCGCCGCGTTCGCGGACGGCGGCGGGCGTACGCCGTGGCCAGGACCCATCTGGGCGCGCGCACGAGCCTGGTCGCGGCAGCCTCGCTGGTCCTGGACTACGTCCTGAACGGCGCACGTGCGCGAGGTCGCCACGTCGGAACCGGCCACCCAGGTCACCGTCCTGATCCCGGAGACCGAGCCGGAGCGGCTGTGACAGCGGCTGCTGCGGAACCAGCGGGGCGCCGTCGTCGCCCACGCGGTGCGCCGGGAGACCGACGCGGTCGTCTGCCGGCAGCGCTTCCGGCTGCTGTGGCCCCCGCCTCCGGCCGCGTATGAGTCCCGTCAAAGGTGCGGTGGCCGCCGTAAGGGAGGCGTCAACGGCGGCCAATTCCGGCCAGAGAGGCGGTTTCCTCTAATCGTCTGCTCCACCCGAACCTCACTCCAGGAGTTCGCGATGGCCGATCTGGCCTTCGTCGTCACCACGATCGCGGTGTTCGCGCTGGTGGCTCTTGTCGCCAAGGGGGTGACGAAGCTGTGACCGCCGAAAACGTAGTCGGCCTGATCGTGGCCGTCGCCCTGCTGGGCTATCTCGTCCTCGCCCTGATCTTCCCGGAGAGGTTCTGAGATCGCTATGGGTCCCGTACTCGCCGGCGTGCTCCAGCTGCTCGCGCTCATGGCGGCGCTGGCTCTCGCCTACGTCCCCCTCGGCACCTACATGGCCAGGGTCTACTCCTCCGACAAGCACTGGCGCGTCGAGAAGTGGATCTACAAGGGCATCGGCGCCAACCCGAACACCGAGATGCGCTGGCCCGCCTACCTGCGTGGCGTTCTCGCCTTCTCGGCGGTCGGCGTTCTCTTCCTCTACCTGCTCCAGCGGCTCCAGGGCCACCTGCCCGGCTCGCTCGGCTTCCGGGCCATCGACCCGGACCAGGCGTTCAACACCGCCGCGTCCTTCGTCACGAACACCAACTGGCAGTCGTACTACGGCGAGCAGGCCATGGGCCACGTCGTGCAGACGGCCGGTCTCGCCGTGCAGAACTTCGTCTCCGCGGCCGTCGGCATCGCGGTGGCGGTGGCGCTGGTACGCGGCTTCGCGGGGTCCCGCACCGGCGAGCTGGGCAACTTCTGGTCGGACCTGGTGCGCGGTGTGACCCGGATCCTGCTGCCGCTCTCCGTCGTCGCCGCGATCGTCCTGGTGGCCTGCGGTGCCATCCAGAACTTCTCCGGCATCCACGAGGTCGGCCAGTTCTTCAATGGGCACGGCATGGGCGGCAACCAGCAGTGGAACGGTGGCGCGGTCGCCTCCCAGGAGGCCATCAAGGAGATTGGCACCAACGGCGGCGGCTACTTCAACGCCAACTCCGCCCACCCCTTCGAGAACCCGACCCCGTTCACGAACCTCTTCGAGATCTTCCTGCTGCTGGTCATCCCCTTCGCGCTGACCCGCACCTTCGGCATCATGGTCGGCTCCCTCAAGCAGGGGTACGCGATCCTCGCCACCATGGGCACGATCTGGGTCGGCTTCATCGCGCTGATGATGTGGACCGAGTTCGCGCACCACGGCCCGGCGTTCGACATCGCGGGCGGGGCCATGGAGGGCAAGGAGCAGCGCATCGGGGTCGGCGGCTCGTCGATCTTCGCGGTGTCGACCACACTCACCTCGACCGGCGCGGTGGACTCCTTCCACTCCTCCTTCACCGGTCTCGGCGGCGGCATCACCATGCTCGGCATGCAGCTCGGCGAGATCGCGCCCGGCGGTACCGGCTCCGGCCTCTACGGCATGCTGATCATGGCGGTCATCGCTGTGTTCATCGCCGGTCTGATGGTGGGCCGTACGCCCGAGTACCTGGGCAAGAAGATCGGCACCCGCGAGATCAAGTTCGCCGCCTGCTACATCCTCATCACCCCGGCGCTGGTGCTCATCTTCACCGCCGCCGCGATGGCCCTGCCCACCCCGGGCAACTCGATGACCAACAGCGGCGCGCACGGATTCTCCGAGATCCTGTACGCCTACAGCTCGGCCGCGAACAACAACGGTTCGGCCTTCGCCGGTCTGAACGCGGACACGCAGTGGTTCAACAGCACGCTGGGGCTCGCCATGGTGCTCGGCCGCTTCCTGCCGATGGTGTTCGTGCTGGCGCTCGCGGGCTCGCTGGCCGAACAGAAGCCGGTCCCGGCCACCGCGGGTACCCTGCGCACCGAGAAACCGCTGTTCACGGGCCTGCTGGTGGGCGCCATCCTGATCATCACCGGTCTGACCTACTTCCCGGCCCTCGCGCTGGGCCCGCTCGCCGAAGGGCTGGCGTCATGACCACCGACGTAACGAAGCAAGAGGACTCGATGTCCACAGCCACCCCGACCCGGGCGCCGCACCAGGACCTCCCGACCGGTCACAAGGAGAGCCGTGTCGGCGCGGGCCTCTTCGACCCCAGACAGCTGCTGAAGTCGCTGCCCGACGCCTGCCGCAAGCTCGACCCCCGGGTGATGGTCAAGTCGCCCGTGATGTTCGTGGTGTGGATCGGCTCGGTACTGACCACCGTCTTCTCCTTCAAGGACCCGGGCGACTGGTTCGGCTGGACCATCAGCGCCTGGCTGTGGCTGACCGTCGTGTTCGCCAACCTGGCCGAGGCGGTCGCCGAGGGCAGGGGCAAGGCGCAGGCCGACACCCTGCGCAAGGCCAAGACCGACACCGTCGCCCGACGGCTCGTGGGTGACCGCGAGGAGCAGGTGCCCGGCACCGAGCTGCGGATCGGTGACCTGGTCGTCTGCGAGGCGGGCGACACCATCCCCGGCGACGGTGACGTGGTCGAGGGCGTGGCCTCCGTCGACGAGTCGGCGATCACCGGAGAGTCGGCACCGGTCATCCGGGAGTCCGGCGGCGACCGGTCCGCGGTGACCGGTGGCACGAAGGTCCTGTCCGACCGGATCGTCATCAAGATCACGACGAAGCCGGGCGAGACCTTCATCGACCGGATGATCAACCTGGTCGAGGGCGCGGCGCGGCAGAAGACGCCGAACGAGATCGCGCTGAACATCCTGTTGGCGTCCCTCACCATCGTCTTCCTCCTCGCGGTGGCGACCCTGCCGCCGTTCGCCGACTACGCGGGCACCCACCTCACGATGGTCGTGCTGGTCGCCCTGCTGGTCTGCCTGATCCCGACGACGATCGGCGCCCTGCTCTCCGCGATCGGCATCGCGGGGATGGACCGGCTGGTGCAGCGCAACGTGCTGGCCATGTCGGGGCGTGCGGTCGAAGCGGCCGGTGACGTGTCGACGCTGCTGCTCGACAAGACCGGCACCATCACGCTCGGCAACCGGCAGGCGTCGGAGTTCGTGCCGGTGACCGAGACGACGGAGGCCGATCTCGCCGACGCCGCCCAGCTGTCGTCGCTGGCCGACGAGACGCCCGAGGGCCGCTCCATCGTCGTACTGGCGAAGGAGAAGTACGGCCTGCGCGAGCGGCACCAGGGCGAACTCACCGGCGCCGAGTGGATCGCGTTCACCGCGCAGACCCGGATGTCGGGTGTGGACGTCGACGGACGCAAGATCCGCAAGGGCGCGGCAGGTTCGGTCGTCGCCTGGGTCCGGGAGCAGGGCGGCGAGGTGTCCGAGGACGCCGGCGCGCTCACCGACCGGATCTCGGAAGCGGGCGGCACACCGCTACTCGTGGCCGTCGAAGACACCGACGGGGCACGGGTGTTGGGCGTCATCCACCTCAAGGACGTCGTCAAGGACGGCATGCGGGAGCGGTTCGACGAGCTGCGCCGGATGGGCATCAGGACCGTCATGATCACCGGCGACAACCCGCTGACGGCCAAGGCGATCGCCGAGGAGGCCGGCGTCGACGACTTCCTCGCCGAGGCCACCCCCGAGGACAAGATGGCCCTCATCAAGCGGGAGCAGGCGGGCGGCAAGCTCGTCGCGATGACCGGCGACGGCACCAACGACGCACCCGCGCTCGCCCAGGCGGACGTCGGCGTGGCGATGAACACGGGTACGTCGGCCGCGAAGGAGGCCGGCAACATGGTCGACCTCGACTCGAACCCGACGAAGCTGATCGAGATCGTCGAGATCGGCAAGCAACTCCTCATCACCCGGGGCGCGTTGACGACGTTCTCCATCGCCAACGACGTGGCGAAGTACTTCGCGATCATCCCGGCGCTGTTCGCGGCGGTCTACCCGGGCCTGGACAGGCTCAACATCATGGGCCTGTCCTCGCCGGACTCCGCGATCCTCTCCGCCGTGATCTTCAACGCGCTGATCATCATCGCGCTGGTCCCGCTGTCCCTGAAGGGCGTGCAGTACCGGCCCGTCAGCGCGGACAGGATGCTCCGGCGCAACCTCACGATCTACGGCATCGGCGGCCTGGTCGCCCCCTTCGTCGGCATCAAGATCATCGACCTGCTCATCTCCCTCATCCCCGGGCTGTAATTTCCTGAAAGCGTGCTGAAGGCCATGAACAACTCCGTGACCAACACCCTCCGGTTGCTCGGGGCGGGGCTGCGCGCCCTCCTCGTGCTGACCCTGGTGACCGGTGTGATCTACCCGCTGGTGGTGACCGGTATCGCCCAGGGTCTGTTCAGCGACCAGGCCAACGGCTCCGAGATCACGTCGGACGGCAGGGTCGTCGGCTCCTCCCTCATCGGGCAGTCGTACAACCTGCCGCTGAAGAAGGGCCAGGAGACCCCGGAGCCGGACCTGAAGTGGTTCCAGGGGCGCCCGCAGAACGGTCTCGGCAGCAACAGCGTCAACACCCGGTACAAGCTGATCCTCTCCGGCGCGACCAACCGGTCCGCCGACAACAAGGACCTGATCGACTGGGTGACGGCCGCCAAGGCCGCCGTCGTCAAGGACAACTCGGTGAACGGCCACACGGTGAAGCCGTCCGAGGTGCCCGCCGACGCGGTGACCTCCTCCGGTTCCGGACTCGACCCGGACATCTCCCCGCAGTACGCGGACATCCAGGTCCACCGGATCGCCGAAAAGAACGGCCTGTCGGTCGCCCAGGTGCAGAAGCTGGTCGACGACCACACCGACGGCCGCACCCTCGGCTTCATCGGAGAGCCCCGGGTGAACGTCCTCGAACTCAACATCGCACTCAAGGGCCTCGCGGCGAAGAGCTGATGGCGTTACGCGCTGCGCAGGGGAGTTGGCGGTCCGGAGGGAACCGGGTCCCGTCAACTCCCGCCGCCACGAGGCCGGCTGTACGGACAGGGGTGTGTACCCGATCCTGATGTCGTTGTGCCCGTTCTCGGCGACTGGCCGCCGCTGGTGCGGCGCGAGTTCCTGGTGGCGTTGCCGACGGCGCGGGTCCGGCGGGCGGCGGAAACGCCGACGGGCGGCGTACGCGACGAGGTGTCGGAGTACGCCGCCCGCAGGCGGGACGAGTTGCCGCAGGCAGTCCGCGTGGTCACTTCGGGTCGCGGTTGAACACCGCCTTCGACCAGCGGTAGCCGAGCGCAGCAAGGCCCAGGCACCAGACGATGGTGATCCACCCGTTGTTGCCGATCTCGGTGCCGAGCAGCAGTCCGCGCAGCGTCTCGATGGCGGGCGTGAACGGCTGGTACCGGGCGATCGGCTGGAACCAGCCCGGCATCGCGTCGACGGGGACGAAGGCGCTGGAGATGAGCGGCAGGAAGACCAGCGGCAGCGCGTTGTTGCTGGCCGCCTCGGCGCTGGCGCTGACCATGCCCATTCCGACCGCGATCCAGGTGAACGCCAGGGCGAACAGCGTGAGCAGCCCGAATGCCGCCAGCCACTCCAGGGCCGTGGCATCCGTGGAGCGGAAGCCGATGGCCACGCCGACGGCGCCGACGAGAACCACGCTGATGACCGACTGCAGCACGCTGCCGATGACGTGCCCGATGAGCACGGAGCCGCGGTGGATCGCCATGGTGCGGAAGCGGGCGATGATGCCCTCGGTCATGTCCATGGAGACGGACACCGCGGTGCCGACCAGGGTGCCGCCGATGGTCATCAGCAGGATGCCCGGTACGAGATACGCGATGTACTCCGAGCGGTCGGCGCCGCCACCGCCGATGCCCGCGCTCATCACGTCGCCGAAGACGTAGACGAACAGCAGCAGCAGGACGATCGGCGTGAGCAGCAGGTTCAGGGTGAGGGACGGGTAGCGGCGCGCGTGCAGGAGGTTGCGGCGCAGCATCGTGTTCGAGTCGCGTACGGCGAGGGAGAGCCGGGTCGGGCGGGCGGGAGCCAGGGGGGTGCTCATCGGACAGCCTCACCTTTCTTGTGGGTTCGGTCGGTGCCGCCGGTCAGGGCGAAGAACACGTCGTCGAGGTCGGGGGTGTGCATGGTCAGCTCGTCGGCCTCGATGCCGGCGGAGTCCAGCCGGTCGAGGATGGAGCGCAGTTCGCGCTGGCTGCCGTCGCTGGGGATCCGCAGGGCCAGCGCCTCGTCGTTGGGGGTCCCCCCGCTCGAGCGAAGCCGGGAGTGGGGGAGGGCGACTTCGCGCAGCGCGGAGGCGGCTTTCTGGTACGCGGCTGGGTCGGTGAAGCGGAGCCGGACATGGCCGCCGGGGATCAGGCGTTTCAGCTCGTCGGCGGTGCCCTCGGCGGCGATCTTGCCGTCGTTCAGCACCGCGATGCGGTCGGCGAGCTCGTCGGCCTCCTCCAGGTACTGGGTGGTGAGGAAGACGGTGACGCCGTCGGAGACGAGTTCGCGGATGATCTGCCACATGGTGTGGCGGGAGCGCGGGTCGAGGCCGGTGGTCGGCTCGTCGAGGAAGATGATCCTCGGCTTGCCGACCAGGGTCATGGCGATGTCCAGGCGGCGCTTCATGCCGCCGGAGTAGGTGGAGGCGGGCTTCTTCGCGGCCTCGGTGAGGTCGAACCGTTCCAGCAGCTCGGCGGTGACCTGCCGCCCCTCGTGCTTGGGCAGGTGGTGCAGGTCCGCCATGAGGAGCATGTTCTCCTCGCCGGTGATGAGGCCGTCGACGGCGGAGAACTGCCCGGTGACCCCGATCGCGGCACGCACGCCGTCCGGGGACGTGGCGATGTCGTGGCCCGCGACCTGGGCCTGTCCGCCGTCGGCGGTGACGAGCGTGGAGAGGATCTTCACGGCGGTGGTCTTGCCGGCGCCGTTCGGTCCGAGCAGTGCGAACACGGACCCGGCAGGGATGCGCAGATCGATGCCGTCGAGCACGGTCTTGTCGCCGTACGACTTGCGCAGACCGACGGCGGAGACGGCGGCGGGCGACTGCGGACCGTCGCCCCGCCTGGGCGTGGGCATGACAGATGAAGGCATGGGGCCCTCCCGTTCGAAGGCTGAAGTGGCTGGGGGGTGCGCGAGTTGAGGCCGGTTCTTCCGGGGTCAGACCCTGGCGCGGCGGATGTCGATGTTGCCGTACTTGGTGCGGGCGTGGACCTTGACGGTGTCCTCGCTCTTCTCCGGGCTCTCGGACGCGGTGAGCGTGTTGCGCACCTGCCCGGAGCCCGAGCTGACGTCGAGCCAGGCGGCCGTGCCCTCGCGGACACCGACGTCGATGGCGCCGTAGTTGGTCTCCAACTGGACGGTGCCGCGAGCCACTTCGCCCACACGCAGGGTGCCGTGGGCGGTGGTGGCGGTGACCGAGTCCTCGGCGCGCCGGATCTCGATGTCGCCGTTGGCGCCGCTCACCCGCAGCTCGCCGGTCGCCACGTCGATGGTCGTGGTGCCGTGCGAGTTCTTCAGGACGGCGGGGCCGTCGACGAGGCCGACGCGCAGGCTGCCGGAGCTGGTGGTGATCCCGGCCCTGCCCTCGACCCGGCCCACGGTGATCGAGCCGTGCGACGCGGTCAGCTGGAGCGGGCCCGTCGTGTCGAGGCGGACGTCGCCGGAGGAGGTCTTCACGTTGACCTCGCCGAGCCGGCCCTCGCCCAGCACCTGGGCCCAGGCGCCGGTCATGTCGATGCGCGAGCCCGCGGGCAGTTCGACCGTCACGTCGACGGTGCCTGTGCGGCCGAGCCCGAGCAGATTGCCCTTGGGCGTCCTGACAGTCAGGACGCCGCCCGTGTACGTGACCTCGGTCTGCTCGGCCGCCCGTACGTCCAGGTCCTTCTTCGGGTCGCGGGGCCGCACATCGACGACCGTGTCGAGGCGGTCGCCCGCGGTGAACTGGATGGAACCGGCCTCCACGCGCGCCGTGACCGAGATCGCTTCGGGAGTGTCGAAAGAAGGCATGGCTGTCCCGTCCTCTTGGGTCTTTGGGTCGTCCCCGCTGGTGGGACGTGGTGTGGGTGAAGTGGTGTTGGCGGGGGCGCGGCTAGCGCACCCAGCCCGTGAAGCTCTGTCCGACGGTCTGGGCCTTCTCCGTCGTACGCGGCGGCCGGGCGCCCCCGCCGACCGCGGTTGACACGGCGCGCACGAGCCACGCGTTGACCGACAGGCCCTCGCGGGTCGCCGCCTCCTCGGCGCGAGCCTTGAGATGGGCCGGCAGACGCAGATTGACTCGGGCGGTGCCGCCTTCGTCACCGTCGGCCGGGCCCGGGGTCCTGAGCGGTTCGTCGGGCGCGGTCGGCTCGGCGGGGGCGCCGCCGTAGGTGGGCGGTGTCACCACGAAGTCGGGGTCGAGCCCGCGCAGCCGTACGTCGACCGAGCCGGGGGCGAGTTCGCGGGTGATCTCGTCCATCGCGGCGGAGAGCACGTTGAGCAGGGTCAGACGGGTCGCCGACTCCAGGGGAGCGGTGAGCCTCTCGGCCAGCTCGCGGGCTTCGTCGCCGCCGGCTTCGGCGGCCACCGCGAGTTCGCGGCGGAGAGAGTCGACATACGGGGTGAGGTCCATGACGCCATCATGGCACCGTAGTGGCGTCATGTGCAAGCGTGAGTGCTGCCTCGTGGCGGGGCGGCTTCAGGAAAAGGCTGCTGAGCTGCGAAAATGCAAGACAATCGGCCTGCGTCAGTGTGGCGCCATGCGCGCTCAAGCGTGTTTTGGGAGCCCGGAATGGCGCCGGGCGACGCCATTCGGTGCCATCGGGGTCCAGGTGATGCCACGCCATGTCGCGAGAGGGTGGTCTGCTCTCGTTTCTCGGTGTGCGGCCAGGTCGATCGGGCGGGAGCGTCTCTGGTGCGTGCCGCGGGATGTCGCGTACGCATCGCGCGCCGAAGTCGTGATGGGCCTCTGATCTGCACTTCGCGACTCCGTCCATGTTGCTACGCCATTAATGGCTCACTGTCGGTGCCATACGTGTGCCATAGTGGCATCACTGGTGGCGCACCCAGACCTCTCAGGTCGTGAGGTGCGCGTTTCGCGGAGTGAGCCATCAAAGGGGTCGGATCATGGAGACAGCACACAGCGAGGAGCAGGCGGTGCCCGCCGCGTTCACCGCATTCACCCGTTTCGTGCTCTGCGGCGGCGGGGTGGGGGTCGCCTCCAGCTTCGCCGTGGCGGCCCTCGCCTCCTGGGTTCCCTGGGTTCTGGCCAACGCCCTGATCACCGTGATCTCCACGCTCCTCGCCACCGAGCTGCACGCCCGGTTCACTTTCAGTGCGGGTGGGCGCGCGACCTGGCGCCAGCATGTGCAGTCGGCCGGGTCCGCGGCGGCCGCGTACGCGGTGACCTGTGTGGCGATGCTTGTCCTGCAACAGCTGGTGGCGGCGCCCGGTGCGGTGATCGAGCAGGTCGTCTACCTGGCCGCCTCCGCACTCGCCGGTGCCGCGCGGTTCGCGGTGCTGCGCCTCGTCGTCTTCGCACGGAACCGCCCGCAGGCCGCGCCCACCGCCCGTCCCTTGCAGGCGACAGTGGCCCGCACCGTGGCCCCGGCCGGCCCGGCGGTGCTCTGTCACGCCGCCTGACGGCTGAGCCGCCCCGTCCCCGCCGGCGTCCGTATGGCCACACGTCCCTGACCCCGGGTCAGCGAGCCGGGTGCGGTCCGGCGGGGGCGCGGGCACAGCCACAGCCGCTGCTGTGCGGCAGGGGTTCGAGGGGGCGCACTCAGCCGCGAAGGCCCTTGGCCGTGACCGGGTTCGTGCGAATCCCCTTGCGCAATGGTCAAGAATCGTTGACCATTGCTCGCATGCCTACCGATGATCTTCCCGAGACGTTTCACGTCACCACGGACGAACAGCTGCGCGCCGTCTCCAACCTCACGCGCCACCGGATCATGGCCGTGCTCCGCTTCGAGCCGGCGACGATCACGCAGATCGCCGAGCGGGTGGGCCTTGCGAAGGGGAGTTCCAGCTATCACGTGCGGCTGCTGGAGCGGGCCGGCCTGGTGAAGGTGGTGCGGACGCGGAAGGTCCGGGGCGTCACCGAGCGGTACTACGCCATGGCCGCCCGGGCGATCGCGCTGCCGGACCCGGGCGAGGGAGGGCCGGATGTGCTGATGCGGCATGCGGTGGCGGACCTGGAGGCGGCGCCGGCGGACGGCGAGCGGCACGTGCGGATGGCGCATCTGCGGCTCACCGAGGAGCAGTTCGCACAGCTGGGGGCGCGGCTGCAGGCACTGGCGGACGAGTACCGGGAGCTGTCCGATCCGTCGCTGCCGGACGCGTCACTCGTCTTCGCGCTGTTCCACCCGGCGTCGCGGGAGCAGGCCGAGGGGAGCGCCAAGTGACCTCAGGCGTTCGGAGACTGCCGACCGGGTTCGGACGGCTGTGGACCGCGCAGACGGTGTCCTCGCTCGGCGACGGGGTGACCCAGGCCGCGCTGCCGCTGATCGCGTTGACGTTGACGCGGGATCCGATGGCGCTCGCCGTCGTCACGGCCGCGGGGACGCTGCCGTGGCTGCTCTTCGGGGTGCTCGGCGGTGCGCTGGTGGACCGCTGGGACCGTCGGCGCACGATGTGGGTCGCGGACGCGGCGCGTGCGGTGCTGCTCGCGATACCGGCGGCGGCGGCCGCGCTCGATGTGCTGAGCATTCCGCTGCTCGCGGCCGTCGCCTTCCTGCTCGGCCTCGGCGGACTCTTCTTCGATACGGCCGCCACGGCCTTCCTGCCGGATCTGCTCGGCCGCGACCCCGCGCTCCTGGAACGCGCCAACTCCCGCCTGCGCGGTGCCCAGACCGCCATGTCCGGTTTCGCGGGGCCGCCTGCGGGCAGTGCGCTGCTCGCGCTCGGGCGGGCGGTTCCGCTGCTGGCCGACGCGGTGTCGTTCCTGCTCTCCGCGCTGCTCGTCCGTACGCTGCCCGCCATGCCCCGGCCCGTGCCGGAGGTCCGCGAGTCGCTGCTTCGGCAGGCGCGGGCCGGGGCCTCGTACGTCTTCCGGGACCGGGTGCTGCTCGGGCTCGCGCTCCGCCCGGCGGTCGGGAATGTCGCCTTCCTCGCTGTGGAGACCGTCCTCGCCCTCTTCGCGCAGGACCGCCTCGGCATCGACACCTACGGCTTCGGCCTGCTCCTCACGGCGGAGGCCACAGGCGGCCTGCTCGGTGCAGGCATCGCCTCCTACCTCGGCCGACGACTCGGCACCGGCACCGCGCTGACCTGCACGGCCGCCGTCGAAGGGCTTGCCATCCTGGGCCTGGCCGCTGCCCCGAACCCGTACGTGGCGGGGCTGGCGCTCGCCGTCTGCGGGGCCGGCATGGGCGCCACGATGGTGCTCGGGCCCTCCCTCCGGCAGGCGATCGTCCCGCCCCACCTGATGGGCCGGGTCGCCTCCACCTCCCGCATGCTGGCCATGTGCGCCGCCCCCGTCGGGGCGTTCCTCGGTGGCTGGCTGGCCACGACGTACGACATCCGCACCCCGCTCTACGCCGCCGCCGGCCTCCTCCTGGCGATGACGGCCGTCACGGCATCCATGACCAGCAACCGCCGGGTCGAAGCGGCGCTGCGTGCCGCCGCCCCGACCGGCGGCCCGGATCACCCGGCATCCAAGGATCCCGCGCAGGAGAATGCACCCGACTTGGTGTGACGCCTGCCGCGAAAGGGTCACGCAAGTCGGGTGCCGGGCCCCCGCGGGCGCGACGAGTGGCCGGGTCGGTCGGGTGTAGGTGTGCTGGCCGTCAGTCCTCGTCGTCCTCGGCGGCGTACGGGTCCCGGAAGGGGCGCGGGCCCTTGCCGGGGCCGCTGGCTTTGACGTTGAACAGGTAGCGGCCCAGGAAGTTGATGTGCCGGTCCCTGAGCGGGGAGAGGTGGGCGACGTCTTCGTCGCTCAACCGGCTGGCCGACGAAGCCGAGTCCGAGGGCACGGAAGGGTCGGTCTCGTTCGAAGAGATGGCTGCCTTGCCCCGCGCCAATGGGGGCTGACCCATGGGGCACGTCACCCGCTTCACGCCGCACGCCCAGCGGGACATGCTCAAGATCCCGCGTCCGGATGCCCTGCGTGTCCTGTATCGCCTCACTGAACTTCAGAAGGCAATGGATGCGGGCGATACGACTGCGTTCGACATCGCTGCCCTCCAAGGGCACAACGCTCGTTGGCGACTCAGGGTCGGTGACTACCGCATCGTCTACACCGTCGAGGACGGCCAACTCATCGTGTGGGTCCTGTCCGTCGGCAACCGCCGCGACGTCGACCGCCAGGTTCCGTAGGACTCCGCCACGCAGTGGTGTCGGCAGCCCGCCGTGGGATGCGGGAGCGTGGGGCCCCGCTTGCCGAGACAGGTCGAGCCACGGTTGTGGCTCGGCCTTCGTTTCGTCTGTTCAGGCGCTGCGGAGCACGCGAGATTCACACTCGTGAGGGGTTGCCCCCAACACCCTTCCCAAATGTTCGTCTGGAGGTTCGGGTGGATCGGGGTGTCCTGACCTGCGGTGGAGCGGGGGGCTGGACGGACGGTGGACGGTCGCCGGACGAGGCCCGGATGACGCTGATCCGTTGGGCGATGTTCGGCAGATCAACTCCTCGTCCGCTCACGCAAACGGTCCCGGACAGGGAGTCCGAGGCCGAATAAAACGCCTTCCTGAGGAAGAAACCCCAAGCCAGCGGCGTAACGCGTTGTGCCCTGGCAGGATTCGAAGCTGCGACACCCGCTTTACTGACGTTGTCGCCGTGATGTCGTGAAGGTGAGTCCGGTTTCGGCGAGGCATCCGTCGATGAGGTTGGTGCGGTACTGGATCTGGCGGAGACCGTGTCGAAGCGTGCTGATGAGGTGGTCGGGGTCGGT